>JBCCHX010000004.1:0-159988 GCA_039028535.1 Cyanobacteria bacterium P01_B01_bin.77
GATTTTCCAGAGGTTTCAGGCGGTTCATCTGGTCTGGCTCGATGACCAACCTCAGGTCTCGAACCTTTCACCTGAACGGCTGAAGATACTGAAGTTTCTGGGCGCTCCCTGCCAGAAATATTATTTGATTTGCTGACCAACATGCGGAATGTCTGTAAAAACAAAATGAAATAAAAGGCAATTGAACGTCATAAAGAATGCCCAGCTAGTATTAATCTGAAGAAAAATTTTAGGTTTGGTGGTAGTCCTTGTTACCAGCTGGTTTTTAATAGACCAGTTACCCTAGGAAGCAAAAAGACTATTAAGGGTTGCGTCCTAAACCGAATTTCAGCGTCAGAATGATTCGTGGACTTGAAGCACTCGCGTCAAAAACCTATGCGCCCAATTCGTACATTTAACGTTACGCCCACCCTACCCGCTTCGTTAGCTCCTCTGCGTCAGCTTGCTGAGAATATCCATTGGGATTGGGACGTGGGGACTATTGATCTATTCAAGCGTCTGGACTCTGACCTGTGGGCATCCAGTCGATACAATCCCATTTTAATGCTGAGTACGATTAGCCAGGAACGGCTACAGTCTGTTGCTGAGGATGGTGGGTTTATTGCTCAGATGAACCATGCTGTAGAGCGTTTGGAGCATTACTTAAACGCTCAGTCGTGGTACAGCACAAACCGCGCTCACCCTACCGAACATGAGCGCTATGCCTACTTCTCCATGGAGTTTGGTTTGACCACCTGTTTACCGGTGTACTCTGGCGGTCTTGGAGTGCTAGCGGGTGACCATCTAAAAACCGCCAGCGATTTAGGGCTGCCCTTGGCAGGTGTGGGTTTGCTGTATCAGGAAGGTTATTTTGCTCAGTATCTAAATGCTGATGGCTGGCAGCAAGAACGCTACCCCATCAATGATTTTTACAATATGCCCCTTACCCTAGAGCGGGATAGTCAGGGTAACGAGCTACGTATTTCGGTTGATTATCCGGGTCGTAAAGTCTATGCGCGGATCTGGCGGGTGACGGTTGGTCGCGTGCCGCTGTATCTGCTAGATACCAATATTGAACCCAATGCGCCCCACGATCAGGATATTTGCGATCGCTTATACGGTGGCGATATCGACATGCGTATCCAGCAGGAAATGATGCTGGGAATTGGCGGTGTGCGGATGCTTAAAGCTTTGAACCTGCAACCATCTGCCTATCACCTGAATGAAGGCCACTCCGCATTTTTGGCCCTAGAGCGTATTCGCATGCTCATGGATGATAAGGGGTTGAGCTTTAGCGAAGCTCAGCAAATGGCTCAGGCCACCCAGCTATTTACCACCCACACGCCGGTCCCGGCTGGCATTGACCTGTTCCCTCCAGAAAAAGTCTTCCACTACTTGGGGCATTATGCCGCCCGCTTTGGTCTGTCCCATGAGCATTTCTTGGGCTTAGGACGAGAGGATGATTTGGATCAGGATGCTCCCTTTAGTATGGCGGTTTTAGCCATTAAGATGGCCTCGTTTGTCAATGGTGTGAGCAAGCTCCATGGGGCTGTTTCTCGTCACATGTTTGGTGGGCTGTGGCCTGCTCTACCGGTGGATGAAGTGCCGATCACGTCTATTACTAATGGTGTTCATGCCCGCAGCTGCGTAGCTAAAACAACCCAGGAACTATATGACCGCTACCTGGGCACCAATTGGGATAGTGCTGGGGTTGACGATGCCCTATGGAATAAAGTGAGTGCTATCCCGGATGAGGAGATTTGGCGCAATCACGAAAACTGTCGTTCCCACTTAGTGGTATCTGTTAGAGACCGGATGCACAAAGCGGTGAAAGAGCGAGGCGGCTCTCATTTAGAAATGGAGCGGGCTCAGGAAGTGTTGGACCCCAGCATTTTAACCATTGGCTTTGCCCGTCGCTTTGCCACCTATAAGCGGGCCACCCTGTTCCTCAGAGATGTGGAGCGTCTGCGTAAGATTGTTGAAAATACCCTAGGCCGCCGGGTGCAGTTTGTGATTGCTGGCAAGGCTCACCCCAAGGATATTCCGGGTAAAGAGCTGATCCGCAACATTATTCACTTCACTCGCGATGAAGGGTTGGACCGCTCCATTGTGTTTGTCCCTAACTATGACATTCACGTAGCGCGCTGGATGGTCTCAGGCTGTGATGTTTGGCTCAACAATCCTCGCCGCCCTCGCGAAGCTTCCGGTACCAGTGGCATGAAGGCAGCAATGAACGGTCTACCCAACCTCAGTGTCCTAGACGGCTGGTGGGATGAAGCCGATTATGTTCAAACAGGCTGGCCCATTGGTTCTGGGGAAGACTACGAAGACCAAGACTACCAAGATCAGGTGGAGGCCAATGACCTCTATGAGCTGCTAGAGACAGCGGTTGTGCCTCTCTTTTACGATCGCGATGCCAACGGCATTCCTCGGGGATGGGTGGCTAAGATGAAGGCGGCTATCCGGTTAAATACCCCTGCTTTTAATACAGCTCGGATGCTGCAAGAGTATGCAACTCTGGGGTATTTTGCCGCGTCGGATCGAGGGCGTCAGCTAGTGGCGGATGACCATGCACCAGCTAAGGCCTTAGCTCAGTGGCAGTCCAAGCTATACCAAAACTGGCAACAGATCTCTATTGCCCAAATCGGTCTGTCCCACGATGTGGATTTACAGGTGAATGAACCCCTGCAGGTAACAGCTCGGGTTTATTTGGGTCATTTGCAGGCAACAGATGTCTCCGTGGAGTTTTACCAAGGTGGCATTGATGTCGATGGTGAACTGCAGGGTGGTCAGGCCACAGCCATGATCTATCGTGGACAAGATGCTGATGGCAGCAGCCTGTATAGCCTCAACGTGGCTTATGGTCAAAGTGGTCTCCAGGGATTCTCTTTACGGGTGTTACCAAAGCACGAGCATTTAAGCAGCGCCTACTTACCTCGCCTAGTGCTCTGGGCCGATCCGGATCATGTCAGCATTGATGTGGGGAATCTGGAGCCGTCCACGGCCACACCTGTGACTGCATAGGTTGAACGCTTGGGCGTTTGGACGTTTTTACACTGCCCATTTTTACACTGCCTTAGTGATGGTTAGTGATGGCGGCTTCAATAGTAGCAATCACTGACTGACTAAGCGCTGTATAGTCATAGCCCCCCTCGAGCCCAAATAGGACTCGGGGGGCTATTTTTTTGCAGGCTGCTGTAAACACCCCATAGTCAGAGGGACTGAGATTGACGCTGGCCAGGGGGTCGGCGGCGGTGGCGTCATAGCCAGCGCTAACTAGCAGCAGATCCGGCTGAAACTGTTGGAAAAACGGGATAACCTGCTGGTCAAAACGGGTCTGATAGTCCTGGAGGACACTACCGGGGGCCATGGGGATGTTACACAGGTTGCCGCTACCGGTTTCGCCTGCCTGTCCGGTTCCTGGATAGGCGGGCATTTGGTGCAAGGAACAGTAGGCAATCTGAGGATGCTGACTCACTAGCTGCTGAGTGCCGTTACCGTGGTGCACATCCCAATCCAGCACGGCTACTCGGTCAACCCCCGGCTGTTCTAGGGCATAACGGGCGGCAATAGCGACATTGCTCAACAGACAAAATCCCATACCCTGGGCATATTCTGCATGGTGACCAGGGGGACGAGCTAGAACAAACCCGGAGTTATTGGTGGCTAATACGTGGTCGACTCCGTCTAACCAGGCGGCTACGGCTAACAGGGCAATGTCATAGCTGGAGACAGAGACCGGTGTGTCACCGTCTAATTGCCCACCGCCTCGCTGGGCAATCCGTTGCAGCATCAAGACATAGGTGGGGTCGTGGACAGCGTTGACCTGAGGTAGAGGGTTGCGATCGCAGGGCTCCACCCACTCTAGATGTTGAGCTAAAGGATGCGCTTTTAGAGCCGCCACCACCGCCCTCAGACGGCCCGCATTTTCAGGGTGCCCCATCCCCGTATCGTGGTCCAAAAACCGCTTAGAGTAGATCACCCGAAACGGGAGGTCAGACAGGGCGGCAGACGGGGACATTGTTTTTCTCTCCAGAGTCTTTAAAAGACGTTACATAGGGGCTGATTTTGTTCTCCCTCTCTCGGGAGTTCTCCAGGGTGATTTTCACGGCTTGAGCGCTTCGCAGAATCCATCCCAAACCCCTTTGTTTAATAGGGTTACAGTGTCTATCAAGAATGGCAATAATGTGCTAGAATTTTACATGTTCTCAGTATAAATTTTCCAGGAAAACGCTTCCCCATCATCCCTTGTTTGGGGCACTTAAAAAGCTTACTAAGAACCCGTCAAGTCAGGTATTGTTTTTCCGGCGTTTTTGGAGTCTCCTTTTTGTATGAGTAATCCCCAAGAGCGGATTGTATCTACCAATCTGCGCAACGAGATGTCCCGGTCCTACCTAGAGTACGCCATGAGCGTCATTGTGGGGCGCGCCCTGCCCGACGCTAGGGATGGTCTCAAGCCGGTGCATCGCCGTATTCTCTACGCTATGCATGAGTTGGGATTAACTGCAGATCGGCCCTTTCGAAAATGTGCCCGTGTTGTCGGTGAAGTTCTAGGTAAATACCACCCCCATGGTGACACCGCCGTGTATGACGCCCTGGTCCGTATGGCTCAGGACTTTTCCATGCGAGCGCCGCTGATCGATGGCCACGGTAACTTTGGCTCCATCGACAACGACCCGCCAGCAGCCATGCGATATACCGAGTCGAGGCTGCATGCCCTTACCAGTGCGGCTTTATTGCAGGATATTGAATCTGAGACCGTCGATTTTGCTGATAACTTTGACGGTTCTCAGCAAGAGCCTACGGTCATGCCTGCGCGCATCCCGCAGTTGTTGCTCAATGGTTCCTCAGGTATTGCTGTGGGTATGGCCACCAATATCCCCCCCCACAATTTGGGCGAACTGGTGGATGGTGTGGTTGCCCTGATCCAAAATCCTGAGATTACCAGCCAAGAGCTGATGATGGCGCATATCCACGGGCCAGATTTCCCAACGGGAGCCCAGATCATTGGTAGCAACGGTATTCGCGATGCTTATCTCACCGGACGTGGGTCGGTGACTATGCGCGGTGTAGCCACCATTGAAACCCTTGAGTATACTGGTCGACCTGATCGCGAAGCCATTGTTATTACAGAACTACCCTATCAAACCAATAAGGCTAGTCTGATTGAAAAGATTGCCGAAATGGTCAACGATCGTCGTCTGGACGGCATCTCTGACATTCGTGATGAGAGCGATCGCGATGGGATGCGCGTTGTTATCGAACTCAAGCGGGATGCCTATCCTAAGGTGGTGCTCAACAATCTTTACAAACAGACACCGCTACAGAACAACTTTGGTGTAAACATGCTGGCTCTGGTTAACGGAGAGCCTCAGCTGTTGCCCCTAAAGAGATTTTTAGAGGTCTTTTTAGAGTTTCGGGTAGAGACCATTACCCGCCGCACCCAGTATGAGCTACGCAAGGCTGAGGAGCGAGATCATATCCTGCAGGGATATTTGATCGCTCTGGAGAATCTCGATGCAGTGATTGCCCTGATTCGCCATGCGGCCGATGTGGCCACCGCCAAGCAAGAGCTGATGGAGTCTTATGAACTCTCTTCTGCTCAGGCCGATGCCATTCTGCAGATGCAGCTGCGACGTCTGACCGCTTTAGAAGCCGATAAAATTCAGCTGGAACACGAGGCGCTTCAGGAAAAAATCATCGATCTGCGCGATATTCTAGCCCGTCGTGAGCGCATCTTGGCCATTGTTGAAGAAGAACTGCAGCAGATTCGTTCTACCCATGCCGACGAGCGACGTACGGTGATTGAAGCTGCCGAAGACGAGCTAACAGATATCTCTCTGATTGCCAATGAGCAGGTGGTTATCTTGGTGACGGAGCAGGGGTATATCAAGCGGATGCCCATTTCCACCTTCGAGGCGCAAAATCGCGCTACCCGAGGTAAGTCTGGCACCCGCATGAAAGATGACGATGCGATTGAGCACTTTATTACCTGTTGTACTCACGATCATGTGCTGTTTTTTACTGATCGTGGAGTAGCCTACACCCTACGGGCTTATCAGATTCCAGAAGGGTCTCGGGTGGCGCGGGGTAATCCCATCGTACAAATGTTGCCGATTCCCCGCGAGGAGAAAGTCACTTCGGTGTTAGGTGTGCCGGAGTTCTCAGAAGATGTGTATTTAGTCATGCTTACTCAGGGGGGCTTTATTAAAAAGACGGCCCTGTCGGCATTTAGTAATATTCGCACCAATGGTCTAATTGCGATTTCCCTTGAGGATGGCGATCAGCTGCGCTGGGTGCGTTTAACCCGGATCGAAGACAGTATCATTATCGGTTCCCACCATGGCATGACCATTCACTTTAGAGCCGACAATACTCAGCTGCGACCGTTGGGACGTCCTACTCGAGGTGTCAGGTCCATGTCTCTGCGGGATGGCGATCGTCTGATTAGTATGGATATCTTGCCAGCGGTGGTGACGGATAAGGTTGCGGCCTCTGGTACTACGCCTTCTGATGCCATGGATGATGCTGGTGCTGCCGATGGCGACGAGGAGGATTATGGACCTTGGGTGCTGGTGATTGCGGCTGGTGGTCTAGGCAAACGAGTTCGGGTGGAAAATTTTCGCTTACAAAATCGAGCTGGCATGGGTCTAGTAGGGATGAAGTTCCGTAAGGAAAATGATGAGCTGGTGGCTTTACGGGTAGTCAATCCTCGCGATGAGCTGATGCTGGTAACCCAACGTGGCATTATTATTCGTCAGGCAATTGATGCCATTTCTATCCAGTCACGGATGGCAACGGGAGTGCAGCTGCAGCGTTTGGATGGAGACGATGCGATCGCAGCCGTTGCCGTTGTTCCTGAGTTAGAGATTGAAGACGAGTCCGTTGTAGACAGTGCCATAGAAATGGATGATGAAACGGATGAGGGTGAGTCTGGCGAGCCACTGACTGACACGCTGGAGACAGATGCAGTAGCTGATGTGGCAGTAGATGTAGCAGAAACGGTGGAATCGCCGACAAATGCTGACGAGCTAGAATCCCCCAGCGATGATGACATGTTGTCCTCTGCCGATGAATGAGTCTTTGTACTGGACAATGTCCGAGGTTAGATCTATCTTAAAAGGCGCCTTTAGGGCCACCTGAGAGGTGGCGTATCAAAACCCATTAAAAATCCGCTAATTGAGGCTTGACAAGCCTGGAAACTGGTGCAAATTCCGCAGTTGTACCTAGAAATACAGGGAATTTATTACAAAGTCTGCTATTAGTAAGACCTCTGGGGAAAAAAATTGATATTAGACGGTACCCTAAGTGCAAGCATGCTTTGTGTTTAAGCTCAGTGCCATGTTCGGCGCGTGTAGATGTTCAGTAGGCAAATAGAGAACAATGACTCAATTCCACGGGGTGGTTGGGTTTGGCTCGTTAGGATTAGACCCAGTGTTTAACCTAGCTATTACAGCTAACTCGATTACGCAATTTACGGATACCATTGGCAGTCAATTAGGTAGCTTTTTGCCCGGACTGCTAGGTGCTTTTTTGCTACTGATTGTGGGCTTGATAGTAGCCACAATCGCTAAAGCATTTTCTAAGTTTTTACTGAAGAAAACGAATCTAGACAATCAGCTAGCGGCTAAAGCTGGTCTGGGTGAAGATGCCCCGATTGAAAACACGGTGGGTAACATCGCGTTTTGGGGGGTGATGCTCTTCTTCCTCATCGCCATTCTGAATGCTCTCAAGCTGGATGCTGTATCAGAACCCATTAGTGGTCTGTTGCAAACCGTTTTTGAGTATGTCCCTCGGCTGGCTGGGGCAGGCTTTATCCTATTTGTTACCTGGGTGATTGCTAAGGTAGCAAAATCCGCCGTAATTAATGGTTTAGGTCGCTTTAACCTGGATGAGCGTCTATCTGAGCAAACCGGTGTAGACGCTGAGGGGAATGCTTTCCAAGTCAATGACACCCTTGGCAATGTTGTCTACTGGTTTATTTTTCTACTGTCCTTGCCGCTGGTACTGAGTGCACTACAGCTGCCTGGTTTGTTAGGGCCAGTTGAAGAACTGCTCAATGATTTCTTATCGGCAATTCCTCAAGTCCTGACGGCAGCTATTGTATTTGGCATTGGCTGGCTAGTGGCAAATATCGTCAAAGGGATTGTCACTAATCTGCTGATGGCCACAGGGGCCGATAGTTTTGGGGCCCGTTTTGGCCTTGCCGCTCGTCCCGATCAAGGTATTTCCGTCTCTAGCCTGGCCGGAGTCTTGGTTTACACCATGATTTTGATCCCGGCTGCGATCGCAGCGCTCAATGAGCTGAATATTGAAGCGATTTCAGGGCCTGCTGTGGATATGTTGGAGCGGGTGCTCTTCATTATTCCCCAGGTACTAGCAGCGGGTGTAGTGCTGACCATCTTTTACTTTATTGGTCAGTTTGTGTCTGACTTAATTGTTGGTTTACTGTCAGGAATTGGATTTGACAACATTACTAATGTTTTAGGTCTGTCTGAACTATCAGCGGATTCGGAACCCGAAGTTGTCCTCGCTGAGGGTGAGCCTATCCCTGCGGTAGAAGCACCTCAGAAGACACCTTCCGAGATTGTTGGTGTGATTGTTTTAGTAGGGGTTATCTTGTTCGGTGCTGTTACAGCCACTGAAATCCTTGATTTTCCTGTCCTAACCCAGATTGTTACCAACATTATGGCCGTTTCGGTCCGCGTACTGAGCGGTGTCGTTGTCTTTGCCATTGGCCTCTATGTGGCTAATTTGGCCTTTAGGCTGATTAACGGCATGGGCATGTCATCTTCTAGCACTTTGGCCCAGGCCGCGCGGATTGCCATCATTGCCTTTGTAGGAGCTATGGCTCTGCAGCAGATGGGTGTGGCAACAAGCATTGTTAACCTAGCCTTTGGCCTGTTGTTGGGAGCAATTGCGGTGGCAATTGCGATCGCATTTGGCCTCGGTGGTCGTGATGTTGCTGCAGACAACCTACGGGAGTGGGTTAACCACCTCAAGCGGTAGTCCACCGGTCGAGTGTTTTAGGGGTTCAAAGTCTGAAAATATATCGGTTCTTAACCTCACCATAAACCCATGGAGAGAAGCTAGTAAGGCTTTATTCCATGGGTTTATGGTTTTTCTTCCCATAGATTTTATTCGGAACGGTGTCAACTCTGACGTCATGAATTTTGATTTTTAAGTAAGGTAAAGATAGTCTTGAAAATACTGTTGCTAATTTACGGGATGAATTGATCTGTCAAAGGCCCTGGTAGGCAACACTTTACAGATGAAATCATACTTGGGATCAGCGACACCTAAACGTCTATCTCTCTCGTCAGAATTCTGACCTTACTATTTTTCTAAAACTGCCCTATGAACAGTAATGAGTTAGCCCAGTACATTGAAGCAACTAATGGCATTAGTAAGCCCTGGTTATTGATCCAGCTGCGGCTGAAAAAACTGCAAGAGCGTCGCCATGAGCTATCGGCCGATGACTATGCTCAGCAAGTAGCCGATGTTCATGCCGATTTAATGAAGCTGGGCGAGTGGTGGGTAGGCCGAGAACAGGATGTTTTTTAAGTAGATTCAGATTGGGGGTTGCTAAATATGGCGAGTAAAAATACCAAAAAAGCGGTTACTAAAAGTGGTACCAATGGCACTGCTGATTCAATGGCATCGCCTGCGATCGACTTAGCATCATCCCAGTTTTACATTAGCCGGGAGTTAAGCTGGCTTTCATTTAACGAGCGCGTGCTGTATGAAGCCCTTGATCCACGCACCCCGATGCTAGAACGGCTAAAGTTTCTAGCCATATTTAGCACTAACCTGGACGAGTTTTTTATGGTGCGTGTAGCAGGCATCAAAAAGCAAATTGAAGCACAGGTAAGTCGCCGTACCGCCGATGGCCGCACCCCCACCGAACATCTCCAGGCCATTAGCAATAAGCTGAGTCCTACCTTTGCTAAGCAACAAGATTGCTTTTTACAGATCAGAGCTCAGCTGCGCTCCCATGGCGTTCATTTGCTTGACTACGACGATCTTAGTAGCAAGCAGGTGACCTATCTACAAACCTACTTTGAAGAACAAATCTTTCCGGTCCTAACTCCCTTAGCCGTTGATCCCGGCCATCCATTTCCCTACATTTCCAATCTCAGCCTCAACCTAGCGGTGGTCGTGCGTGAAACCGATTCAGAAGAAACACACTTTGCGCGGATTAAAGTCCCAAAGGTGCTACCTCGGTTTATTCAACTACCTAAATCTCTTCAGTCCAAAGACACTCTGTGGGCCGCTGTTCCCCTGGAGCAAGTGATTGGTAAAAATCTTACCTTTCTTTTTCCTGGCATGGTGGTCGAAGAGTATTACACCTTTCGTATTACCCGCAATGCCGACCTGTTTGTCGAAGAGGATGACGCAGATGATTTGATGCTGGCCCTGGAGCAAGAGTTGCGAAAGCGGCGTTTAGGGGGCTCCCTAGTACGTATAGAGCTGCAAGCAGATACATCCTCTGAAGTGCGGGCTACCCTGCTGACAGAGATGGACCTAACCGATGATGATATCTATGATGTCGCCGGTTTGATTGGTCTGGGCGATCTCATGATTTTAGCAGGTTTGCCCTTGCCGGAACTCAAAGACCCAGACTGGTCGGCGGTGATTCCCTCACCGTGGCATCGCGTTAACCGAGATGAGGCAGATGGCGAAGGAGATGACGTCTTTTCTATCATTCGGCGTCGCGATCGGTTGGTGCACCATCCTTACACCTCGTTTGCGGCCACGGTTCAACAGTTTATTACCCAAGCGGCAGCCGATCCGGATGTGATGACCATCAAAATGACCCTCTACCGTACATCAGGGGATTCACCCATTATCAGTGCGCTGATATCAGCTGCCGAGAATGGTAAGCAGGTTGTTGCCCTGGTTGAACTCAAGGCTCGCTTTGACGAAGAAAACAATATTAATTGGGCCCGCACCCTTGAAAAAGCTGGAGTGCATGTAGTCTATGGCCTACTGGGATTAAAAACCCACACCAAAGTTGCCCTTGTAGTGCGTAAGGAACATGAGGGTATTCGTCGCTATGTACACATTGGCACCGGCAACTATAATCCTAAAACCGCGCGTTTCTATACCGATCTAGGCTTATTAAGCTGTAGTGAGGAGTTGGGCGCTGACTTGACTGACTTGTTTAACTTCCTGACGGGCTACTCACGACAAAAAGCCTATCGTCAGTTGTTGATTGCACCTATCACACTGCGGGAAAGGATGCTTGCCTTAATCCATCAAGAGACGGCCCATGGTGCCAAGGGCCGTATTATTGCAAAAATGAATTCCCTGGTAGATCCAGGTATTATTCAATCCCTTTACCAGGCCTCCCAGGCAGGTGTGAGCATTGATCTAATAGTGCGAGGTGTGTGTTGTCTTACTCCTGGCGTTGAAGGGGTGAGTAACAATATTCGAGTTATTAGTATCATCGGTCGGTTTTTAGAACATTCTCGTGTTTTCTATTTTCACAACAGCGGCAACGAGCAATTCTATATCGGCAGTGCTGATTGGATGCCTCGTAATTTAGATCGACGAGTAGAGGCGGTAACGCCGATCTTAGCTCCCCATCTACGTCGAGACCTAAAGCAGCTTTTAGATATTTGTCTGGCTGACAATCGTCAGGCTTGGGAAATGCAGCCGGATGGGACCTATGTGCAGCGGCATCCCCAAGTTGATGAAGCTGAGTACAGTACCCATAGCGTCTTGATGCAACAGGCAAAAGACTTAAGTACGTACTAGGGCTGTGACGTTTATCGATGGGTCGTCAGGGATAGAACAATCAACGCTAAACACCGCTTATCATAAGAAACCGATATTTGAACTCATTAATTTGGCTGAATTTCCTACGCCTTAGTCGATAAGAATACCGTCATTAGTCTGTACTTTCATCTAGAACATTAGAGTTGCCTTGGTCAAACCAGATGGTAACTTGGGTTAGTTGAGGGCGATAAGCACTAACAACTCTGTTGATAAGACCGTAGTTCTATCAGTAAAAGTGCTGATAAATACGGAATAAAAGGACCTAGTTAAAGGTTTTGTTATCTGTTAAAAATAATCTATCTATCTGTGCTTATCGTATTTATGTACTATGGCCGGATAGGACAGTATTCTAATATCTGTATGGGTTTACAATCAAATTGTTTTCTGCATCCGATACAAAAATGTGATTATGACATCGTAAGTTACGAACATGTCCGGAAAGTATGTTGGTTAAAATATGAAATTTTAAAATTGGGTTTATATAAACCGATGAGGCAAAAGATATGAATTTTCGACCAGTTTCTATGGAAATACTTGCACTTTTTTAGCGGCTGATTGAAATTGGTCAATATAGCCCGGTAAACAAATTGTTTAGGTCTGTATTCTTCACGCCAGTGCGAAAGAATTGCTAGAGCAACACGGTTTGAACTGCCAGGAAAACATGGACTTAATTTTGTGATAAGTGTATCTACTCAATTGTTAATTACTTCTCATCTTTATTTATATCAAGAGAGAGCAAAGCAATTAGCCTGTGCATGATTGCTAGATGAGACGGTTTGAGAGATGAATCAATTTCAATAGATTTATTCATGTCGAGAAAACCTCTTTTATTATCTCAGCTATCGCTGCTCTATCTGATTTTTACCACTTCAAATACCGTTCTTTGACCGGAACTTCTCCCATGGTTTTAGCAGGTACTATTACGCAAAAAACATTACATCCGCTGACGTTGCTGGCACAGCTTGTAGGGCGTCAAGTCAGTGGCGAACTCTTGGTAGTTGCCAATGATGTTCGATGGTCTCTGTGGTTACAGCGGGGCAAACTTTTATTCGCAACAAGTTCTCAGAATGGCTTTGATGCTCTCCGGTTTGAGGGCCGTCAGCTATTTCCCGAGGCCATGTCCGATTTGGTATTGGCACAGCTACAGCTTTACCATCGGCAGTATACTCACCAAGACGATGACTTGAGTGCCGATCACCGAGCAATTCGTTGGCTTGTGGATCAAGAGCACATCACGTTTGACCAGGCAGGTCAATTGGTTCATGCCTTGGCAGTAACCACCATCACGTCTTTGCTGCGGGTGACTCGCGGTAGCTATGAGGTCAATAGCTTTAGCAATATTGTTGATTATCCGGTTTTTTGCACGCTAGATATCCGAACGCTGGTAGAGCAGTGTCATCGGCAATCCGAAGAGCTGACCCCAAAGCGTGATACTGCGCCTAGTGGTGATGCTGCGGCTCCTCGTCGTAGTCGGACGATCGAGGATCTGATTGTTCCAGGAAATGATTTGAAGACGTTGCTGCAGCAGTCTTCCTCTAGCCCGTTTGATACCTCTTTGAAGGTGCTAAACTCTGACACCTTGGGGTCCTCCACCTTTAGAGATGCGGCTTCTCCTTCTTATCAGCTTGTTTGTATTGATTCTGATAATCAGTTTATTCAAGAGTTGCGGGGATACTTAGCGGATACGGTTTTCTCGATTACGTCGGTGGATGATGTCGCCACGGCGGTTGCTGACTTGGCCAAATGTCAGCCTGACTTGATTCTACTCACGACGGCGATGGAGGGGCTAGATGGCTACGATCTATGTTCCCATCTGCGTCGTCATCCCCAGTACAAAGATGTGCCCATCATTTTGTTAGCTAAAAAATCTGGCCTAATTGGACGTATTCGAGCTAAGTTTGCTGGTGCTTCTTTCTTCATCAGTAAGCCGATTAATCGCACTAAGCTCATGGTGAAGCTCTTTACTTTGCTGGTTTAGCGCTATCCTGCGAGTAGTCAGGTGTAAGACACTAATGTCATCCTGGGAGTAAATGTTTGGTAAAAAAGCTGGCCTAAAGGCCAGCTTTTTTGGGATTAACTGTTGAATTCATCCATCATCACCAGTGCTGATTTTTATGAGCCCAGGAATCGAATCCATGGGAGGTCCAATTAAGCTGCTCTTGACCATGACGATTTACGCTGCTTGGGTCTACGGGCTCAATGGAGTGAAAATGGTTGTAGTCGATGGTAGGACGGCCTGTTTCACTGGTGGAAATAATGTCTACAAACTTATGGTTCCAAAAAATATCGTAGGCACTAAAAGAATGGCGGGCATGAATAGTCTGGGACAAGGTTTCGTCTAAGCCCGTTAGGGTCACAATGATTTCGGCTCGTCCTTGTCGCAGAGTTTCTGGAGTTTCGCCATAGAATGGACTCTCACTGGTGAGACGGTGCATTGCTGTCCAGGAAAGGCTAAAGACAGGAGTGTGGGAACGTACGAGTGGTAAATCGTGGAAGCGACGAATATGGTCGCCTTCTTCGGTGATTTCATCGCGAACTAGGGTTACCCAAAGCTGTGCTTCTAGGATATAGTTACGGCGTTCGTTGGCGGTCCGAAACATGAGGGTGGGTACCCCGTTAAACGGTGCTATTACGGCAACGCGGCTATAGAGAATACGGGCGGTCGGTAGGGAAAAACGGGCAAATACCAAACCGGTGGTCATCGCTGTGAAAAAGAGACCAAAAATTGATTCGATGACCACCAGTGAGTGGGTGTAGGTACTGGTGGGGTACATGGCACCGTAGCCAATGGAGGCCATGGTCTGGACGCTAAAAAAGAATAAATCTTGGAAGTGTCCGTTGCGCATATTTGCGATCGCACCCGCATCCAAACCATAGGCGATGGCAAACAGAGCATTGACCAGTAGATAGCAGCCGCTAACGAGAACAATAAAAGCGGGCCAGCCAATGGTCAGTAAAATATGATAGAGGTCTCCCCAATAGGAGTGAGTAACACCAATGCGTTCAATATTAGGATAGCGCTGCTCGCGATACAGCAGAAGCCGTCTCGAGGCACGGCGGAGTCGAGGTTTTAACATAGGTCGTTCTTGACGGCAGTAGGACAGTTCGAAGGCAGCCTAGTCACCAGCAAATCACTAAGTGCAATAGCCAGATGCAGTGTGCGCCAGCCAGATACAGTAAACCTGAGGCATGGGATCAGAGAAATCCACATGTCATAGATTGGATTAGGCTCGCTCTATAAGCTTCTGTATACCGATCAGCTAAATCTAGACCCAGCCGAATCTATAAACTGATTGGGGGACAGCTTGGAGATACTGGAACTTCAAGGGCTAGTGCCCAAGGCAATCAAGATATCTCAAACCGGATAATGTTACAAATTTTCATGCTTTAGTTTTCGCCTATTGTAGCTAAAAGCGATGTAAAAAATGACAGGTCTAGGTTTGAGACCTGTTTTATACAGGTAATGATTGTTTTTACGGGCTGATCAAGATCGAAAACCACCCCTTACTTCAGCTTCATATACGTGAGACTGTTTGCGTAATTATATTGATGGCTGTGGACGCAGCAGTATATTCCTTGCGGAAATGATTTAATAAATACATGTAGAACGAAAATCTGGCCGTAATTTCACTGGACCAGAGTGTTGTATTTGTTAAACGATATGGCATTAGGACAGCGCAGCATGAGTATTTCTAAAGTCTCGATGAGCAGGACTCTCAATGGCCAAAGGCTAGGGGTATTAGCGGGAGTCTGGCTGCTGGCTTGTCTACCGGCCTTGGCTAATCCTGCCATTAGTCAGCAAGCGCCCGTTCTGTTAGCTCAGCAACGTGTCAGAAATGTCAGCCTGCGATACGGCGATAGTGGACCGGCCGTCGTGCAATTGCAGCGAGCGTTAGATGGAAGAGGGCTATATCCCTATAACTATGATGGGATCTATGGTGATAATACTCGTCAAGCTGTGCGCCAGTTTCAGCGCATTCGTCGTCTAGAGGTGACAGGGCTAGCAGATACTGCAACGCTCCGTGCCCTAGATGTTGATCCTGTGAGCGTGCTATCGCGCATGGTGCATCCGGTGCACGGAGACATTAATGATGAGCAACTGCAGTTTGGCGATGAGTCACGAGATGTAACGATACTCCAACGCGTTCTCAATAGTTTTGGCTTTGGGCTACCGACAACCGGGTATTACGGTAGCGAAACTCAGCAGGCTGTCAGAGCCTATCAGCGAACTGCCGGTTTAGAAGATAACAGAGGAAATGTCAGTGGTATTGCCGATCGAGAAACTTTAATCCATCTAGGATTTGAACCGACGGGTAGTTTCAGCGAAGAAAGTTCCTTTGTGGCCGCAGTTATTGCTGGTGAGTCGGAATTACGTCGGGTAAGGCGAGATTTTCCCAATGCCGTTCTCGTTGATGATGGTAGACTTGGCGACTACATTAGCCTCGGGCGTTATGACAAACATTCCCTAGCCGATGACCAGGCCGATCGAGCGCGTTCTTATGGCTACGATGCTCGGGTCTTAAAGGATTAGATGCAACGATTATGGCTGATGTGTTGATTTTCTAGAATTATCCGCTAATATGTGTACGCCATCTAGCTGATGCGGCATATGCCTAGCTAGAGCCTGTCAGCGTTCTACCAGGAAAATTTGCTATGCCTAAATTACTGACGGCTGCTTTTGTTAGCGGTATGTTGGCCTTTTGGGGGCTGCCAAGCCAAGCTCAGACCCGTCTTCTAACTCCACCTGCACTGCCGCCGACCCCCAGTATTAGTAGTCCAGCGGTTGTCAGACGCTCGCTTGGGTTTGGAGATTTTGGCCGTGATGTGGAAGCGCTGCAGCGGGCCTTGGTTAGTAACGGTATTAATCCAGGACCTATCGATGGCGACTATGGCACTCTGACTCGTGAGGCGGTACGAGAATTTCAGCAGGTATATGATTTACCCGTTACAGGTATAGCCGACCAAGAAACCCTGAATGGTTTAGGTGTGAGCATTGGTGAGGAGTTTGCTAGTAATGATCTGCCCTATGTGGCTGCAGTGACTGAGCCCCCTCGTTATCTAGGACGGGTGCAGCGTGTGTTTGGCAATGCGGTGGTTGATTCTGCCCGCCAGGGAGAATTTATCAACATTGGTAGATATGACAGCCGCTCCAGCGCAGCAGAACGCGTGCGCGAAGCACGCCGCTCAGGGTTTGATGCCCGTATCCTGTATCAGCGATAAGCATACATATCAATTCAATAAGCCTACGCGCCCAACAGACGCGTAGGCTAGAAAGCACTTTTTGGAACTTTTTCTTCTCCGGCGTACTTGCTTCTCTATTCAGCTATACCCAGGGCTTGACCTAAGCTAGAGATGGAGGGGCAGTGCTGAATATAGTGGTAATACACTTCTTGCGATCGTTCTAGATTGAGATGTAATCCCAAGTTAACCCCCAGGGTGATTAGCCGTTGAATTCCCTGGATAGCAATGGGATTAACCGCAAGGGCACAATCAGATGTTGGTGTTTCTGTCTCAGTCCGCAGTAGCTGCCGGAGGGACTGTAAAATCAGTCCCTCCAATAAGGGGGCGGCGGTGGGTAGTGTGAGGTGACAATGCAAATGATTGGCCTCAATGGCAATACCCTCTAGTTCACCCAGATAGCCAGTGCTAATGGCCACAATGTTTTCGTCAATATCACTCAGGTCTTGTTCTAACCGACGCAGGACATCAATAGTGCGGTGACTTAGGGTAATCTCGGCGGCCACCTGGAGTTCTCGAGGCACTTCCATGTTTTCCCGGTGAAATGCCATCAGGACACCGTAGTTTTCCCGATAAATCTGGGTGTACAACTGATTGAGCTGGTGCAGGGTATTCTGACTAAGCAGCTGCATAATGTGCTGTCGCTCTTCCCCAAACAGCTGCTGCAGGTTAAAGGTGTGCTCCCCAAACTGAGTTTGAATAGCCGCGATAGTCTGGACCATAATGCCCTGGGCAAATGTACGCAGGACAGTTTCCTTAGCACGGTTATAGGCGAGTCGATTTTTAAAGGGACGAATACCGCAGAGGAATTCTTGTCCTCCAAAATGGCATACAGCAAACGCATAGCTGGCATGGGCCTGGGTTATTTCTGATACGACCTTGACCTGACCCAGGGCGAGGGTGAGAGGCCCCATGGTTTGCTTTTGATAATCCTGGTGCACCAGGGTGTGGCAGTACAGCCGCTGTTCTCGATGATAGGTATGAAACAGCGATGACATGGCGTAGTGGGCAACCACTTGTTGGATGCTGATGCGGGCGGGTTGGACCTGAGCCTGGTAAACTCCGGCACCATCTTTAAAGTGGGGAATATTGCTGGGGGCTAAGGCTAGCTTGGCCATAAAGTCATCTTCGAGGGATTCGCCACAAATCTCCTCGGCTAGCTCAATGGCCCGGGCCGCATAGCGCAAAATCTGAGTACCTTCGGGCCGGGAGATTTCTTCAAAGAACCACCCGCAGCTGGTATACATCAGCATGGCATGGCGCTGCATTTCTAAGAGACACAAGGCGTCTGTGCGCTCAATTTGGGTGAGTTCATGGAGCTGGTGCTCGGTTAGAAACTGCTCGATGGTGAGGGGGGTGCGATCGCAAATCACATCGATATAAGCATCCCGAGCTGCCCAGGGATCTTTAAACAGCTCTTCTCCGGTTACTTCATAAATTTCGATCAGCTCATCCCGCAGCCAGTCAAGGGCCTGCCGTAGCGGAGCCCGCCACTGCTGATGCCATTCACCACCGCCACCGCAGCCACAGTCACTTTGCCATCGTTCCACCCCGTGGGCGCAGCTCCAAGCGGTCACCGGTTTCAGCTCTAGCTCCCAGGTGGGAGGAAATAAGCTCAGGTAGCGAGCATAGCTGATCACATGCCAGCCCCGGTCGACAAATTCATGCTGAAGCGCATAGGCTAGGGCGCGCTCTGCTCCATCGCGATGGTGACCAAAGGTTTCACCATCGGTGGCCACTGAAATCAGCTGAGCCTCTTTGCGATCGCCGCGAATCGCTTGTCCAATTCGATCCGCAAAGGACTGAGATGACTGCAAAATATCGCTAAAGCCCATATCGCCAGAAATTGGGCCGTCATAGACAAAAATATCGATATAGTCCTGCCCTGCCGGTAAACCGGAGACAAAACAGCGATAGGGGCGGGTGGGATCAATCTGTTCACCGCCGACTTCATCCCAGTCTGTTGCTGCTTGATCCCCAGTGACCATTTGACGACAGCGCTGCACCTGGGAGGGGGCCACAATGGTAAATTTGATACCCTCTTGGATTAGTACCCGCAGGGTATCTTGATCGATGGCTGTTTCCGCGAGCCACATGCCCTCGGGATCGCGATTAAAACGTTTGCGAAAATCTGCAATCCCCCAGCGTACCTGGGTTCGTTTGTCACGGTCATTGGCCAGGGGCAAAATGATGTGATTGTAAACCTGAGCGATGGCGTTACCGTGGCCGTCGTTGCGATCGCAGCTGCGCTGGTCGGCCGACAAAATCCGTCGGTAGGTTTCAATATCGTGGCGCGCTAACCAGCTCATGAGCGTTGGCCCGATATTAAAGCTAAGAAATTCGTAGTTGTTAACGATTCTTAGTACCTGACCATGGTGGTCCACGATGCGAGCAAACGCATTGGGACGATAGGACTCACGCAAAATTCGCTCATTCCAGTTGTGAAATGGCGCAGCACCGGGCTGTCGCTCAACAGCTTCCAACGATGGATTCTCTCGCGGCGGCTGATAAAAGTGCCCATGGACACATACATACACCTCAGAAGATAAGACATTTGAGGGGTGTACCTCAGCCAACGGCATCAGCTCTTGAGATTCAGAAGCTGACGCCGTCACAGAATGGGAATTAACCATGTTGTGTGACACTGCACTACAAAAAAATAATCTAAAAAGAGAGCGGTAACTGTCTGCCACCGGGTTTTTCCATACCAGAGTGGACAGAGTTGTGAGGGCTTAGCATTAACCGACAGAATCTAAGTGATCTTCCACACAAATTATTGACCCGCGAATCAATCCAATGACACTCTAACGGACTTAGAATTACTTAGTCAAAGACGTTACGTTTCGCAAGAGAGCGTTACGTAAGAAAATATTCTCATGAAGTCTATAGTCTCTCTCAAGAATTGTTGATGTGGGGAAATGCCTTTGGTTATTAGGTTAGGGGCGTTTGTTGTAATTAAAGAAAACTGCAAATAACAATGACGGAGAGACTATAAAACTTGCTATCTGTAGGCATTTATCCTTGCTCGATGAGACTCGGTTAAGAGTCCTGCCAAGAGCAGTACTGGTGGGGATCAGCCTGGTCAAGATTGGCCTATGTATCCGTTCTGATGCTGATCCCCGTTATGATTTCGTCAGCGATTACTAAGAGATCTTGACACCTAAATAGGTCTTAGACAAATAGTTAGCTAGACGCTTAAAGTTATTGCGTACAGCGGGGGGCACGCTTTCTCCCGACGTCATACCTAAGAGATTGGCAAAAGCAGCATCAGAGATAGTACCGTTTTGGTGTTGTTTAAAGGCATCTATTACCGATAGCAGTTCATCATTAGAAAACTCATAACCCATAGAAGCCGCTAACTCAATCACTTTGGGAGCACGCTGACTAAGGGCTAAGGATTCTTCGGGATCAAGGTTGACACTGGAACTAATATCACCGTCTCCACAACCAAGCAGTGCTTCAAGCTGTTGCTGGAGGACGGTATTATTGGCAGTTTTCTGCATAAACTGCAGGACAGTTTTAGTAGTCATTGGCAGTCTCAGGGTAGGTTGTTGAACGCATCTACATCTATTGAAAAGATCTTAGCGAGTTAATGCATAAGGGATCTATTCCTACCATTAGCTATAACAACTCTTACCCCAACTTAACGTTAACAAAAACAGGAATTTTAACGAGCTCCCCCAGAACTCGTACGGCTGGGTTTGCCAGCTGGTGCAGGGGTATAACGGCGACGGTTACGACGCTTTTGGCGCTTGCTGTTTGCTTGGTAGGTCATAATTTAGGATTTCCTGAATCAACGGTACGATGGGCATCGTGAAAGATCGGGGTAGTAGCGTTAGCTTCCATGACCCTAATAAGCCCTTCAAGACGTTAGTTCGGTATTCCGCACATTTCTGGAGAGTTGTGCCGTCAGCTAGGTGGCCGCACCGTCAGCTAAATACAGGTTTCGGATATGCTTCTATGCTTTGATCCCACAGCTCGTAACCTTTCACTATAATCTGAAGTAGAAGGCAAACTTATAACGACACTATGCTCGATCTCGCCGTCCTGGCTCATAAACTCAAAACCGGCGACCTTAAGGATAAAAAGCTATCGCTGGCTGCGCTGCGTGATGTACCTGATCCAGATGCGATAGAGCTGATCAAGTTGGTCCTGGATGATGACAATCAGCAGGTGCGTTCAATGGCGATTTTTGCCCTGGGCATCAAGCAAACGGTAGAAAGTTTTCCTTTGCTGGTCAAAATTTTGGAAACTGACCCGGATTATGGCATTCGAGCCGATGCGGCAGGAGCATTGGGCTATTTGGAAGATCCTCGGGCTTTTGAGCCGCTGATTCGCTCTTTCTATGAGGACACTGATTGGCTGGTGCGCTTTAGTGCGGCGGTATCCTTAGGAAATCTGAAGGATCCGCGTGCCCACGATGCTCTGATTCAGGCGCTTCATAGCCCGGAAGTGATTCTACAGCAGGCTGCTATTGCCGCGTTTGGTGAAATTGGCGATCTAAGCGCCATTGATGAAATTTTAAACTTTGCCCAGTCTGAGGATTGGTTAGTACGGCAGCGATTAGCCGAAGCTTTAGGTAACCTACCCAGTGAAAAGAGCCTATCCGCTCTTCGATATATGGCGAAAGATAGCCATTCTCAGGTAGCCGAGGCCGCAAGAATTTCTCTGAATCGTTTGGTAGAGCGCACGGCAAATTGAGATGAGTGAGTCCTCGTTGATCGCTTTTTTATTGTACCCAGGGGTCTAGTTCGCTGTAGTCGGGTAAGGTGGTGTCGATTTGCTGACCCCGGCAAAGTACGATTCGGTTCTCTTGAGCCCTAGCCACTAGCTCATTTAAGGTACGAGCTTTAAAGCAAATTAGATTAGCAGGAGTCCCTATTGTTAATGTTCCCAGACTTTCTAGTCCCATGAGCTGAGCTGGACGGCGAGTAAAGCTGGTAGGCCAATGGTCAAAGGGGCGGTCCAGATGACCGATGCGAACCGATTGTTTGAACACATCTAAGCCATCATGATCGCCGTAGGCATAGAACGGATCGCGGCAGTTGTCGCTGGCCAAAGCGATCGAAATGTCCCGCTGCTGGAGCTCGTGTAATAGGGTTACGCCTCGATATCGAGGTGTTTGTTCGGGCTGACGATCTTGCAAGTAGAGATTGCACATGGGCAGACTGACGATGCCAATATTAGCGGCCTTGACCAGAGCCAAGGTTTTCTCAACTACCTGGGGGGATTGCACCGATAGGCTACAGCAGTGGCCACAGGTGATGGCTCCTTGAAAGTCGTGACGGAGGGCGGCTTCGGCTACGAAGCGGAGGGTGATGTCTTCAGGGTCTAGACTTTCATCGGTGTGAAAATCTAGATCTAAGCCGTAGCGTTTAGCCAGGATAAAAACCTGATCTAGCTGCGCTGTCAGGCCCTTATTCATATAGGCTACGCCCCCCAATACTCCGCCAAACTCGGCCACTAACTGGGCCAAGGTTTCAGCTAATGGCGTTAGAAAATAGTCCAGGGAGACGAGACAGACGGCTTGAAGGGTAAGTCGGTCCTGCCACTGGCGGCGAAGCTGGTCAAATACGGTGAAACTAGTACGACCCAAAGACCCAAAGCAGTCTAAATGGGTGCGAATAGCTTGGGTACCATGGGCATAGCTGCATTTGAGCCCAAATTCCATCCTCTGGTACAGGTCGTCGTGGTGCCAGTTGTCATGGTCTTGGCGTACGGTATCTAGGGCTCCTATAAAGGTGCCGTCGGGGTTGGGGCAGCGGGGCCAAATATGTCCCTTGTCCAGGTGGGTGTGCATATCTACAAAACAAGGCCAGATTAAACCTTGGTTTAGCTCTACCGTTGGTTTATCCAAATCTGTCTGACCTGCGGGCAGGATAGCTGAGATCGCACCCCCACTGATCTCCACATCCACTGCCACTAGCTCCTCTAGATGGGGAAAGGCCTGCAGTGACGGAATCGGTTCTAGACCGGCATCCTCACTGAGAAAACATAGGGGGATGCGGCCATTGGTTAACCAATAGTGAGGTGTCTCAGGCATCTTGATAAATCCAGCAGACATAAGTTTTTCTAGAGGCTATTTTTGAGGCTAATTCTCGCGTTTGATCGCACTTTCGTGCCAGTGCTGCAGCAATCGATCCGACAATATCGTGAGTCCAACAAAGATAGTGACTCCCAGGACCGTTGTCATTAGCAAAGCGGCAAACATGCGAGGAATTTGGAGATTAAAGCTGGAAATCAGGATCTGATAGGCGATGCCGGAGCGGGTGCCGCCGGTTCCAGCCACAAACTCAGCCACCACCGCTCCGATTAGGGCTAACCCCCCGCTGATGCGTAATCCGCCTAAAAAATAGGGCAGAGCACTGGGTAACCTTAGATGGATCAGGGTTTGCCAACGGGAGGCACCATAGATTTCAAACAGATTTTGCAAGTTATGGTCGGCGCTGTTTAACCCCAGAGTGGTGTTCGATACAATCGGGAAAAAGGCTACAATCCAGGCGCAGACCACCAGGGCCATAAAGGTATTGTTTTGGAGCCAGATGATGATCAGGGGTGCGATCGCAACAATCGGTGTCGTCTGTAAAATCACTGCATAGGGAAAAAAGCTCCGCTCTACCCACTTACTCTGGGCAAACAAAATTGCAATTAATAACCCCGAGACCACCGCAGCTAAAAATGCCACTACCGTAATTTGAATCGTCACCAACAGGGATGGCAATAAATCTCTCCATTCTTCTATGAGGGTTTTGATCACAAGTCCGGGTCCGGGCAACAGATAGGGGGGCATGTGAGTCACCCGCACAAAAATATCCCAGCCGATTACCGCTGCCAACCCCACTAAAGCCGGAGCCAGCCAATTCCATAACGATTCTGTTCTTGTCTTTTCAATCACCTGCGATATCTGTCTTTCCATGATTTTTCAGCTCTCTTCTCCCTATCACACACCCGCCTTCTCAGCCGCTGTCAACGCTGCCATAATCTCACGACAATAGTAGTTAAACTGGGGCGATGTTCGAAACGAATCTGTTCTGGGATAAGCAGCCTCAATGGGGATATTAGCCACAACTCTGCCTGGACGAGCAGCCATGACCATGACCCGACTGGATAGGTATACGGCCTCATAGATGTTGTGGGTGACAAATAAGACAGTCCAGTGTCTTTCTTCCCACAGATGAAGTAAATCGCTATTCAAGCGGCTGCGGGTCATTTCATCCAAGGCACCAAACGGTTCATCCATCAGTAGAACCTTAGGTTTAGTCACCAGTGCTCTAGCAATGGACACGCGCATTTTCATCCCTCCTGACAGTTGCCGAGGATAGCTGTGCTCCCACCCGCTGAGGTCAACGGTATTAATCACGTCTTGTATGCGGGCTCGTACCGAACGCAATGATTGCCCTTTCAGCTTGAGCGGTAGGTAGACATTGTCCACAACATTGGCCCAAGGCATCAAAGCTGGAGCTTGAAAGACAAAGGCTAAATGACGCTGTTCGGGGGGACGTTGCCAGTCTATGATGCCGCCTGTGGGGTCCCCCAGCCCAGCCACCAATCGTAATACGGTGCTTTTACCGCAGCCTGAGGGCCCTACCAGGCTGATAAATTCCCCCGGTTGCACCGTGAGATTGACGTCCTGCAGAGCCACAGTACCGTTTTGGTATATCTTATCAATGGCTTTAAGGGTTAGAAGGGAGGCCGACATAGGGGCTGTCATACAACGTCTTTCCTAGAGTAGCGGCTTTGGTACGCTATTATCGCTACGTTAAAATCTGGCATGTTTGGCTGATTGTGGTTAGCCCCTGGCGGGGCAATATGCTTCTGTGGGTTGGCAAACTGTTCTTACAGGGTGATACTACTGCCAGTTGGTCAGAGTTTCTGGCATCTGCAGGGTTAGAGTCGCTGGTGTAGAGTCCTTTTCTGGGAACAATACAATAGCAAGGGGGAACTCCTTGTAGAGTAGGACGATCTGTAGCCAAAGGTTGGGAGGCTATCTGCTGATTTGACTGAAAATCACTAAAGTTTAAAAAAATTACTTATACTTGGAACCCCGTTTTCTAAATAGTGTTGCCAGTACGTGTTTTTAGCGGCTCTGAGACAGTTTATCCAACGGGGCAAGCCTGTTTGGCCCATAATTCCTAGTGTGGCCGTGACAGTTATTGTCGCTAATGCTGTTGGTGTATTTAATTTATGGGAGTGGGCGATCCGAGATGAATTTTTTCGTCGCAGACCTCTAGCATCCATAGATGATCGGATTGTTGTTGTTACTGTAGACGAACCTGATATTCAACGGTTGGGTGATTGGCCCATAACTGATGAGATATTGGCTCAGGCATTGATTAATATTCGAGCGCAGCAGCCTCGGGTAATTGGATTAGATCTCTATCGAGATTTGCCAGAAGAGCCGGGGCATCAAAAACTACTTGACGTCTTTAAAACGACTCCTCAGCTTATCGGCGTTGAGAAAATCTCTGGGACTCAGGTGACACCACCGCCAGTATTAGCAGCGTCTGATCAAGTTGCCATGTCCGATTTTGTCGTCGATAAAGACCAAATTATTCGACGTATTTTAATCGTTTCTGAAGATAAAAATACGTCTGTTATCAAGACGGGTTTGGGCACCCAGGTTGCTCTTGACTATTTAGAAAAAGACAATATTGCCCTTGAAGCGGTGAACCCTGAGCAACAGAAGTTTCGATTGAACCGGGCTAACTTTGCACCGATGGTACGGCGAGCGGCTGGTTACTCCCGCGATGATCTGGGGGGGTATCAAATATTGATGAACTGGCACGGCCCCAGTAGCCGGTTTCAGCAAATTTCGCTGAGTGATGTACTGGCAGGGAATATGTCGGCTGATTTGATGCGAGATCGCATTGTCTACATTGGCTCAATTGTCGTTAGTGCTAGGGATTTTTTCCCCACTCCCTACAGTAGCGGTCTCAGACCTCAGGATGCACCTATGCCAAGGGTATTTGTCCACGCTAATATCACTAGCTATTTGCTAGACACGACCCTCGGTCAGCGTCCCCTACTCAAGGGGTGGACCTGGGAGTACCAATGGATATGGATCGTTGTCTGGACGCTACTGGGTACTTTGGGAACTTGGTGTTTGGAAACCCATAACCATCAAGAAAATCGGCAGCGACGATGGTTTTTAACGCCTGCGGTGGTGACTGGATTAAGTGTCGTTCTGATACTGATGGGAAGCTATGGCATTTTTATCCTGGGGCTGATATTGCCGGTGATGCCACCGATGACGGCGTTGGTGGCTAGTGCGATCGCAACGACTAACTGTTTTCAAAACCATCGATTAAAGCTCACCAACCAGCAATTAGAATTCGCCAATCAGCAGCTTTTAGATTATGCGGTCACCCTAGAAACAAAGGTAAAAGAACGCACACAAGAGTTAGCCAAAGCAAAAAACGTTGCCGATAGTGCTAATCAGGCCAAAAGCGAATTTTTAGCCAATATGAGCCATGAGCTCCGCACACCGCTCAATGGCATCTTGGGCTATGCGCAAATCCTACAAAATTCACGGACGCTCTCTGACGAAGAACACAGTAAGGTTTCCATTATTTATCAATGTGGAAATCATTTGTTGACCCTGATTAATGATGTTTTAGATCTGGCTAAAATCGAAGCTCGGAAGCTTGAACTCTTCCCAAAAGAAACCTATCTACACCCCTTCTTACTAAGTGTTGCAGAGGTTTGTGAGATTCGTGCCCGTGCCAAGAAACTGACGTTTAATCTAGAGTTTGATCAATCGTTACCCCACAGGGTAATGATTGACAACAAACGATTGCGTCAAGTTCTACTTAATTTGTTGGGCAACAGTATCAAGTTCACTGACCAAGGTACGGTTACATTCAGCGTCAAGCGATTACAGCGCGGCTCAAGCCCTCAGGCGGAGATAAAGACCGAACAACCTGAGACATTATCTTGCTGGTTGCGTATATCTGTTGCCGATACAGGTATTGGCATGGCTCCAGAGCAGTTAGACAAAAGCTTTCAGCCGTTTGAACAGATGGTTAATAATCAACACCAGCTGGAAAGCACTGGCCTAGGGCTGGCCATCAGCCAAAAAATTGTGCGATTAATGGGTAGCCGCTTACAGGTTAGCAGCTGTCTGGGGGAAGGAAGCGTATTTTGGATGGATGTGGAACTACCTGTCCTAGACTACGGTCTTCAGTCGATGGAGACAACTCAAACTCCGGATCCAACTATTGTTGGTATCAAAGGAAAATCACCTAGTATTTTGGTGGTTGATGACAGTCAAAAAGACTCGTTATTGTTGTTTGATTTTTTGACTTCCCTAGGATTTCGTACCCAGGTTGCTGGAGATGGTATAGCTGGTTTGAAAATTGCTCAAACACAGCAGCCTGATCTAGTGATTACTGACTTAGTGATGGCTCATTTAAACGGCATTGAGTTTATCCAACAGATCCGTCGTACACCTGAGCTGCACACAACACCGATTATCGTAATTAGTGCCAACGTTCTTGAGGCTTCTCGCCATCAAAGCCTAGCGGCTGGAGCCCATGCCTTTTTACCTAAACCGATAGACTTTAAGGCGTTAGTGCAGGAATTGCAAACTCAGCTGGGTCTAGAGTGGCTCCATGAAAGCTCCACGACTGCTAGTTCTCAGGTGGGTATGTCTCTACCCATGAATGATGCTTTGAGCCTACCAGCGATGATTTCTTTGCCCATCTTAGATAACCTTTATCACCTGGCCATGATGGGGGATGTTCAGGGGATTGAACAGAAACTCAAGGAGATCACCGTGACAGATTCCTCATCTCAAGGGTTAGTCGACAGACTACACACATTGGCAGCTAATTTTCAAATTAAACAGATCCAACATCTGCTCCTTGCCCATATATCACTCAAAAAAAACTCATGAATGTCTCCTCAGATGCTCCGGTACGCATCTTGCTTGTGGATGATAATCCCACTAATCTGAAGGTACTCTCTGATGCATTGCGGGGCAATGATTGGACTACATTGGTGGCCACCGATGGTGCATCTGCCATTGAGCAAGCCCGGTATGCTCAGCCCAATTTAATTTTGCTGGATATCATGATGCCAGGGATTGATGGGTTTGAGACCTGCCGACGATTAAAAGCTCAAATGGAGACCCAGACAATACCTGTCATGTTTATGACGGCTCTGACGGATGCGGATCACAAGGTGCAGGGGTTAGAAATCGGAGCGGTAGACTACATTACCAAACCTTTTCAGCAAAAAGAAGTGCTGGCTCGTGTCAAACTCCACTTACGGCTCAGTCTATTGACACAACGGTTAGAAGCACAAAATATAGTACTAACCCAGGAGATTGCTGACAAAACTGAAGCAGAATCTCGACTACAGCAGCTGACCCAGGCACTTGAATACAGAGTACAAGAGCGTACAGGTGAACTTTCAGAATCTCTAGCACAGCTGCAACGGGCGCAGCTACAGCTAGTCCAGAGTGAAAAAATGTCAGCACTGGGAAATCTGGTGGCAGGTGTAGCCCATGAACTCAACAACCCCATCAGTTTTTTACAGGGAAACTTAGAGCCCATCCAAGACTATATTCATGATCTGTTAAAACTGATTGATCTGTATCAGCAAACATTTCCTGAACCGGGACAAATTATTAAAGATGAGATTAAATCGATTGAGCTCAATTTTTTGCGCCAAGACTTAGAAAAGATTTTGGGCTCTTGGTCTTCTGGGATGGAGCGTATCCATAATATTAGTATTAGCTTAAGAAACTTTTCACGGGCAGACAAAGAACATAAGGTCCTCTTTGACGTTCACGTCGGTCTTAACAGTACCCTATTGATTTTAAAGCATCGTCTTAAGGCCAATACCCATCGAGCAGAGATCCATGTGCAGAAACATTATCAATCTATTCCTGAGATTGAATGTTTTGCAGGACAGCTCAACCAGGTCTTTATGAATTTGTTGGCGAATGCCATTGATACTCTGGACGATGTGAGTCAAACCCTAACATCTGAAACGGATGCATCTCGCCTTAATGTCCTTAATGTAATCACTATCAAAACTGGTTTAGCCGATGACGAGAATAAGATTGTAATTACGATTGAGGATAACGGTGCGGGCATTGGTGATGAGGTCAAACCGCGAATTTTTGAGCATTTATTTACGACTAAAGATGTGGGTCGCGGCACAGGCCTTGGCTTAGCCATTGTCCAACAGATTGTGGTAGACAAACATGGGGGGGCTATTGAGGTTACCTCTACCCCAGGCCAGGGGACCTGTTTTACTCTATTCCTACCGATTAAGGGAACTGCATGACTGAGTTCACTAGACTGAGTTTCCTAAGTTGAAGGTAGCGGCAAGATCCTCAATACGGTCATCGTGTGACGATACTTCTTTGCCTAAAATTTTGCTTAAGGAATAAGGATTTTACTAAGATCCAAAATTGTGTTTGCAGAGGTTGCCATGGAACGCCTGTACGGCGAAAAATAGAGCGTAATTAAATTCTCGTTCTTAAGAAAGCTGCTTAATTGGTGTTATATGACGTCTCTGTTAACTTAGTAGACCGTATACGCAAAAGATCATATGTTGAAGAGCGTGCATCTTCCCATAGAGCCAAAATATGCGCGATTGCTGATTTAGGAGATGGACCGATCTGTAGCCACTGCTATTTGACAGTTCCTTATATCTAAAGCCATCTCGAGGATCAGCAATGCTGATATTCTAGGACTTCTGGCAAGTTTCTCGTTGGCCATATGGTATTTTGATCGGACTACGGCATGATAGACAAAAATTTACTAGCTAAGATTTTGTTAGGTTTGGGGCAGTGTGGTTTTTTTCTGCTCTATCCGGCCCTTAGCCAAGGAGCGACAGCTGTTCTGATGGCCCAGACGTCGCCGATTTCTCCAGATACCCCCCCTGAGCCCTCGCTCCCTGAAGATCTACTGCCCCCTCTGCCTCCCCCCGAAGAGCTGCTTTCTCCCGATGAGTCACCTGTACCAGAGAATGACCTCGGTGAAGGTGATGCTACATTTTACGTGGCTAATATCCAAATTGTAGGTAGTACGATATTCGAGCAGGCAGATTGGACCGATTTGGTCGAACCTTACCGCGATCGTCAGGTCAGCTTTAATGATCTCTTACAGCTTCGTTCAGAGATCACCCAACGGTATGTGGATGCGGGCTATCTCACATCGGGGGCACTGATTCCTCCCCAAACTGTTGTGGATGATACTATCACTATTCAAGTGATCGAAGGAGAGCTAGAAGACATTATTGTCAATGGCACTCGTCGTTTAGACTCGGCTTATATTCGCAGCCGTGTGGGCTTGGTGGCTCAGCCGCCGCTCAATGTCGATGAGCTTTTGGCCGGTTTGCAGCGCTTACAGTTAGATCCGCTGATTGATACGGTGTCTGCTGATTTGCAGGCTGGGGTTAGACCCGGCACGAGTTTGCTAGTAATAGACGTCGTAGAGGCGGACTCGTTTGCTGTGAATACGGGGCTTGCTAATAGTCGCTCTCCTAATATTGGGGGTACCCAGGTCACCCTTGGTGTTGAGGAAGGAAACCTGTTTGGGATTGGGGATCGGATTACGCTGAACTACAAACATACTGAGGGCAGCGATGGGGTGGATTTTAGCTATACCCTACCGGTTAGCCCCAATAATGACACGCTGCGGTTAGCCGCTGGCTACTCTGATAGTCGGGTGATCAATTCGGCCTTCTCGGTGCTCGATATTTCGTCTGATAGCGCTTACTATGAGCTGGGCTATCGGCGTCCGCTGGTGGAAACGCCTACCCAAGCAGCGGCTCTGGGGCTGACGCTGTCCCATCAGTCCAGTCAAACCCGATTAGGTCTGGATGATATTGGTCCATTTCCCCTATCTCCCGGTGCCGACGAAAATGGCCGGACTCGCATCAGTGCGCTGCGATTTTCTCAAGAGTGGACCCAGCGCAGCCAGCATCATGTGCTGGCGTTGCGATCTCAATTCAACCTAGGCCTAGATCTGCTGGACGCTACCATCAATGATGATGCTCCCGACAGCCGCTTTTTTTCCTGGCGAGGCCAGGGACAGTGGGTCAAGCAGTTAGGTAAGCCCGGACGGCTGTTTTTCCTCCGGGGAGATCTGCAAATCGCAGCTGACGATCTGCTCTCCCAAGAAGAGTTTAGTTTGGGCGGAGGGCAAAGCATCCGTGGCTATCGCCAGGATGCCCTGCGGCGCGATAGTGGTGCCCTGCTGTCGGCAGAGCTGCGCTGGCCCATTGCTCGGGTGCCTGAGTGGGATGGCATATTACAGATTACTCCCTTTATCGACATGGGCACGGTCTGGAACCACAATGGCAATAATCCTGGCACTGATACCTTAGTAGGAACCGGGTTTGGTCTCCTCTGGCAGCAAAGTGATAACCTCACTGCCCGAGTGGATTGGGGAATTCCCTTAGTAGACCTAGATACGGATGATAACGGTCTGCAGGACAGTGGTATCCATTTTTCGATTCAGTATAGGCCGTTCTAGCGGATCTGTTGGGTAATGGTGATGCCCTCTAAGAGGGTGCGATCGCAGCTAATGTGGGATAGCTTTACCTGGGCATCATCAGCTACTCCTGGTTTTAGACGGCGCTGACGCAGTTGCTTAAAGCTGCCTGGGGCCAAAATGTTGAGTTGCGGTGCAGTGATATCGTTTCTCTTGCGCTTTAGGGCGTAGGACTCATTGGCCGCTTGCATCTGGTGATCAAATGCCTCTAAAAACTGTTGCGGGTGTGGCAGCATGATCTCACCGGTTAATTCAATATTAAGGACATAAAAGGGATCTACAAGAGACTCTGAGAGGGTTACACAAAAGTCTTCAATAGTAAAATTAAAATCTTGAATTGCCGACTGTTCCTGGAGTACAGCCATTACTTGCACCACATGGTACTCGGTGGTCTTTTCTGAAATTGCCGAGAGTGTTCCCCCCTGGCGATAGCGAAAAACAATTACAGGCACACCATGGCGCATTTCAATTACCTGCACCACATCGCCAATGTCGTACCGACAAAAGCCTGAGTAGTTAGTTACCAGCACTCGATAATATTCACCCGTGACTAGCTGGTGAGGGAGCAGTGTTTTAGGTGTTGCCTGCTCCCACTGGTCAGGGGCAATAAACTCAAAAAAGTTGGTTCTAAGTGCCAGTAAAGCACCATCTGCATTCAGCCAACAGCAGCTGCCAAAAACTGCTTCCGAGGAGGCATAGGTGCCTCCAAAAATAGGGGTTTCACCAAAGTACTCATCAAAACGCTCAAAATAAAAATCCGACGGACCACCCCGAGCCGTAATCAAAAAAGATAGGTGCGGCCAGACATGTTGAGGAAGCAGTCGACCGTGGGTTTCGAGGAGAGCCTGGAGCTGCTTGGCCCGTTGCGGCTGGGGGGATAGCCGCCGCTGAAGAAACTGTCGTAGGTGGGGATCCAGCTGAATATCCTGGCGGAGGGTGCCCCGACCAATATCCTCCACCAGGGCGGGACCAAATCGCTCTAAATAGGCACAAACCTGCAGCATGATCAGGGGGAAGTTAGCTGCGAGGTAGGCCAGCTGTGGCTGCCGCAACCCAAACAGCAGGCACCCATAGGTGCGGGCGGCAGTGTCACTCACCAAGAGGGCCTCGTAGGGTTGGGCAAAGAGCGGATTGTAAACAAAGGACGGCGTCGTCCTGAGCTGATTGCCGCTGACGTGGCCGTAGGTGATGCCGCCCTCCGTTTGTCCTAGAGGCGTAATCAAAGTGGTCAGCAGCAGCTGTCCCACGGCTCGCCCTTGGGCCTGGGCCTGTTCAAAGGCGTACCCCATGGCTACCTGGTTAGCATAGGCTCGGGTTTGTTGTACCCGTTTGGTAATGGGCACAAGTTTACGACTGCCCGTGGAGCCGCTGCTCATGTTAAAGCCTTGCACAGGTCTAGGGGAGACCACATTGGTTTCACCAGCGGCCGCTCGCTCAAAATAAGGGGCATAGTCGTCATAACTCCAGAGCGGTACCCGTTGTCGAAACTCCTCCAGGGTGATGATAGAGTTCAGTTTCAGGGCCTGTCCGAGGACTGTCCCTTGCTGCTCTTGCAGTAAGGTCTGCAAAAAACGAGCCTGAATATTTGGGGCCTGGGGCAGCTGGCGTGTAAATCGACGCTGCTGCCACCGAGCGGCCATGGCAAAGATAGGTAGGGGAGTGGGCAGGGAAGCCATGGGCGACTTTACAATCCGTCTTGTATTCTTAAAAATATTTCACAATAATAGGATGAAGCAGCGGGCGTATGTGCCCTTTTCCCCAAGTGCTAATCTACAGTGCTAATCTGCAGTGCTCATCCCCAACGCTTATCTGTAATGGAGTTACCCATGCCCCAGTCTGTTGTATTTGCCATTAGCTTTGTCGCGGCCTTTGTATTTGCCAGTTTTGTCGAGTACTGGCTGCATCGGCTGATGCATGTTTCTGTCAAAGTGGGCCAGCGCCACCGCGATCACCATCGCCGCAACGAAGGGCAGGGGGTGCTGTGGGAGTTTCGAGACTATGTTTTGGGCAGTGCGATCGCAATGGCCATTCCCTTTATCTTTTCCCTGCTTGTTGGTCTCGGCTGGGCCAGTGGAGCCATCGTTTACGCCGCATTTTCCGCCTATGCGCACCAGCTCCAGCACGAAAACCCTCGCAAGTGCTTTTGGATGAAAATGCCCGTCCACTACGTCCACCATAAATACGGCATGTGGAACCATAACTTTGGCTTGGGCGTAGACTGGTGGGACCACGTTTTTGGTACCTACAAGTCCGTTAAGTGGCCTGCTGAAGACGATATTCCCGCCGCTTCAATGCTAGCGGTCCGCTGGTGGTAAGAATTGTAGGGGGCGTCATGACGTCCCCTACCATAGGTTAATCGTTTCTTTAGCCTGCTTTACTTGGGGCGAGCGGGTCAGCAGCTGGGATACCGCCCCATTTATCCAAGACAGCGGAAAGCTAAAAGGCCGCTCAATATCCAAAAACAGCACCACGCGATAGCCATCGGTGTCGTTCCAGACCTCGTGGTAGTAAGTATCATCAAAAATCAGGCTTTTGCCCTCTTCCCAGTGGGTAATGACATTATCTACCCGAATGCGACAGGCTTCTTTGGGTTCGGGTACCCGCAGCCCCAGATGATAGCGAATCAACCCCTTGTGTTTGCCCCGATGTTCAGGGATATGCTTACCCGGTGCCAGGATAGAAAAGAACGCCACCTTTAGGCCTGGGATATCCTTGAGCAGCGCCCAAGTTTGTGGACACTGCTCGCAGTTTTTAGTCGCCACAAATCCAAACGCACAGAAGTAATAGGTTTTCCATTTGTTATCGGGGCTGATCCGATTTTGGCGGGGCATAACATCCTGAAAGCTAGGCAGAGTCTGTACATCACTCAGTACCTGATCCAGCTCCTGGCGAATCACGGTCCAGTTTTTTTCCAGATTGGCTGCCCAAGGAAATATATCTGGCGGAAAAATCGGTGCATTGCCTAGAGGCGATGAGTTTCCTAGCCAGGTTTCAAACCTTCGGTACCAAGGGCGATCAAAAATTGGATGAATTGGAGTGTCTGGGCTTTGGGGGGGAGTGATTTGCATGAATAACGCAATACATTAAGGCAATCTAAAAACCAATCTAAAAACCGGGCAAGACCCGTAGTTCCAATCGGTGTAAAGATATATAGTATCTGGTTAGGTCCTTATCCCAGCATGCTCCCCTAAACCCCCATTGACCATGAAACCGTTTTTGTTTTCCCTTCTTGGCACCTTGGCTGTTTGTGTTGGCTCCTCCGTTAACCCGGCACTGGCCCAAGTGCTTCCCGCTGAAGACACCCCTGAAGTGGCAACCACTGTAAATCAGGACGGTTACTCGGTGATGCTAGGGGACAGCGTTGATCGAATGGAGTTAGAGTGTCGAGCCTACCTGGCTGTGAGCTTCCCCAACGGCATTATTGATCCGGCCTATCTTCGAGAAGATCTAGAAGCCACCTTTCTTGAAGCCGGACGTCGAGGTGGTATTGCCCCGGATACTCTGTATGACTCTAGTGAAATCATTGCCAACCGTGTGGGCGAACTGATGGAACTCAGTGGCCGAGCGGATGATATTGAATCGGGTCTAAAACTGCAGTTTCTCTACGAAGAGATGGAAGAATTTGTCTGCGAACGCCTTGCTAAAGGATAGATATAACGAGATGACGAGTAGATTAGTGGTCGGATCAAACGCAAACCGTTAGCGTCCGTAGTGCCCACAATAGTCTTGAGCTGCCCCTGGTAAGATGCTTGAGTGGCCTGATCTATCGCTATAGCCGCTGCAATTATCAAGAAAAATTGTTTTGAGGGTGATAAATCATGGTGTTTGGGGTTAGCCAATCTGAATCATCACAACCAGCTATAGGCTAAAAATTGTTCCAAAACGTTCCTGTAAAAACACTGTCAATAACTGTACCTTAGTCGATAAATGTCGATTAGTAGGATACATCACCCATAGAGATAATGCCTGGGGTCGATAATCTACCATGATTTCTTGTAGGCTACCCTGTTCCAGACTCTGTTGAACAATAAATTCCGGCAACAACACAATTCCCAATCCCAGGATGGCAGCATCCCTTAATACTTCTCCGTTGTTAGAGCACATCGCTCCATTGACTACAACTCGGTTCTCTCCGGTAGGTCCTGCCAACAACCACTCATGCCGACCTGCTAGCTCCCCATAAGCCAAACAACTGTGGTTCCTCAAATCCTCGGCTGACTGAGGCATACCATGGTGTTGTAAATAGCGAGGGGCTGCACATAGCAAACGCCTGAGCTGGGCTAGCTCATGGACTACTAAGCGAGATGAGGTCTCCGGTTGAGCAATCCGCACGGTGAGGTCAAACCCTTCTGCCACCGGATCTACAAACCGATCTTCCAAGGTTAGCTGCACCTGCACGCCAGGATATTGAACCATAAACTCCGCTATTACTGGACCCAAATGCAAGGTACCAAAGGTCATCGGAGCATTTACACGTAATGGTCCCACTGGCTCCGCTTGAGCCTGAGAAACGGCTAGTTCTGCTTCCTCCAGGTCTGCCAGAATACCCAAACATCGTTCATAAAAAGCCATTCCTGTTGCGGTTGGCGTCACCCGCCGGGTACTGCGCTGCAGCAACCGCACCCCCAGATCCGTCTCTAAGGTAATCACCAGTTTATTGACCGCTGAACGAGACAAGCCCATAACTCGGGCGGCAGCGGCAAACCCATTGGCTTCAACTACCTGCACAAATGCCTGCATGGCCGCAAACTTATCCACGCTGCTTGGTCCTTTGACTGAACTACTGCCTAAGAAATCTACGGGTATCTTATTTTCGAGCTACCCCTAAGAGCAGAGAAATCAATCTTATTGTTAGAGGACTTCGACTCCGCTCAGTCCGGCTCAAGTGGAGTTTTATTTAATCTCTACTTTCTAACTTTATTGTCGCTTAAAAGAGGACAATCTGTATATTAATTTGAGTATTGTCGTTTTATTGGTTGCAATTCATAATTAAATTATGTCCACCCAATGGAAGTAGCAGGAGGTAAAATCATGATCACCATTCGTTCTGCATCGACAAGAGGCAATGCTAATCTTGGTTGGCTCGACAGCCGTCACACATTTTCATTTGGCAGCTATTACGATTCGGCCCATATGGGGTTTGGCAATTTGCGAGTGATCAATGAAGACAAAGTTGCTTCGGGACAGGGTTTTCCCACCCATAGCCATCGAGATATGGAGATTATTTCCTACGTCATTGATGGTGCTCTGAAGCATCAAGATAGTATGGGTAATGGCTCTATTATCCGTCCGGGAGATGTACAGCGGATGACTGCGGGCACTGGCATTAGCCACAGTGAGTACAATGCCTCAAATAAGAATCCGGTACACTTTCTCCAGATTTGGGTGCTGCCTGAAAAACAGGGTATAGAGCCGGGGTATGAACAAACTTACGTTAGCCCTGAAGAGAAGCAAGGTAAATTGCGCCTGATTGGCTCCCATGATGGTCGTGATGGCTCTGTTACCATTCATCAGGATATCAATCTCTATGCCGCTCGATTAACTGCTAATGAGCATATTGACTATGCAGTTCAAGCTAATCGTGTTGCTTGGATACAGGTGGTTTGTGGTGATATCATCCTGAATGAGCATTTTCTCAACGCTGGTGATGGAGTTGCCGTGACAGCATCTGAAGCATTAGCGATAACAGGGCGATCAGGGGATGCTGAAGTTCTGTTGTTTGATATGGCGGATCAGACATAGCTGGTTCAAGTCTATGACTCATTAAATAGCATAGTCTCTAGAAGTGCTCTAAAAAAGAGTTTGATTAGGTCCCCTATTTTGAGGAGAGAGAATATCTCAACTGAAATCTTGCACCAGTGTTGGTCGTAAGGCTGAGAACCATGAGACTCAAGCCCTAACGCTAACTGAGGATTATCCAATGAGCTCAAAATCTTATACTAAGATTGGCTGTATAGCTAAAGCCCGCGCCGGGTTGAAACGCTCGTGCGAGTGGGCGCTTCCTCGCTAGGCGCAAGATCTGCGTTAAAGTAGGAGCTACAGGCTCGTGCTACTTGTAGTGTGCACTACGATGTAAGGCTCGCTGCTAATCTCTTGAGAGCGTCAGAATTCGATCTACGCTTGAGGTAACTCTGCAAATTCCTTCACGTCTCTATCGTCCAATCGCATCCACCTCATCATGTCTCAAGCTATCGTCATCGGCGGCAGCATCGCTGGTCTCCTTACCGCCCGAGTCCTCCTGGACCACTTCGACCACGTCACCCTGCTCGAACGAGATCAGCTCCCCGATGGCCCTGAAATACGTCCCGGTGTTCCCCAGGCCCAGCACGTCCATGCCCTCCTCCTCCATGGCTACCACCTGGTAGAGTCGCTATTTCCTACCCTCACCACCAACCTCACCGCCCAGGGAGCTCAGCTCCTTGACTGGACTAACGACTGGCGGTTTCTTAGCATATGGGCCTGGATGCCCCAGCATCAGTCCAATCTGCAAGGCTTGATCTGTAGCCGCCTGCTGCTGGAATGGTATCTACGGCAGCAGCTACTACAACATCCAGGTTTTAGCTTAAAAGATCAGACTCGGGCTCAGGCTTTAGTTTGCGATCATAATCGCATTACAGGTGTCGTAATCAATGACAAAATTACCAACACCGTTATCCTTCAGGCAGACCTGGTAGTAGACGCCTCTGGTCGCCGCTCTCAACTGCCAGACTGGCTAACTGAACTGGGCTATGGTCCTGTTGATACCACAACGGTTAACTCCTTTTTAGGCTATGCCTCCCGCTGGTATGAATATTCTCCAGAGGACGCTATCAAGGGGGTGATTATCGCTAGTAAGCCAGGCACTACCCGTCGAGGTGGCGTTGTTTATCCAGTGGAAAATAACCGCTGTGTGATTACTCTCAGCGGCTTTGAAAAAGACTACCCCAGTAACCGAGAAGAGGAATTTCTAGAATTTGCCAAGAGTCTGCGAGACCCTGCCATTTATGACGCTATTCAAAAAGCAAAGCCCCTATCGCCCATTTACTGTCATCGCAACACTGATAACCGCCTGCGTCACTATGAAAAACTTAAGACGATGCCCGCCAGACTGGTTAGTCTAGGGGATGCAGTATGTTCTTTTAATCCCAGCTATGGTCAGGGTATGACCGTTGCTGGCATGGGAGCTATGCTGTTGGGAGACAGTTTGCGCGGCGTGTCTAAAGAGAATTTAAACAGTAATTTTTCATTACAGTTTCAGCGAAAGCTGGCCAAAATTATAGAAATACCCTGGATGATGGCCACTGGAGAAGATTTTCGCTGGGAGATGACCACTGGCGATCGTCCCGACTGGTTTACGCAGAAAATACAGAGCTATTTTGATCGGGTAGTGCAAGCAGCCACCACTGACACAAAGATCTATGACGATTTTATCCAAGTGGCCCATATGGCTAAATCACCGGGCATTTTGTTTCATCCCCGCACACTCTTGAAAGCTCTAGCTCAGTCCCCGGTTAATTAATTAGTCAGCCAATCCTTGAGTAAAGCATTAACCTGTGCCGGTGCCTCCTGCTGTACCCAGTAAGAACGTCGGGCAGGTAGTGCAGGGTGAAATCCGTTACCAAAGATTCTGTGCCGTAGGTTAGAAACTTACTGAGGGCCACGTCCTTCTCTCCCCAAATCATCAGGGTAGGAGTCTCTAGAGGCGTTTTAAAGACTGTCTGCTGTTCTGGAGAGAGCGGCTTAACAAACTCAGTTGTAATGGCGGGAGCGGCAGACATGGTAGAGCGCGGATCTTTGAGAAGAATATTTGACCTATCGGCCCAGGTCAAATCGAGCCTAGCCATCACCGATTTAAATAACAGCCTCTTCAATGATACTAATGGGCTGTACCAACTTATTAGTAAGCAACTAGGTTGAATCAATTTCGCTTGACTCAGTGATATTTACCCCGGAATCCTTTCATGCTCACGTCTACCAAAGAACTACTAGAGAAAGCTCAAAAACAGTCCTACGCTATCGGAGCCTTTAACTTGTACAATCTCGAAGGTGTTAAAGCTGTCGTTAACGCGGCTGAGGCGGACAATAGTCCTGCCATTATCCAAATTTTGCCTAACATCCTGGAGTATGGGGGAGCGCCTCTGGTTAAGCTTTTTGTAGAAGCAGCCGATTTAGCCAAGGTGCCAATGTCAGTGCACTTGGACCACTGTGACGATCGTACTGCCATCGAAACGGCCTTAGAAGCGGGGGTTCAATCAATCTTGGCGGATGGTTCTAAATTTCCCTTTCAAGAAAATCTCGCGTTTACCCGTGAAATGACTGTCCTGGCCCATGCCCAGGGAGCGACCGTAGAAGCAGAAGTCGGTAGAATTAGTGGTACCGAAGATGGCCTGACGGTTGCTGAGAAAGAAGCCAAAATGACTGACCCATACCAAGCAAAGCAATTCGTGGCAGAATCGGGAGTAGATTTCCTTGCAGTGACCATTGGCAACGTTCATGGTCGGTATTACAGTGAACCCCGGTTAGATTTTGAGCGTTTGGCCAGGGTTCGTCAGGAACTCGACATTCCGCTGGTGCTACACGGTGCGTCTGGTTTGCCTGCTCTGATGATTCAGCGCTCAATTGAGTTGGGAGTATGTAAGTTTAATGTCAATACCGAAGTTCGACAAAAGTATCTTCAGTTTTGGCGAGAGTATGGAAAGACTGACGCTAAAAGCGATCTCTTAGATTGTCAAAAAGCATCAACGGGTGCCATGCAGGAGGTGATTGCTCAAAAAATCAGACTATTTGGCAGTGCTGGCAAAGCTTAGAAAAGCTGAACGACGCTGAGAATTGGCTCAGCCAATCCCCAGCGGGTGGTCCGGAGCCGGTGACTCAGCTAGTATTCGATAAATGGATAGTCTGTTTGATTTAAGTCTGATCAACCACTACCTGTGGTTTTTGTCCTTCGTCTAATACGTGAGGCGAGCGCTTTCTAAATTCTTGAGCGATTAACCCATATTTTGGCGCCAACACCATGGTTAGGACAAATAAAAGGGTGAGCAAGACTACAATACTACCGCCAGTAGAGACATCTAAGTGGTAGCTGAGGTAGGTGCCTAATATACAGGAAAAAACGCTGGCAATGGTCGAAATAAGTAACATGCGATCAAAGCGATCGGTGAGTAGATAGGCAATCGACCCCGGCGTTACTAGCATGGAAATTACTAGGATAATCCCAGCGGTCTGAAGTGCGGCGACAATAGTGAGCGCTAGTACTGATAACAGGGTATAGTACATGCCTTGGATGTTGAGACCAATGGCTTTAGCCTGGTTAGGATCAAAACAAAATAGCAGCAAATCTTTGCGACGCAGCAAAATGACTACCAGGGTAATTCCCCCGGCAATCAGGGTTTGAATGATGTCCTGGCGAGAGATGCCGAGCACGTTGCCAAACAAAATATGAAACAAATCAATATTGCTAGGGATTTTGGTGATCAGCACGAGACCAAAGGCAAAAAAACCTGTGAACACTACTCCGATCACGGCGTCTTCTTTTAAGCGGGTTTTGGACTTAACGTAGCCAATGGCGACAGTGGCCCCAAACCCAAATAGAAATGCTCCGATGGCAAAGGGAATATTTAGGGCATAGGCAACGATGACGCCGGGTACAACTGCGTGGGAAATGGCGTCGCCCATAAGCGACCAACCCTTGAGGGTAACGTAGCAAGAAAGGACGGCGCATACCAAACCGACAAAGGCGCTAACCCAGATGGCTTGAACCAGAAATCCGTACTGTAGGGGTTCAACTATCCAGTTCCAGATAGATAAAGCAACAGTGGGAAACGCGGCGATGGGAAGCGCATTCATGCATCCACCTCCGTTTGTTGAGGAAATGGCTGTAGGGGGGCGATGGGCAGACCACCAAAGGTCATTTCCAGGTTTTCCTGGGTGAATGTGTCAGTGGTATTGCCAGAGGCGAGTACGGTGCGGTTGAGGAGAATGGTGCGATCGCAAAACGTAGACACCGATGCTAGATCGTGAGTAGACACCAAAATCGTATGCTCCTCATCCCGCAACTGCATCAGTAGATCAACAATCTTCTTCTCGGTTTTGACATCCACCCCCGTAAACGGCTCATCCAGTAAAATTACCTTGCCCTCTTGAGCCAGAGCCCGTGCTAGAAAGGCCCGTTTTTTTTGTCCCCCCGACAGCTCCCCGATCTGCCGATGGCGAAAGTCTGTCATATCTACCCGCTCTAGACTTTCCATCACCCTACGGCGATCGGTTTGGCTGGCAATCCGCAGCATATTCATATAGCCGTAGCGACCCATCATCACCACATCAAATACGCTCACCGGAAAATTCCAGTCCACCTCATCGGATTGGGGCACATAGGCCATCAGCTGACGTTTTTGAGCTTTCTTTACTGGGAAACCACCCACCCGTACACGACCCTGGCTAGGCCGTAAAAACCCCATAATGGACTTAAACAGAGTGGACTTACCACTGCCGTTGGGACCCACCAGAGCGGTAATCGAGCCGGGTGCTACCGTGCAGGTGGCGTTGTAAAGGGCAAGACGAGCGTTGCTGTAAGTGACGCTGACATTGTCAACGAGAATATCTAAACCTGTAGCTGTTGCTTGCATAGTCTGAAATAAGGGGGGAAGGTTAAAAAAGTGTATGGACGTGAGTTCGACTCGTTAGCTTGTAAACAAGCAACCGAAAAGTTTATGGCGTATTGCTACCCGCCAGTAAACCATTGGAAATCATCCGAGCGTCATATTCCAACAAATCTAAAAATGTCGGCACTGGTCCTTCTTCGGTGGACAGCGAGTCCACATAGAGATTTCCACCAAATCGGGCACCAGTTGTTTGAGCCACTCGCTTTTGGCCCTCATCACTCACCGTACTTTCACAAAAAATAGTAGGCACATCATTGGTTTTTACCTGCTCAATCACACCCTGCACCTGTTTGGGCGTAAACTGCTGCTCCGCATTGATAGGCCACATGTAGATTTCTTTCATCTCATAATCGCGGGCCAGGTACGAAAACGCCCCTTCGCAGCTCACCAAAAACCTTTGACTATCAGGTACCTGCTCAAGATCCGCTGCCAGATCCTTATCAATGGCACTGATCTGCTCGCTGTAGGCGGCGGCGTTAGCGTTGTAAATGTCAGCGTTGTCAGGGTCTAGCTCCACAAACGCTTGGCGAATATTCTCCACGTAGATCAGAGCGTTTCTAGGTGACATCCAGGCGTGGGGATTAGGCTTGTCGGTGTAAGGACCTTCGGCGATAGGAATGGGCTCAATACCTTCCGTCAGCAGCACTGAGGGCACATCCTGCACATTGCCTAGAAACTGCTCAAACCAGCGCTCTAGATTCATCCCGTTGTAGAGAATTAAATCCGCATCCTGGGCTTTGACAATATCGCTAGGCGTGGGCTCATAGCCGTGAATCTCGGCCCCAATCCGGGTAATAGACTCTACCTTAAGCGTGTCACCTGCCACGTTTTGAGCAATGTCGGCCAGCACGGTAAAAGTGGTCAAAACGACCTTGCGATCGTCGTCGGAGGCCGCAGCAACTTCAGCGGTGTCTGCTGTCCTAGCACTCTCTGGAGACGTAGCTTCTGGGCTTGTGCAGCTTGTCAGCCAAACTCCCAGCACAAGCCCAGAAGCTAACAGGGTCCCCCGGCGGATAGGAAGAAATGAAGTTGCCATAGAAAAAGACACCCTTTTCATAATCGTTTCATATTTCACTTTTACCTCATAATTGAAGAAAGGTCTATCTTTTAAACTTCCTTGATGCAAGATGACTGGGAGACGTATCCCCAAGCCGCTACCAAATCGCCCTGCTGATGTACTTTTGATATCCTACGGCTCAGTTGATTGTCAGACTATAAATGATGAGGCATGGGGAAGCACTGCACGAGCCCCCCGGTTTTCGACGCCAGACTTGCGGATGAAACGATTAAGCTTTCGCGAGAAGGAATTCACTACGGTCCAGTTCCATGCTCCCGGATCATCCATCTCGGGATATGTCGTAGCCCAATTGCGGGCACGAGTTTCTGAGTTATGGTTGGTATGCGAGTTACGAAGGATACCGTTGCGCGGCGATTCGAGATAGAGCTGAATGAGTCCCCATCCATGACAGGAATAGCGGTACGCGGCATCCTCGCATTTTTCTAAGCCATCGCGTCGGAAATTGACCTTGCCGCTTGCACCGTCGGCATAGATTTGCAGATGAAGTGTCTGGTGTTGACCGTGGCACCAATCGTTAATCTGATATCGATGTTCAACATCAGCGAGTGAGCGAAACTCTGCCAGTTCGGTATCAAATTTAGAGACAAGCTCGAAAATGCGGCAGGGCATCGTCTTGAAGATGTGATCAAGGAGCAAGCGGTGATCGTCGCCGTATGCAAAGAAATCACAATTAGGCATGGCAATATGGTGTAGGCACAAGCTGTATAACGTTACCCATAACCCACTAGCAAGAATCTCTGTATTGTACCGAGCCATTTTCGATAGTCGGTGTGCATAGTCGTTATGGGGGGACGAGCGCAGGGATTTATGAGCAGGTATGTTTCAGAAATTTCTCTTGTGAAATACCTCAATGAGGTCCCAACCATGAACGCAGCAACGACCAGAAACCTCCCATCGTATTAACATGGACTTCACAGAAGCCATCTCCATCATCACCTCTCCGCCCCGTTGAATCATCCCAAAGATTGGCGGTTTCTCCGTTTCGAGCGTACCGTGTTTCCGTAGCTTGCTTCTCGAAGAGTAGCCCTTTGAGTTTCTGCCTACGCCCCTTGCGCCCTTTTTTTAACCTTATCAGGTTGCCCCTTATGGCCTGCTGTCATACAGATCTCATCAAACTCAACCGTCCCTGACAACTCCCATTTTCTTTAGCCCAGCCCAGCAGAAACTATTGAAATACCTCTCGAAAGCTAAGATTTTTTTAAACCTGAGAAAAAAACTGATCAATAATGCGCTCATATACCTGTTGTAACTCATGAATGTGAGCAACTGGAATATGTTCACCAATCTGGTGCATCGTATTATCCAATGGCCCATACTCCACCGTCACACAGTGGGGAACAAGATAGCGCGCATCGGTAATGCCCCCTTCTGTACTCAGCCGAGGACGGCGATTGGCAATCTCTTCCACCGCATCCTGCACCAGAGTCACAAACGGATCTTGAGGATCTGTCCGAAACGCTTCACCACTGACGCGAAAGCGAATGTTATACTCGGTGCCATATTCACGGGCAATGGGATCAATCGTTTCACAAATCAGTTGCTGTAGCCCGTCTCCGGTTTGTTCGTCATTAAAGCGAATATTAAATCGCAGTTTGACCTCAGCTGGAATCACATTCTCGGCACAGGTTGCTGTCTCAAATTGAGTCATCTCTAAATTAGAGGGCTCAAACCACTCATTGCCCTGATCCAATGATAAATTCTGCAGAGCTGTCACCATAGCCACCGCTGCCGGTACTGGGTTCAACACATTACGCTGATAGGCGACATGGCCTTGTTTTCCCTTTACAGTGATAAATGTATTGATACTGCCACGTCGCCCAATGTGAACACAGTCACCCATTTCCAACGGATTAGTCGGTTCCCCTACGACACAGGCATCAATCTTCTCGCCTCGCTGTTCTAGCCATTGCATCACAGGTTTAGTGCCATTAATCGCCTCGTGCTCCTCATCGCCCGTGATAATAAAGCTAAACGATCCGTTAAAGTCGTCCTTGTTTTTAGCCAACCAGGAGGAAACAGCGGCAATAAAACAGCCGATACCTGCCTTCATATCAACAGTGCCTCGCCCCCACAGAATACCGTCGCGGATCTCTCCTTTGTAAGGGTCAATATCTCCCCACCGTTCACGATTCCCCTCAGGTACTACATCCGTATGGCCAGCGAACGCCAGATTGGGTGCCTCAGTTCCCAAACGGGCATAGAGATTATCCACCTCGTAGCTGCCGGGTTCATTGTGAAATTTCATGCGGTGGCAGGTAAAGCCTAGACTTTCTAGGTGGTGCTGAACCACATCTAGCCCTCCCTCTCGATCAGGGGTGACACTGGGACAGCGAATAAGTTCCTGGGTGATTTTTACAGGATCGATGGCGGAGATATGAAGGGACGTGCTGACGGCCATGGTAGTTTTTGTAGAGAACGTTTTGGGATGTTTCTGGTCAAGAAGCTATCAGGGATCTATTAACATAATCTTCTCAAGCATCATCTATGCTGTTTGCTCCGTCACAAAATCTCTGTACGCCTTAATCAATCGCATAGTCACCGGTCCAAACGGTTTGAATGTTTGTTCATCAATTTGACTAATGGACTCAATTTCACAGGTGGTTCCGGTCAAAAAGACTTCTTGGGCCTGGATCAGTTCTTTTGGCTGAATATGACGCTCTACGACAGATAGCCCCAACTGCTTGGCCAGTTTGATGATGGTTTGTCGGGTAATCCCATTAAGAAAACAATCCGGTATGGGCGTATGTACCGCTCCATCCATAATCAAAAACACATTTGATGCAGTGGACTCGGCAATGAGCCCGCGATAGTCCAACATCAGAGCATCGTCAAAGCCTTGTAGTACGGCTTCGTGCTTGCTCATGGTGCAGATGGGATAGAGACAGGCGGCTTTACTAATAGTCGGTGCCGTCGTCGGATCGGGTTTACGCCAGGTAATCTGGCTAGTCAGCTTTAAGGGGTTCTTAGTCTCGATGCTAAAGAGCGTTGTGGGAAATGCCCAGGCGGCAATGCCTAGACGAGTGGAGGTGTCCGGAGCATAGATGCGCAGACGCTCGCTGCCGCGCCAGGCAAAGTGGCGAATGTAGCCGACATCGATAGTGTCCTTAGCCAGTAGTTCGTGGGTGGCGATGATGATGTCGTCTATGGCGTAAGAAATTTCAAAGCCCAGAATTTTGGCAGACTGGTACAGACGCTCAATGTGTTCGGTCAGTAAAAAGGGTTTGCCATTGTAAATGCGAACACCTTCAAAGACACTGCTGGCGTAGTGGAGACCGTGGGTGAGGGGGTGAATGGTGGCGTCTTTCCAGACAATGGTTTTGCCATCTAACCACAGATATCCTTCCTTTTGGTCGAAGGGCAATAGAGACATTTAGGGTTCCTGGAGAAGAAAGTGCATTTTGTAGGTTGGGTTGAGCGAAACCCAACATTTTCAGGAACGTTCGATATAACGAAACCCAACTTCTTCAAGAACGTTGAGCATAACGAAACCCAATATTCTCTGAGATGTTGGGTTTCACTCGTTCAACCCAACCTACGTTAATCTCGCAATAACTCATTGATGGATGTCTTTGACCGGGTTTTGTCATCCACGGTTTTGACAATCACATTGCAGTACAGGCTAGGTCCGGGGGTGCCGTCCGCCATGGGTTTACCGGGTAGCGCTCCGGGGACAACAACGGAGTAGGGCGGAATTTCGCCATAGGTGATTTTGCCTGTGGCTCGGTCAACAATCTTGGTGGACTGACTCAGGTACACACCAATGGCCAGGACCGCACCTTCTCGGACAATTACGCCTTCGGAGACTTCGCTTTGTCCGCCGACGAAGACATTGTCCTCAATAATAACGGGGTTAGCCTGGAGGGGTTCTAGGACGCCGCCAATGACAACACCAGCAGATAGGTGACAGTTTTTGCCAATTTGGGCGCAGGAGCCAACGGTGACGTAGCTGTCTACCATAGTGCCGCTATCGACGTAGGCACCGATATTGACAAAGCTGGGCATGAGCACGACGTTGCTGGCCACGTAGGAGCCGCGCCGGACGACGCAGTTGGGGACGGCTCTAAAGCTGGCCTGGGTGTAGTCATCCTGGGTCCAACCGGAAAATTTGGAGGGTACTTTGTCAAACCAGGGGGCATCTCCCATGTCGCCGTATTTTAGACCGCTGGAAATAACGGTGGAATCGTTGAGGCGGAAGGACATGAGGACGGCTTTTTTGAGCCATTGATTGACGACCCAGTCGCTGCCTGATTTTTCAGTGACGCGATACTGACCGCTGTCTAGACGGCTGATCACCTGTTCAATGGCATCACGGGTTTCGCCCGATGTGCTGGAGTTGATCGCACTGCGGTTTTCCCAGGCGGTGTCGATAATTTGAATCAGGTTCTGTGTGTCCATGGCGGGTGAGGCTGCTGTTTGCACTGGAGAGGTCAATTGAAAAACGTCAGTCTTAGAATGCTATCGCTAATGGGGTCGTGAGGGAATGGGAAGAGGTATGGGATGAGTTTGATGGTTACAGACCGGTGGTTTCGCGATTGACTTAGGTATTTCATCAGAAAATAAGCGGCCTTATGGTGAAGCTTGGAATTAGTTGTGATGTTTTCCGAATGACGTTTTGTGCCGCCCGCTGCGATCGCAAATGTCATCTGTGTAAAATCCTAGGACGGTGCACACATGCTTTTTGATAATGTGACGTTTTTTCAGTTTCCTTTAGGCCATGTCCAGTCTTCCTACCCCCAGCCGAGGACAGCGTGCTCTTGCCGCTATTGTTGTTACCGATGCGGTAGGCTTTAGTGCCCGCATGTCGGTTGATGAGGAGAAAACCTTACAGCTGATTCACCGCGACCTGCAGCTGATGACCCAGCAGTGCCAGGAGTTTGAAGGCCAGGTGCTAAAGTCCACTGGCGATGGGTTGCTGATGTATTTTGTCAGTGCGGTCCAGGCGGTGAGCTGTGCGATCGCAATCCAAACCGCCCTCATTAACAGTGCCAAAGAAACTGAAAATTCTTCATCCGACAGCCTTTCCCATCGCATCGGCATCCACATGGGAGACGTCTTTTTTAATAATTCAGACGTCATGGGCAATAGCGTCAATATCGCGGCCCGACTGCAAACTAAGGCCCACCCCGGCGGCATCTGCCTATCGCAAATCGTCTACGACCTGGTTAAAGTGCGGCTAACGCTCAACGCCAATTTTGCCGGTCCGCTAAAGCTCAAAAATATTCAGGACCCCGTTTCGGTTTATCACATCAATATGGCGGCTGCGGCTGAACCGGTCGCTGAACCGGTCACTAAACAGCCTCCTAAATCAGCCCCAGCAACCGACCCCGAACAGACCAAACATTGGGATGGCCGTACCGCGTCTGGAGGACCCGTTTCGACCAAAGCCACCGCCGTCTTGGCCGCCGGAGTCAAAGTTGGTGGCCGCTACACCATCAAACGGATGCTGGGCCAGGGCGGCTTTGGTTACTCTTATCTGGTGGAAGATACCCAGCGTTTTGGCGAACTCTGCGTACTCAAGGAACTGCGTCCGGTGCAAAAGCAGGGTAAATTCCTGCAAAAAGCTATCGAGCTATTTAAGCGGGAAGCGAAGACTCTACACAGCATTGACCATCCGCAAATTCCCAAATTTATGGCCTGCTTTACCCAGGCTAAACGGCTGTTTATTGTCCAAGAATATATCGATGGGGTGACCTATCTAAAACTGCTTCAGCATCGTAAAAAGCAGTCCAAGCTGTTTACCGAAGCCGAGATTATCTTTTGGCTGGCCCACATGCTGCGGGTGCTGAACTATTTGCATAGCCTCAATATTATGCATCGGGATATTTCACCTGAGAATGTCATGTATTCTCGGGATCGCAACCTGCCCATGCTAATCGACTTTGGGCTGGTCAATAACACCATGTCCGATGCCCTATCCAACAGCGTCACCCAGGGCGAAAACCTGAAAAATTCGGTCACCGCCGTGGGCAAATTTGGCTATTCTCCCCCGGAGCAAATGTATGGCAGGTGCACCCCGTCTAGTGACTTATATGCTCTGGGAGTGACGGCCCTGGTGCTATTGACCGGCCAGCATCCTCGCCAGCTGATGGATGCCCACACCCTAGATTTAACCTGGCAGCAGCATGTGCAGCTGAGTCCGGCCCTGGGGAACATTTTAACCACCATGACCCGGCAGCAGCCCCAGGAACGATTTCAGTCGGCGCAAGCGGTGTTTGAGCAGCTAAAACCGCTGCTGCCTGCCGACAGCCGCCAGCTGCTGGACCAGATGCTACCCATGACGGAGGCCGCATCCCTGCCCACCCAAAGTCTATCTAAACCGGACCCATCCTTTATTGCCCAGTGTCGTGAAGAACTAATCCGCTGCATTGGCCCCATGGCCGATATGGTGATCGAGGAAACCCTTGAAGATAACCCCAGTGCCACACCTCAAGAAATTGCTGAAATTCTGGCGGGACAGATAACTGATGCTGACCAGGCCACCGCCTTTTTGAGCCATATCTGCATCCCCAGTGACACCCTGGCCAATAGCACAACGATGCCAGAGCTTAGCACCGAGGTGCAAAAGCGGCAGCTCAGCCCTGAGTTTATTACCCAATGCCGTCAGACACTGGCCCAGTGTATCGGTCCCATGGCCAGCATGATTGTGGAAGATACCCTGGCGGATTATCCCCATCTAAATCCTCCCGCTTTTGTGGAGCGTCTGGCCAAAGAGATTCCTAATGGCCAGAAAGCTCAAGAGTTTCGCCAGGAGCTACGCAGTGCGATTCGGGTGAAGATGGTCAAGGGTCAAGGGTCAAGGGGCAAGGGGTAGCGATGGTTATCTCTACTATTTCTATTGGAGTGCGAAAGCTCTAGGAGCCTGTGCCGGAACTGCCTTTGCGTCTGCGGCGCTGGCGCTCTAGCCGCTGCATCGCCATTTGCAAGCTGAGGCGCATGCGGTTAAAGGAATCGGTGAGTTTGCCCACCTCATCATCGGACCATTTGATAAATTCGGCTTGGGTATCACCCGTGCTGACAGCTTCTGCGGTGGCGGCCATGCGATTGATGGGGCGGACGACATACCGCTTAAGCCAGAGGTTGACTAGGAGGATTGCGATCGCAAACACCCCCGTAAACACCCCTAGCGTAATCCACAACGACCGATTCGCCTTCTGAAACACCCTCGCTGCTGGCACCGAAATGATCTGCGTTCCGACAATTTCATTGAGTTCCCACCCAAAGCCCCCTTGGTCACCATACAGATCAACCATACTTTTAGGTGCCCTTTCTACCGTGCTATGACATGACAGACAAGCCTCCTGTTTAATTTGAATCGGTCGAGCAATGTAGTAAAGCTCTCCAGTCGGTGAATGCCTAAACCCTTCCAAGTCCGGCAGGCTATCAGGCTGCTTAAACTGGTTCACCAGGGACACTTCAAACTGATCGGCTTTATCCTTAGGCGCAGTTGGATTCAGAACAGCTTCTTTATAAAAGAAGTCTTGATAATCTGGGTTGGACTGCAGCGTACTGAAGACCGTATGAGCCGAGTAGCTAGGCACCGTCTCCGGCAAAAACTTAATTTCGCTCCGTTCCGATATCTCTGGCCTAACCTCATCCACCGTGTACTGACGCACAGAGTTCATTGTCTCCATCAGCATCAGAGCCTTACTAGTCAGCTCTGCTTGGGCTGTGTAGTTGAGCAATTTTGACAAAGCTACGCCGCTCATAAGGATACCAGCCAGAAAAACGCCTAGCAGCATCAGGGTAAACTTTTGTCCGAGATTGAGTTTTGACAGCTTCAACATAGCTCCAAGCCGTGGGTGATTGAGCAAAGATACGTCTACCTAAAGTATCCATTCAGCCCAAGTTCATGCTGTCAGTCAACTCAATTGGCAATATTTCCATACAAATAGTTGGAATATCACCGTTGTCAAAATAATTCAGCTTCGAGGCATCGTTCAGATCCCTGTCTCATTTATACTCCAGACAGTTTTTAATAGATAGCGCTAAAATTTAAAGGTGCGGCCCTCTCAATTCAACTCACAAACAAGTCAGGGCTTTAGTTCTTTCTCTTCATACTATCCGGACTATTGGCAAATAAAAGATATCTATCGATCCAATCAAAATCCTTATCAACCTGAAGAGGGTCAGAAAAGCATCTGTATCTCTATTTACAGATGATCTCTTCTCTCCCAGATTAAATGAGGGAAATTGATAGGAGTAGAACTCGCCATGAAGCCCCATCATTCTTGGTTTAGAAGACTTTCTCTCTCTTGCGTCCTACCATTCTCCGCAGTCTTAATCGCTTCTTGTTCAGGTCCGTCTAGTAGCGAAAGTACTGACGGTTCAACTGATACTGCCAGTACATCTTCTGGTAGTGGAGACGTGATTCGCATTTCTATTGGCACTCAAGATCAGGTTATCAATACGGCTGTTGGCGGCGCTACTGTACGAGAATTAGGATTATTAGAAAAGCACCTACCAACAACAGGCAAGTACGAAAATGTAGAATACGATATTCAATGGTCTAGCTACACCTCAGGACCTCCCATTACCAATAAAATGCTTGCCGACCAGATTGATATTGGTTTAATGGGAGATTTTCCAGCTGTAATTAATCTGATTAAATTCCAGGAAGAGGTCGAGGACGTCACCTCCACATTTATTGGCACTCTGGCCTATAGCCCCAACGGAGCGGGCAATGCGGTCGTTGTCCCTAAGGATAGCGATGTCACGTCCCTAGCGGATCTAAAGGGAGGCTCCGTATCCGTCCCCTTTGGCTCTGCAGCTCACGGCATGGTACTCAAGGCCTTGAGCGATGCTGGTATTGATCCAGAGTCAGACGTCAAACTAATTAGCCAAGCACCGGAAGTGGGGGGTACCAGTCTACGTACGGGCCAAATTGATGCCCACGCCGACTTTGTTCCCTTCGGAGAACTATTTCCCTTCCGAGGATTTGCCAAGAAGATTTTTGATGGTGCTCAAACAGGCGTTCCCACTCTACACGGCATTGTTGTTCGTTCAGATTTTGCGGAAGAGCACCCCGAAATCGTTCAGGCCTATCTCCAGGCAATGCTAGAAGCAAACCAAACGTTTCAAGAGAAACCTGAAGAAATCTCTGCCCAAATCGAAGAATGGTCAGGTATCGAGAAAGAAGTGGTTTATATGTTTCTCGGCCCCTCTGGTCTGCAGCCGATAAACCCCAGTATCGGAGATGTGCAGTTAGAAGCCTTAAAAAATAGTATTGCCACTTTGATTAGTCTAGGTAAGATTGAATCTCCAGTAAATCCTGAAGATGTTACCCAGTGGGTCGATGAAAGCTTCTTAAAAACAGCCATGGATAACATGGGCTTGAATTATGACGAAGTAATCGAAGCGGGTGAAAGCTATGTCATTACCGGCAATGACGCCCTCACCAACGAACCGATTGAAGAGCCCAAAATGGCAGCTCAGCTGTGGATTCAAGAAGAGCCCACAGTGACTAACTTTGCCACTATTCCCAACATGATCAAAAAGCTCAATGAGCTACAGGCTGATGGCAAAGCTTCTGATGTAATTTTTGTCCACGATCGCAACAAAGGCTGGAAGCTATTTGCGGAGAACTCTCACTATGTCAAAAAGGGAGATGAAGTGTCGGCCTTTTTGCTAGAAGCTGATGCCCAGGCGTTTGCTGCTGAGTCCGGTGGACAGGTGACCACATTTAAGAGTTTGCTACAAACCTATGCTAATGGACCTCAGCCGGTTCGTATTAGCCGGTTAACCATGGAGGATTTAAAGCAGACTCTGTCGAATGCGGTACCGGCATTGGCAAGTTAGCTCAACCTTAAATTTGCAGACCTTGTTGCCAAGCTCTCCACATCACGGGGGAGCTTGAGAGACTTCTCAAAATCCACTGCTACTTCCTTCCCTATGGCCAGCACCCTGCCTCAATCTCATATTCAGGCTCGCAGCTCTAGCCCGATAGCAAGCTTATATCAAACCCTACAAATTCTTCTGTCAGGCCGTTCCATCAGGCGGTTTATCGCCCTAGTCCTATTTTTTGGGATCTGGCAAATCCTATGTATGATTGGCTTTAAGTTCTTTATTAACTTTCAGCTGATCCCCTCTCCATGGGAAGTGGCAAAAGCCACTGTTGATTTTTTTACTAGTGACCCCTGGGTGCACATTCGCTCTAGTGTGATGCGGGTATTAGTGGGATTTGCCGTAGCATCTGTTTTGGCAGTCGTCTTAGGGATTATTGTTGGCTGGTTTCAAATTGCTGAAGATCTTTTAATGCCAGCATTAGAACTCCTCAGACCCATCCCGGCTGTTGCCTGGATTCCGCTCGCCATCTTAATGTTTCCCAATGCCGAGACGGGAATGATTTATATCACCTTTATTGGTGCATTTTTCCCTATTTTAATCAGCACGATTCGCGCGGTTGAAAATATTCTGCATGACATTGTTCTGATCCGGGTGGGTCAATGTTTGGGGGCCAATCAATGGCATGTTTTCAAAGATATTGTCATCCCAGGTGCCCTGCCTGGGATTGCAAGTGGATTGACCATTGGCATGGGCAATGCCTGGTTTTGTTTAGTTACTGCTGAGATTCTGGCCGGTCGGTACGGTGTCGGCTACATTACTTGGGAGTCCTATGTGACGTCCAACTATCCTCCCATTGTCATGGGGATGTTGCTAATTGGATTGATGGGTGCCCTGAGTTCTTGGGTTGTTGGACATAGCACAGCTGCTTTGATGCCCTGGCGCGTGATCAAAAAACAGGATGCGTAATAAACCAGCAGGATTGACCACCATGACACAAGAGACTCTAACAGCGTTAGCAACAACATCTGAGGCAAAAGGCTCAGTCAATGTGGAAGGGATTTCGATGATCTTTAGTCGAAAAGGTCATTCTACTCAGGTGTTAGACTCGGTCAATTTACAAATTAAACCAGGGGAACTTGTCTGTCTTTTGGGCCCTTCAGGCTGTGGTAAATCCACACTTCTAAATATCATTGCTGGTTTTATCAAACCCACGGCAGGCTATGTCATGGTCGATCAAAAACACGTTAAAAAACCAGGAGCCGATCGAGGGTTTGTCTTTCAACAGTATTCGTTACTTCCTTGGAAAACAACCTATCAAAATATTGAACTCGGTCTAAAGATTAAGGGCATCCCAAAATCAGAACGAGAAGATATGGTGGGGGAATATTTAAACTTAGTGGGGCTGGGCAAATATCGCAATGCATACCCAAGCCAGCTTTCGGGCGGAATGCAGCAGCGAGCCAGCATTGTTAGAGCCTTGGTGAATTCACCATCGGTATTGTTGATGGATGAGCCATTTGCAGCCTTAGATGCTCAAACCCGACACATGATGCAGGAGCTATTGCTCAATATCTGGGAGACATTAAAAACTACGGTCATTTTTGTTACCCACGATATTGAAGAGGCCGTCTTTTTGGGCGATCGTATTTTTGTGATGGGCGTACAGCCAGGTCGCATAAAAGCAGAGTTAGATATTCCCCTAGCCAGACCTCGCCATGTTGATAATATTCTAACACCAGAGTTTAGCCAGCTTAATCGTCAGGTTTTTGAATTGATTCGAGAAGAAACCCTGAAGAGTATGGAAACTCACTAGGAAACAAAATCAACTAAATTCGTACTAATTGAATGTACAGATGTTCCATGAAACGTCTCTCCAGCAATTGGACACGTACAGATGTTCCATGGAACGTCTCTCCAACATCCAGGTATTTTATCCATTACTACAACACATGCTTAACTTTCCCGACCTAACTACGTTGGTTGGCCTAGCTTTGGTGACTGGAATAGCCTTTCTGGCAACAGGATTACAACAACTGCCGGGATTGGGGCTATTTAGTCCCCTGATTTTAGCTGTCCTATTAGGTATTTTGATTAAAAATACAGCTGGAGTTCCCAAGATCTGTCAGCCAGGCATTATCTTTTCTCTCAAACGTATTTTACGGTTAGCCATTATTTTAATGGGACTACAGCTGAGTTTGTTACAGCTTATCCAGGTTGGTCCCGTCGGGCTCATGATTGTCGCTGCCACCGTTGCCTCTACCTTTGTATTTACCTGTTGGTTAGGGCGTCAGCTCGGCGTTAGCCGTAAACTAGCGCACCTAATTGCTGCAGGGACTTCCATCTGTGGCGCCTCGGCTGTAGTGGCTACAAATACTCTTGTGGAAGGACAAGATGAAGATGTAGCCTATGCAATTACGATCGTTACAGTGTTTGGCACAATTTCGATGTTACTTTACCCTGTGCTCTCAGCTGCACTTCAGCTAACACCAGCTGCCTTTGGTGTGTGGTCTGGGACCTCTATTCATGAAGTGGCTCAGGTGGTGGCAGCAGCCTTTCAACAGGGTGACGTCAGTGGTGAGTTAGCCACAGTCGCCAAGCTGGCTCGGATGCTATTTCTAGTCCCAATTATGCTGATGCTGAGATCTATCTCAATGCGATCAGATATCTGCCATCGTCTGCGTTCTCCCTCTTTTAAGTCCAGGCAGTTGCCTGTGCCTTGGTTTATTTTAGGGTTTGTGGTCCTTATTGGCATTAACAGTCTCGATTTATTCTCTCCAGCCTTAAAAGGTAACTTAATTCAAGGCAACAAATTTTTGTTGACGATTTCATTAGCTGCCATGGGTTTAGAAACGGACCTCCTGAAGATGAAACAGACTGGTCTTAAACCACTTTATCTGGGAGGAGCCGCATGGTTCTTTATTTCACTGCTCAGCCTGGGGTTAATCAAGGCCTTTTATTAATATCTTGGCATTGCTGATCCTCGATATGATTTTATCTGAAAGATATTGGCACATAGCTCTTCCAACAGATCGGTTCATTCGTTAAATCAGCAATGGCATATCTTAGAAGGAGTTCATAGCTGTTTCTAAAAAATTGGGCTGTATCCAACTTTTAACATCAATCTCACCGAGTTGTTCATTGCCTGGAATGACTTTGAGCTGTTGGATATGATCCGTAATCCAGTCTGTGCGAATTTGAGTTTCTGGAAAAAACAAACCCGTACGATTTGATTGTTGGTAATCAAGGGTTTTAGAAACAATTTCAGGATCTAGTCTCACCCAGCTACTGACTAAGGAAAGAGCACTGGGTGTATTGATATACCAATGCTGAGCAGCAATCAAGGCCTTTAAATAAGCAACCACTAATTCTGGATGCTGTTCAGCAAATGCTTCTCTAACAACAATCCCGTGAAATGTTGGTAATTTCGTCAAACCAGGGGTATCTACTAAACGCCTAAACTTACCATGGTGACTGGCAATTTCGTGGAGAGGTGCAAAATAGGCGTAGCCATCGGCCTGATTATTGCGAGGGGTGAGACGATCAATGCTCAGGTTGTCAATTGAGTTTAGGGTGACTTCATGGAGTAGGTTGGCCTGGAACAGGGTACGCATTACCATGCCATGGGCGGATGATGAAAAGGGAACGGCAAGTACTCGATTTCGTAAATCATCTAAGCTATTCAGGGGAGAACGGCCAGGAACAATAATGGTATTCCCCGTGCCGTCAGGGTTGCTGGCAACAAAACTCACTAATCGTGTTTTGGTGACAGTGCACGAGTTGTTCTCTGAAGCCAGGCCATTAGTTAGCCCACTGAGTAACAAAGGATAATCCCCTAAAACACCGATGTCTAATTTTTGGGTTTGGAGACCTGCAGCAATAGGAGCCCCTGAGGTAAAGTTATTCCATCTAATCTGATAGGTTGTCTTGCTGTACTGACCACTGCGGGGCAAAAAGTGCTCAAGTAATCCTAATCTTTGGATAATCACCCCCGCAGTAACCGTTTGTATAGTTTTGTTTTGGGTGCCGATAGTCAGCGTCAACGTTTCTGAAGAGGCTCCATGGGGTTGTCGTAACCCTAGGCTAGGAGATTGTAAGTGGGCAGCCGATTTAGAGAATGATTTCTGTGCTCTAATTCGCTGAGCCCGTTCAGATTCTTTGGAAACAAGCTGAATAAATTGTTGCAGAGGTTCAGCGGGTTGGATTTCGGCACGATATTTTTGAACCTGGCGTGGGCCCCCCTTGGAGAGTTGCTTAGGCGTTAGCATAAACAGCTGACAATCCAGGGCAAACTCCTGTAATGGAATGGCAACTAAGAGCTTGGCCTGGCGTTCTGTTTGGAGTTGCAAGCTGGAGCCAAAGCCTAGATAGTGCCCTTGGGTCAAAAACGCACTTAATAAGCTAGCTGATTGGACAAACTCTCGGTGGGTAAAGTCTGAGAGGTGCATACCCAGCTCTGCTAGCCTTGCCTCTAACGCTACTTGCTCTGGTGTGCCAGTACCTGGAAATACCCATGCTTCTGATGTTAGATCGCGCAGGCTCAGCCACTGACATGACGCTAATCGATGGTCAGCAGCCACCATCAAGAAATATTGAAAACTATCAACGGGGGTCGAGTATATTGCATCAAAGCCATTGAGATTTGTCTCGGTAAAACCAATTTCAATCTCTCCCACGGTAATGGCTTGGTGGAGCTGTTGCACTGTGTCAAAGGGTAAACATTGCAGCTCGATATCAGGATATTTCTGACGATACTTAAACAGGATTTTGGGTAGCCATCCGCTAGCAATGCTGGCCGTACAGCCAATTTTTAAATGGCTATATTTTCCTTGTTTAATTTCATTGATTTCATTGATCAAGCGGTTCTCTAACGCTAATAGGCTGGGGCCCGCCTCGAGTAAATAACTGCCTACAGCCGTTAGCTTTATTTTGCGACCAAGTCGATGAAAAAGATCGACGCCTAGATTAGCCTCCAGGGACTTAATTTTAGCACTCACAGCAGGCTGGGTCAGATTTAGAGCATCTGCTGCTTCGGTAAAGCTTAGGTAGCGTGCAACCTCTAGAAAGACTCTTAAATGATAAATTTCCACAACACAATTCCTGGCGAACTAGGCGGTGATTTAAAGGTCTATTGGTAGACCTGATTAGACATCCAAGCCATTGAACCTGGGCACAAATTTACCTCACTGTTGTGCCATTACCTATCTAATTAAGCCTGTACAGAGCCGACGTAGTATTGCTGGTTTTTATGAGTATATAAAAAAAATGAATCGAAAAACAGTGCCTTTTGATACAAGTGATTGCCTCAAGATCACTGAGTCTCTTTAGAATAGGAATAACGGACATGGAGAGTATGGATATCTCCGAGCAACATAGTTTTAGACAGGCCATGTTCGACTTGAGATTTTTAGATTGGACCGCGAGTTTTCTATAGAAACCACATCGCTAAACCCATGGCTTAAAAAAGCACTAGCTAATACTTGCTTTTGATGAGCCTTCAACCGGTTGAGGTTTGATCACCTTATTTGAAATGAGGACTTTTGTGTGAATACTCAGCACCTGCAAACAGACTTTTTAGTGATTGGTGGAGGGACCGCTGGTACGATGGCGGGTATCAAGGCCAAGCAGGCTAACCCTGATGCCGATGTTTTGATCTTAGAGAAAGCTAATATCCGTCGTAGCGGTGCGATCGCAATGGGGATGGATGGCGTTAATACAGCCGTGATCCCTGGCAACTCCACCCCAGAGCAGTATGTTAGGGAAATCACCATTGCTAACGATGGCGTTTTAGAGCAAAAGAACGTTTACCAAACCGGACGCTGGGGATTTGAAGTCATCCAAGAGCTGGAAAGCTGGGGTGTTAAATTCCAAAAAGACACTGAAGGTAATTACGATTTAAAGCAAGTACACCGAGTGGGCAAGTATGTGTTGCCCATGCCTGAAGGTAAAGACTTAAAAAAGATTCTTGCGCGACAGGTTAAACGCCATAAGGTACGGGTAACTAACCGGGTGATGGCCACTCGGGTGATGGTAAAAGAAGGGCGGGTGATTGGGGCCGTCGGTTTTGATGTTCGCAAAGGAGATTTTGTTGTTATCCAGGCTAAGGCTGTGGTGTTGTGTACTGGAGCCTGCGGTCGTCTGGGGCTACCGGCATCTGGATATCTCTATGGTACCTACGAGAATCCCACTAATGCGGGCGACGGCTACTCCATGGCCTACCATGCTGGAGCAGAGCTGACCAATATTGAATGTTTTCAGATTAACCCTCTGATCAAGGACTACAATGGCCCGGCCTGTGCCTATGTTGCCAGTCCATTTGGAGCCTACACCGCCAACGCCGAGGGCAATCGCTTCATCAGCTGCGACTACTGGAGTGGTCAGATGATGCTAGAGACTTGGAAAGAGTTGAACTCAGGCAAAGGTCCGGTACACCTGAAGATGTATCACCTGGATGACGACACCATTTCTGAAATTGAACGGGTGCTGTGGGCTAATGAACGTCCCAGCCGTGAACGATTCCACGAAGGTCGAGGTCAGAACTATCGCACCGATGGTGTGGAGATGAACATTTCTGAGATTGGTCTGTGTAGTGGCCACAGTGCCTCGGGGGTGTGGGTCAATGACAAAGCTGAAACCACTGTACCCGGCCTCTACGCTGCTGGTGATATGGCCAGTGTGCCCCACAACTACATGATTGGAGCCTTTGTTTCTGGACGGCTGTCCGGTATCAATGCCATGGACTATGTGAAGGGACTAGAGCATGTGGAGCCCGACCCAGAGTTTCTAGCAGCAGAAAAAGCTCGAATCTATGCGCCATTGGATCGCCCTGACGGAGTGCCCCACACCCAGGTGGAGTACAAGCTGCGTCGCTATGTGAATGATTATCTGCAGCCACCTAAATCTCCTACCAAGATGGATATCGGTCTCGCAGCCTTTGAGCGTTACCACGAAACCCTGGATTTGATGGGAGCCCAAGACCCCCACGAGCTGATGCGCTGTATGGAGGTTCATTTTATCCGAGACTGTGCCGAAATGGCGGCACGGGCCTCCCTCTATCGGAAAGAGAGTCGTTGGGGGCTATATCACTATCGTCTGGATTATCCTGAGAAGAATGATGAGGAATGGTTCTGTCACGTGAATTTAAAGAAAACAGAGTCGGGAGAGATGGAAATGTTTAAGCGTCCGGTGGCTCCTTATATCGTGGCGGTGGATCTCCAGCAGGAGGTGTATGACGTGGCAGTACGGTAGGGATCGCCTGTGGGGACGTTCCATGGAACGTCCCCACAGGTGTCGAAAAATTTTTGTTCTTTAATTGAGAATTCTATCTATGGCTCTAACCACCCAGCGTGTTGATGTCCCCGTGATTGTGGACGAATCCAAATGTCTCGAAAAATGTAGGGCCTGTATCGACGTTTGCCCTCTAGATGTGTTGGTCAAAAATCCCGAGACTGGCAAAGCCTATATGAAATATGATGAGTGTTGGTTTTGTCTGCCCTGTGAGAAGGAATGTCCCACCAATGCTATTACTGTTCAGATTCCGTTTCTATTGCGTTAGGGAGAAGACTCACCATGGCCCATACCGATCTTGATCCAGAAGTGGTGCAGTGGGTAGAGATGTTGCGATCGCAAGACCTCAACGATCGCTTAGTTGCCGCCAAATCCTTACAGTACTTGGGCGATGAAGACGCTATTGACGCCTTAATCCAGTGCCTGAATGATGAGAGTCCCAAGGTCCAGGAGATTGCCGTAACCGCGCTCTGGGAAATGGCCAACCCGATCGTTGTCCCTCCGCTGTTGGATTGTTTAAGTTCTGACCACGAACCCGAGGTCCGGGAGGAGGCCCTATCTGCCCTAAAAGAACTGGTCGCTCCTGATGATTTACTCAAGCTGTTGGACGCTATTCAAGTCGATGATGAAAACGTTCAGCTGAATGTGCTAATTCTGCTGCGTAAGATTCACGATGCCCAGGCGTTGCCCTATATTCTGCCGTTCTTTGAGTCTGAGAATCCGGTGCTACGGGAGGCATCTGTTGTTACCCTGCGGTACCTCAACCAGGTGGTGCGCTGTGCGCCTGCCCTAGCCTTGACCAAGGATACCAATGATGAGGTCAGACGCTCTGCGATTTTAACCTTGGGGTACCTGAATGACGAGGCGGTAGTGCCGATGCTGTGCGATGCGATCACAACAGATCTAGACTGGCAGGTGCGGCGCAATGCGGCCCAGTCCCTCGACCTCCATGCTACAGTTGCGGCTACCCCGGCCCTAACCCAGGCATTAACCGATGATCACTGGCAGGTGCGCAAATTTACCGCCCGTGCCCTCCAAAAAGTTGCCACCGATGAGACCATTCCCACCCTGATCAAAGCCCTTTCTGACGAGTACTCCGATGTGCGACGCGATGCGGCCATTGCCCTAGGTAACCTGGGTAATCCTGAGGTTTTACCAGCTCTAAAACAAACTCTGGATGACCCAGATAGAGACGTGCAGATTTTCTCTCAACGGGCTATCCAAAAGATTCAGGATCAGCTAGCGGAAGCCTCCAATGCCTAACCACGATTCTCCCTTTGTCCATGATACTCATCAGGTTTCCGATTCCATCCCTGAAAATCCAGTGATAGCTGCCCGTAGGCAGGCCGCCATTCATTGTCTCAAGCAGGTGATTGAACCGATTCTCAACAAAAATATTGTTGACCTAGGCATGGTGCGAAATCTGCGAGTTTTAGATAACTATGTGTATCTAAAACTCTATATTGGTGCCCATCAGCATAACCTTAAGGCTCAGACTCAGTTAGCCTTAGGAGATTTAGAGTGGTGTCAAAAAGCCTATATTCAGTGTTGTACAATTCCTGGCGTGCGCACCACATTGGCCGTGTCCAGTGGCAAGGGAGGTGTCGGCAAATCCACCACAGCTGTGAATCTAGCAGCTGCCTTAACAAAAACTGGTGCTAAAGTGGGGCTGCTCGATGCTGACATCTATGGTCCCAATGTGCCCCAAATGTTGGGACTTGTCCAAACTTCGGTCGAAGTGATTGATACACCAGACGGCCAACGATTTAAACCATTGGAAGCCCATGGCATTAGAGTAATGTCAGTGGGGCTCTTGGCAGAGCCCGAGCATCCTTTAGCTTGGCGTGGTCCCGTCCTCCACAAGATTATTACCCAATTTATCCAGGATGTGGATTGGGGGGAGCTGGATTATCTTTTGATAGATCTACCACCCGGTACCGGCGATGCTCAGATCACGATTATTCAGGAAAGTCCTATCTGCGGCGTAGTGATGGTAACAACTCCGCAACAGGTGGCCATCTCAGATGTGCGGCGCAGTATCCATATGTTTCGCCAAGTGGGCGTCCCCGTCCTAGGGCTGGTGGAAAACATGAGCTATCTGCTCTGCGGCTGTTGTGGAGAACGCACGCCAATTTTTGGTAGTGGTGGCGGAGAGCAAATAGCACAGGAACTATCGGCACCGCTGCTGGGCCAGGTCCCCATTGATCCTCAGATCTGCCAAGGTGGAGATATGGGGCAACCTTTACCTTTAGCCGATGGGGAGGCTCCTTTATCACGCGTATTTGCAGCGATTGCCACTGGACTAAATCATACGTTTTCTCCGACTGTAGATCGAACAGTAAAGCCTTTACCCCTTGCCTAGCGCATAGTGACAAACTCTTCTGCTGAACTGGGGTGAATCCCCACGGTAGCATCAAAATCAGCCTTAGTAGCGCCCATCTTCACGGCAATGGCCATACCTTGAATAATCTCAGCAGCGGTATCCCCCACCATATGTACCCCTAGAACTTTGTCAGTTTGCACATGCACAATCAGCTTCATTAATGTTTTTTCTTCCAGCTGGGGTAGGGTGTAATACATCGGTCTAAACCGAGACCGATAAATCCGAATACCCGCTTCGCCATACTTGTCGATGGCCTCGTTTTCTGTCATGCCCACAGTCGCTACTTCAGGGGTCGTAAACACAGCCGAGGGAACATTGTCATGATTCATCACCCGACGTTTGCCGCCATAGTGGGTATCAGCAAATACCCGACCTTCATTAATGGCTACAGGGGTTAGGTTAATGCGGTCAGTACAGTCTCCTACAGCATAAATATTAGATTCAGTTGTCTGGCTGTGGGCATCGACAACAATCGCACCCTTCTCCACCTCAACCCGGGTATTCTCCAAACCCAGATTTTCTAATCGAGGCGTGCGTCCTAAGGCGGCAAGACCAACGACATCGGTAAAGACAATATTGTCACTTACGAGATTAACCTTGAGTCCTTGATCTATTTTTTCAAGACTAACCAGTTCATCAACAACAATGTTTATACCGTGGCGCTGCATGGCATCTTGCACTTCGGTCCGAATATCTTCGTCAAAACCGCGTAGAATCTTATCTCGGCGAATAATCTGGGTTACTTCGGTCCCCAGGGCATTAAGCACACAGGCAAATTCGCAGCCGATGTACCCACCACCAAAAATCACCATGCGCTTGGGCTGCTGAGCCAGATTAAAAATCTCATCGGAGGTAATGGCTAGCTCAATACCAGGAATATTCGGTCGGCTGGGTTTGCCCCCCACCGCGATCAAAATTTTCTCGGCGGTAACAGTCTCTCCAGCTATATCAATGGTATGGGAATCGACAATCCGCGCATGGCCTCTGTATAGGGTGACCTCCGCATTGTCGATCATTCGCTGATAGATGGCATTAAGTCGAGTTACTTCGTTATTGACCGCTGCAATCATGTTGGACCAGTCAAACTTACCGGGTTCAAAAGTCCAGCCGTAGCCTGCAGCTTCCTGCACATGACTGGCAAAGTGAGACGCATAAACCATCAGTTTTTTGGGCACACAGCCCCGGTTTACACAGGTACCCCCTAATCGGTCAAATTCGGCCACGGCCACCTTGGCTCCATACTGGGCCGCCCGCCTTGCCGTTGCGATGCCGCCAGAACCAGCACCGATGGCAAACAGGTCAAAATCGTAGGCCATCTCAGTTTTCCTCTAACCCTAATGCTCGAAGCAAGTACATCCTATCGTTTGTAAAACGGTTCTACAGCGTTTCCATTGGACCCGCCACAATATCCGTAGATTTCTCAACAGATTTCTCAATAAGCTCAAAATCGCCCTCAAAAGAACTATCGGGTGACAAGCTTTTTGATCTGGGCTAGTTTGGCTGGCTTGTAGGGGGCATATCGCCAGTCTAGATCAAACCAAAATGTTTTTTTGAGCACGCTCTTGTAGTGGGAAAAGGTATCAAAGCTGGCTTTGCCATGGTAGCTGCCCATACCGCTCTGCCCCACACCACCAAAGGGTAGCCCCGGCACGCCAATATGAAGCACCGTATCGTTCAGGCAGACGCCACCAGACGAAGTATCCGTCAGTACCTGCTGCTGTTTGGCCGAGTCGCGGGAGAAAAGGTACAGAGCCAGGGGCTTAGGACGGGCGTTGATCTGAGCCAGGGCCTGATCAAATCGATCATAGGTTAGCACCGGCAAAATCGGCCCAAAGATTTCATCCTGCATGACCGGTGAGTCCCAGGTGACATGGTCTAAAACCGTAGGGGCAATGTAACGAGTACTGGCGTCAGCTTTACCCCCCACAACCACGATGCCATTGTTCAGTAGGCCGGTTAGTCGCTCAAACTGTCGCTGGTTGATAATGCGGCTAAGATCAGCGCTTTGGGAGGGATCGTCACCAAAAAACTCACGCATCGCTGCGGTTAGTTTGGCTAGAAAGGTATCTTTGATGGTGCTCTCAACCAGCAAATAGTCGGGAGCAATACAGGTTTGTCCTGCGTTGATAAACTTACCCCAGGCAATGCGTTTGGCCGCATGGTCTAAATTGACGTCAGTATCGACGATACAGGGACTTTTGCCCCCCAGCTCCAGGGTGACTGGTGTTAGATGCTTGGCCGCTGCTGCCATCACGATGCGACCGATGGCGGTGCCCCCGGTAAAGAAGATATGGTCAAACTTTTCCGCCAATAACTGCTGACTCACGTCTGCGTCTCCCTCAAATAGGGTGATATAGCTAGGGTCAAAGGTGTCAGCAATTAAGTCAGCCACGACGCTAGCCGTGTGGGGAGCATGCTCTGACGGTTTGAGGATAGCGCAGTTGCCCGCTGCGATCGCACCCACCAAAGGCGATACCATCAGCTGAAACGGATAGTTCCACGGACCAATAATCAGCACCACTCCCAGCGGATCTGGCTGGATCCAGGCCGATGAAGGAAAATTCTCTAGCGTAGACTTTACCCGCTTGGGCTTCATCCAAGTCTTTAGCTTTTTAATCGCCAGGTTAATCTCTGAGAGGGTAGAGATTTCAAAGTAGGCTTCAAACTCGGGCCGTCCTAAATCTGCCTTGGCCGCCGCCACGATATCGGCCTGCCGCGCAATTATCGCCTGCTTAAGCTTGGCCAGCTGAGCTAAACGAAAATCAATAGGTTTTGTCTGACCCGATGCAAAAAACGTTCGCTGTTGCTCAAGGGCAGCAGGAATAGGAGAAGATTTGGTCAGCTGGGCCGTCATAGTGCAGTGCGTCAGATGTAGATTGGTTGGGTGTATACACTTTATGATGTCGCGAACTTCCGAATCTGACTAGCCCTTGATCCAATCCCCCATGTTTCAAACCACTCGCCGCCGTCTGGCGCTGTGGTATACCGCCGTTACCGCTATTCTGCTGTTGATTTTTGCCAGCGGCGTGTACTTTTACGTGCGCCATACTCTAGTGGAGCGGGTGGATGACACCTTAAACCATGTGGTGGAGGTGGTGCAGCGTTCTTTGGTAATTGAAGCGGCTGCCCCGTCAACGGGTCGTGTTCTGACTGCTGTGGGAGTTAAAGGACAGGCACCATTGCAGGTCAATGTGGACGATAGTTTTCGAGATAACGCCCAAACCCTAGAGGACGATCACATCGATATCGAGTGGTTTGATCCCAGCGGCCAGCTGCAGTGGAGCACTTTATCTGTCCCCATGGGGCTGCCGCTCCAAGTCAATGCGGCTGGTGAGACGGTCCATATTAAACTTGGACTAAATGGCGATCCGGATAATGACCAGAACGATCAGGTAGTTCGTCAAATTAGCCGTCGGGTGCAAATCAATAATCAGGTGCTGGGATATTTGCGGGTCAGCCATCCCTGGTTTGAGGTCAGTAAACCCATCCGTCAGCTGGTGATTGATCTCAGTCTCTGGTCTAGTCTGGCGCTCGTAGCCACGGGCACCATCGGCTGGCTGCTGTCGGGGCTCGCCATGACTCCGGTGCGCCAATCCTATCAGCAGCTTAAGCAGTTTACAGCTGATGCTTCCCATGAGCTGCGTAACCCCATTGCCGTGATTCAAACCAACGTTCAAGTAGCCCTGGCTGATCCTGAACCGGACGCGGCCTTTCAGCATAGCCAGCTACAGGTGGTGGAGCGACTCACCCGGCGGCTGGGACGGCTGGTGGATAATTTGTTATTTTTGGCTCGACAGGACGGTGGCCTGATCCCCATGCAGTGGGAGGAGCTAGATTTACCCAAGCTCCTATCAGAAGTAATTGAAGAACAAGAGCTGGTGGCCCGTGGCCAAGGATTAAGACTGGTTTATCGGCGGTTGGACACCGCTTTAAGCTTATCGAACTTGCCCCAGCTAACTGGAGATCGTGACCAGCTCACTCGGCTCTTTACCAATGTAATTAGCAACGCTATTCAGTACACTCCCCAGGGAGAGGTCACCGTTATTCTGGAACATACCCAATGGCAAGGGCAAATGGCCTACCGGATCACCGTGAATGATACGGGTATTGGCATCCCCCAAGAGCTGCAGTCCCAGGTATTTGATCGGTTTTATCGGGTAGATAAGGCTCGCAGTCGTCGCGATGGAGCCGGCTCAGGTTTGGGACTTGCGATCGCAAAAGCCATCATCACTAACCACCAAGGTCACATCCAGCTAGAAAGCCAGACAAAAAAGGGCACCACGGTGACGACAATGCTGCCACTTATCTGACTAGACGACGCTGACTGGCCACGGAATCAAAACTCAATTAAATTCTATTTTCTGGGCGTATAGGCGTTACATGGCCTTCTAGACGTACAAGCGTTCCATGGAACGCCTTTGCCCCCTGAGCTCATTATTAAACCCATTATTGGGCCAAACTGACTACATCACCCTCGCCCGGTGTAAATGTTTGTTCAACCACTGTACCCGGCCGCCCCATGGGCTTTGCTGTACCTTGGTTATAGGCCAAGACCACCCCACCCGCATTACCTGCTCGAATGGTCAAGGACTCTTGGGCTGTCCAAGAACGCTCGGTCCCTTCCTGCAAAATCCCCTCATAGGCTTCATCACCATCAGCGGTAACCCGCACCCAAGACTGCTGCACAAACTCAACGGCAACCACAATGGGCTCGTCAGGCACTGAGGCTACATCTGGCTCTGCCAGGTTAGTCGCCGAATCACTAGGCGTAGAGGGTGTCCGCTGTAGCGTTAGCTGCTCCACCGCCACCGGGTCTAAAATAGGCTCAGCCGCATCCTGGGGAAGGGCGCGCTGCATCAGGTAGGATAAGCCACTAACAGAAACCGCAATTAGGGCCACATAGGCTGCGTATAGGTGATAGGGACGCAGCTGCACCGCCTCCCGCGACCAGCTGTGCCCGGAACTGTTAGGCATCGGGCTTGACACATAGTGCTGGGATAAAGCATCACCATCTAGACCCAACACGTCACCATAGCGTCGAATTAGACCCCGCACATAGATCGGTTCAGGCAATTCATGGGTGCGGGCCTCTTCAATGGCGATGATCAAACGAGGTCGCACCAAAACTTTTCCCGCGACCTCGTCCACTGTTTGACCACTCGCTTCGCGGGCATCACGCAGCACTGCGCCTAGAGCCAGTAAATGCTCCTGCTGCTGAGTACTCGTGGAACCTGGGCGTTTCATAGGATCACAATGTTTCTTAACAATTTAAGCACACTGCCGGTGTGATTCAAGCATACGAGGCTTGAAACCCCCGGTCAGAGAAGATTCAGGAGTATTTTGAGTTCCCGTGGGATCAAGTGACGGTATTGTCCCGGAGGCAAGTCCCCCAAATTGATACAGCCGATGCGGCTGCGGTGTAAGCTGAGCACCGGGTGCCCCAACTGCTCAGCCACCCGACGAATTTGCCGGTTTCGACCCTCGCGCAAAACGATCTCCAGCAGGGCTGGAGGCTTGGGATTCAATACTTTGACATCTGCGGGGGCCGTTAGACGTCCTGCCAAGTTTATCCCGTCACGCCACTGGGTTAAGGAGGCATGGGTCGGTGAGCCTTGTACCCTGACTCGGTAGGTCTTAGAAATGTGGTGCCGTGGGTGAGTCAGGGTTTGAGTAAGCTGGCCATGGTTGGTCAGCAACAGTGCTCCAGTGGAATCCGTATCTAGCCGACCCACCGGATGTAAACGGATACCATCTTGCCGCAGCCGCTGGGGGAGCAGATCGATAACGGTTTTGCGACCTTGGGGATCATCACATGTGGACACTACACCTCGAGGTTTATTAAGAAGCACATAATACTTGTCCGGACGATTTTCTGGACTAATGAGTCGACCGTCAATCCGAATGTCATCCACAGCTGGATTAGCCCGCTGGCCAATGTGAGCTTTAATACCGTTAACGGTAATATGCCCGTCAGTAATCAGCTGCTCCGAGCGTCGTCGTGAGGCTACACCCCACTGTGACAGAAGCTTTTGCAACTTTTCATCGGAAGATGGCTGGGACAATGACTGTTTAGACAAGCGCTCGGTAAACCTTCCAAAGTCAATGGGGTAAAAACAAGTTGTTGAAAACAAATCTCTCAGAAATGTTACAACACGCATTCATACACGTAATGTTAAATGACGATGTAGATTGAAACAACATGATATCCCTAAGAATACCTCAGTGATCTTACGGAGTTAACTAGATAATCTGCTACTGAACTTTCCTGCCCTGTTACCGCCCTGCTACTGAATAGCTGGCATCATTTCCTCCAGCCACAGACTTAGGCAGCCACACTTGGAGCCAGGCACCTCCGGTCTCGGGATGGTTTTGGGCTTGAACTGTTCCTTGATGGGACTCTACGATTTTTTGGACAATCGACAGCCCCAATCCAGTCCCATTCGCGATCGCGTCTCCCCCTAAACGTGCTCTTGATGTATCAGATCGGTAAAAGCGATCAAAGACAAAGGGCAGATCCTTTTCAAGAAAGCCCTCACCACAGTCAAACACATCCAATTGTATTCCTTCAGTATTCCCAAAAACTAAGGGTTGAATTTGCACATGGATCGTTTGATGGGGTGGACTATATTTCAGGGCATTGTCCAATAAATTCAGCATCATGCGATGCAACAGACTGCTACTAGCTTTGATGATCTGATGTTCAGAGCCCTGATAGTCTAATCCCTTATTCTGTAGCTTTGCTTGGGGTTCTAGACTTTGCCAAGCCTGCTGTAGCAGCTTCACCAGGTCGGTGTCTTCTAAACGCCGCTCCGCTTGCTGCTCCAAATGACTGAGGCTCAACATATCGTCTACTAGGGCACTAAGGCGGTTGACTTCGCCTAGAAGTCGGTCGGCCCAAGTGACCAAACCAGGATCAATCCGATTGCGTAGGGTTTCACCCACCAGGCGGATTGATGTTAGCGGTGTTTTTAGCTCGTGGGCGACGTCCGAGGTCCAGCGCTCCCGCTGCTGTGCCAACATGACTGCTTCCTGGCGATTTTCCAAAAATACGCCAACGTTGCCTTGGCTCAAAGGAATCCCATAACCGCTCAGTGGATAGGCCGGTCGCTCAGACAAATTGGCGGGATCCGGTGAAATTGAGCGAAAGGTCCAGTCATTTTTACACTCGGTTTGGGTGGTGCGGGTTTGCTCCACTAGATGATCCAGCTCGTAGGACCGAGCGATCGCAAGTAATAATTTGGGCGACGAGGTATGGTCCGCCTGCTCGATGCCCAAAAGCTGTTGGGCTTTGGTATTACACCAAAGTAGTCGATTCTCCTGGTCAACTTTTAAGTATCCCCAGGGCGCGCGCTGGAGAATCCAGTTAAATTCGTCGACCTCGGCCTGTAAATCACTAACAGTGGTGCTCTGGGTTGCGATCGCACTAGCAATTTGGGCCTCATAGGAAAAAAACTGGGCCTCTGGCTGAATACTAATGCGCTCAAATAAAGCCCTGCGTCTGGCACCGGAGCGTCGTCGAGAAACCAATAGACAGCCTAATCCTATTGATAAACCTGCTAAAAAAGAAAGCACAGCATACCAGAATTACTGCTCTCAGAATATACCTTAGGAAAGCAGAGAGATTATTAGGAATCAGGGAACAATGCAATTTGCAAATAATCTTACTTTTTAGTACAAGAACTCTAACAACCCATAAAAAAGGAGCATGGCTGATCCCCGGTATGATTGCAGCTGCAAACTATTGGCTAACGGCCTAGCGCACAGATCGGTCCATCCCTGCAATCAGCAACGATAAAAAAAGGTTCCTTCTCACGAGAAGGAACCTGATGACATCAAGCCAAGATGAATGGGTTAGTCAAACTAGTATGAAGAATAACCCAGCACTTGCAGTGAAAGGGAATCGTTATCGAACCCGAGCACCGCGATACTTTAGACCACTGATGGAACCACCCTGTAGATTACCAACAGCTTTTTTAACGCGATAGGATACGCCGCGATAGCAAGCAGTATCGCCATCCTCTAAAGCAATGTTGCGAGCGGGAGCATTGTATTTAACGCCACGGTAAGACAGTTGCATGGATTTCGCCTCCTTAAATTAGACGTAGAGAGTTAAGATGAGGCGCGTTCCTTCGGTGAGATAGCTCAGCTACCTTTCCTACTTCCGTTCCTGTCTGAATTCAAAGCAACTAGTTGAGTGCCATAAATCCAAAAAGGAATGAACGTTTCGTTTCTGTATTCAAATATACAGAAACGAAAATGAAGTTGTCAATAGGTTTTTATTTTCTTCCGGATGCTTAAGCGTATTGGCTTATGCTGCAAGGACATTGGGTCTTTATCGATGCCTTTGTCCGGGGGGTAGCAGACTGGACCTATGTGCAGCAGTGACCTACGTGATTATGCCCATACATCAAACAATTCCGCCTGAGCGTTTTTATCCTTATTTGACCTGGCAGGATGTTGACCAGATGGCAGATAAGGAGCAGGCAGTAATTATCCAACCAGTGGGAGCCATTGAACAACATGGCCCCCATTTACCGTTGGCAGTGGATACAGCCTTAGGTATGGCGATTATTGGTCGGGCATTGGAGCAGCTAGATGCGTCGGTCCCAGTCTATTGTTTGCCGCCCCTGTGCTATGGCAAATCCAACGAGCATTGGGGATTCCCCGGTACGGTGACCCTCTCGGCGTCTACGTTAATGGCGGTACTGAGTGATGTGGCGGAGAGTGTTTATCAAGCTGGGTTTCGCAAACTGGTTCTGTTGAATTCCCATGGGGGGCAGCCCCAGGTGCTGGAAATCGTAGCTCGGGATGTGCATCAGAAATGGCCTGATTTTTGGGTGTTTCCCCACTTTGTTTGGCAGGTGCCCCACCAGGTGGGTGAGTTGCTTAGTCCCCGGGAGCGGCAGGAGGGGATCCATGCTGGGGATGCTGAAACGAGTCTGATGCTGGCCATTTTGCCGGATCAGGTACGGATGGAGCGGGCGGTGAAAGAATATCCCCCCAAACGTGAAGGTTTGCTGAGCCTAGAAGGATCACTGCCGTTTAGTTGGACCACTCGGGATATTTCCCAAAGTGGTGTGGTGGGTGATGCCACTGTGGCATCCGCCGTCAAGGGCGAAAAAATTTGGGCGGATGTGGCCACTAGCTGGGTAACCGTTTTGGAAGAAATTTATCGATTTGAACCGCCTCAGCGCTGGCAGAATTAATCGAACCAAAGGCAAAATAGGGAGCACCCTTATCCGGTCAAAGGAGTTTCTATGCTGACAGATAAAAAGCCCACCACCCCGTCCGCTGACACGTCATCGCCTGAACTCCCAAATTCGAAGGCAGTGACCACCCTAGCGGTGGATATTGGCGGCAGTGGGATTAAGGTGATTTTGCTGGACGCAACAGGACAAGCCATTAGTGAGCGGGCCCGGCTAAAGACGCCATCGCCTGCTACGCCTGGGGCGGTCATTGATGCGATCGCAGCCTTAGCCGCTGATCAGCCTAGCTTTGAGCGTGTATCGGTGGGTTTCCCAGGGGTAGTGCGTCACGGCATTATCTACACCGCTGTCAACCTGGATAAAGGATGGGATGAGTATCCGCTGGCTGACCAGTTAACCCAGCGGCTTAATTGTCCCGTTAAAGTAGCCAACGATGCTGATATTCAAGGATTCGGGGCAATTTCAGGCAAGGGAGTGGAGCTTGTGATCACCCTCGGCACCGGGTTTGGCTCGGCCCTATTTGTAGACGGTCATCTCGTGCCCAACTTGGAAATGGCCCACCATCGCTTTCGCAAAAACCAGTCCTACGAAGAGCAGCTGGGCCGTGCTGCCCTGGAAAAAGCGGGTAAGGAAAAGTGGAACCGTCGTTTAGAAAAAGCGATCGCATCCCTTGAGCATCTGTTTAACTACGATCGACTCTACATCGGCGGTGGGGAAGCAAAAAACATCACCTTTCCCCTAGCTGATAACACAGCTGTTGTTTCCAACCGGTTGGGCCTTCTGGGGGGCATTGCCCTGTGGCGGAACTAGGCCGCCGCCGCCATGGCATTCATGACATTCACCATGACATCAATTCGATTTAATAAAATAGGGGGATGCCCTGCTGGCTCTGGCTAGGGCAGCGGGCACTATGAACAGTGACATTTTGAATTCTAAGTTTGAGTATTCGAGTCGGCAAATACAGACGCCTTCTCAATTCAATTATTAGAGTCAGGATTATCGTGTTTTGACTGTTAAGCACTAACCCACTAATCAAAACAATAATTATGACTGGCCAGGCACAGGACCCATCAAACGAGCACCATCCGATTTTTGGGCTGCCGACCATTGCTCTATTTCTCGCGGTTTGTCTGATTTATCTGGCCTTTCTAAAACCGGGGATTTGGGGGGTGGACGGCAATGACATGCTCCACATGTCTCAGTCGCTCATCGAAAAAGGAAATTTTTCTATTCCTGAGGGAGCAGGTGGCGTTCAGGGACCAGACGGTCAGTTTTACTCCATTCGCTATCCGTTATTACCAGTGATGGCCGTCCCCTTTGTGTGGCTGGGTAGGGCCATTGGTAATATGCTTAACCTGCCTGTGCAGTATACATCGGCCACTTGTGGGCTCGTGCTCAATATATTACTGACAGCGGCCACCGCCGTCTTGGTGTATGGCTTAACCCTGCGTTTGGGGGGACAGCGCCGTGGGGCCTTGATTGCCGCCATTGGCTATGCCTTTGGCACAGCAGCGATGGTCTACGCCCGTGAATTTTTTGCCGAACCGCTGTTGGGTTTCATCATTACCCTGGCTCTGTATCTGGCTTTTGGGCAGTCGCGCTGGGGACACTGGTGTACAGGCCTACTGGCGGCTTTGGCTATTGCTGCGAAACCGGCTGGGATTTTATTGGGACCCATCGTGGCGCTCTATTTTTTGCTGCGTCGCTGCAGCTGGGATCGGCTCTTAGCCCCTTGCATTGGCACCGTTGTCGGTGTGGGTCTCTACCTGGCCTATAACTATGTGCGGTTTGGCAATATTACGGCCTCGGGGCAGGATACGTCCCAGCTGGGGGGGGATGGATTTTTGCTGCGGGCCTTGGGCCAGTGGATTAGTCCCGGCAGCGGTGGCGGCATGTTTTGGTACTGTCCCCCCACAATCCTGGCCCTGGTCGGGTTTTGGGTACTTTGGCAGCGGCGCAAGCTGGAGTTTGTGGCACTATTTGGCATTGTGGCAAGTTTCTGGCTATTGCACAGCGGCTGGGATTTTAATGGATGGAACTGGGGACCTCGCTTTTTGGTGCCCGTGATTCCTGCCCTGATGGTGGCAGTGGGGCTGTTGGAAAAACGCTGGCGGATGCCGATTGTCGGGCTAATTGTGCTGGGTTTTTTGGTGAATGCGCCAACGTTGCTTACCTATTATCAGCGCTACTTTGCGGAGATTGCTGACCAGGATACGGCAATCTTGATGCAAACGGTATCCCTATGGAGTGACCCATCCCAGGCTCCCATTTTTAATATTTGGTCAGCGGCGGGGCGGCAGCTAGCCGATGCCTTTAGCACACCAGTGCAAGAGATTATTAGCAATGTGGGGCAGGCACCGCCACCGGGTGAACTCTCTACTTCTGAACTGCTGAGGATTGTGGCGGTGTGGTGGTGGTTTTTACCTGCAGCTGGCATTCCGACTTGGGTGGGCGTTGCGATCGCACTCACCATGGTGAGCATCGGTCTATGGCTGTTGCGTCTGAGCTGGCTGGTCGGGCTGAAACCACCCCTTCGGCTACAATCGAGCAAAATTTCCTTCTAACCTGGTCGCATCGTCCATGAAACTGATTATCCAAATTCCTTGCTACAACGAAGAAAACACCCTGGGGGTAACGCTCTCAGAACTCCCAAAACAGGTGGCTGGTGTAGATCAAGTCGAGTGGCTGATTATTAATGACGGTAGCGTAGATCGCACCGTGGATGTGGCCAGAGAATTTGGAGTAGACCATGTGGTTAGCTTTGACCACAACCAGGGCCTGGCCCGAGGGTTTATGGCCGGGTTAGACGCCTGCCTCAAGGCCGGGGCCGACATTATTGTCAACACCGACGCCGATAACCAATACTGCGCTGCCGATATTCCCAAGCTGATTGCCCCCATCGTCCACGGTGAGGCCGAAATTGTCGTGGGTGAGCGGCCCATTATGGAAATCAAACACTTTTCCCCGGTTAAAAAGATTTTGCAGCGTCTGGGTAGCTGGGCTGTGCGGATGGCCAGTAACACTCGGGTGGCCGATGCCCCCAGCGGATTTCGCGCCATTAGTCGCGATGCTGCCATGCAGCTCAATGTCTTTAATGAATATACCTACACCCTAGAGACCATCATTCAAGCCGGGCAAAAAGGCATGGCAGTAACATCAGTGCCCATTCGCACCAATGGCTATCTGCGCCCGTCACGCCTGGTCAAAAGCATTGCTTCCTATGTGCAACGCTCCCTATTTACGATTCTGCGCATTTTTATTACCTATCGTCCCCTATCGTTTTTTACAATTCTGGGGGCCATTCCGTTTGGTCTAGGATTTTTGCTCAGCGTCCGCTGGATCTGGCTGTTTGTGATGACCTTTGAGGACACTGGTCGCAGCCATGTTCCCAGTCTGATCTTTTCCGCTATTTTGATTTTGATCGGGGTGCAGTGTTGGATTTTTGGTCTGATTGCTGACTTAATGTCGGCTAATCGGAAGCTGTTAGAGGACATTCAGCTGCGTCTTAGGCGTTCGGACATTGAAGACTATATGAAAAATAATCGGGAGAAAGAGATGAGATAAACCCATAATTTCTTCTTCCCGTTGGGCTGAGCCTAGTCGCAGCCTGCTTTTCCTTACTTTATATATAAAAATATATGAAAGACCTATTTGCCCAGGCTGCCCTCGACCAAATTCCTAAAATTCTGACGCTGCAAGACCGTAACCCCCACAGTCCTAACTATGGCTGTTTTGATCGCAACTATTGGCAGTACAAGATTATTGACTTTCCCAGCGGCATGTCTCAGGAGTTTGTGTGGCCCCTGGCCCTGGTCTATGACATGCCGCTACCGAATAATCCCTACTATCAGCAGCCTACTATCAAAGCTTGGGTGGAAGCGGGAATTGTCTTTGCCGCCAAGAGCGCCCACCCCGATGGCTCCTGTGATGATTATTTCCCGTTTGAGCGAGCTGGGGGAGCCGCCGCCTTTTCATTGCTGGCCTGTTTAGAAAGTTATCGACTGCTAAAGCTAGAAAACCAGCAGGCAGTACGTTTTTTTGAGACTCGGGCGGACTGGCTGGCCCATCACCAGGAAAGCGGTCGCTTGACCAATCATCAGGCGCTGATTGTACTGTGTTTAGAAATTGCCTCGCGGGTATTAAATACGAAAAAGTGGCAGGGGGCTATCCAGCAGCGGCTGGAGCAGGTGCTGTCCTGGCAAGATTCAGAAGGCTGGTTCCAGGAATATGAGGGCTGCGATCCGGGATATCACACCCTGACTATCTCCTGTTTGGCGCGGGTGTATGAGCTGGGGGGAAGAACCGATGAACGGTTGCGAGATGCGATCGCAAACGGTGTCCGTCTGGCCAGCCACTTTGTCCACCCTGACGGCTCCTACGGCGGTGAGTACACCAGCCGCAACACCTACAACTATTTTCCCCACGGCTTTGAGCTCGTAGGCCGCTGGCTACCCGAGGCCCTCAGCATCAACGATCAGTTTCTCAAAGGGCTTAAAAACGGCTGTGGCTCGTGCTATGCCGACGACCATATTGTGGGCCACCATACCTGGAACTACCTGCTCACCTGGAAAGACTTTGTCGATGTGCGTCCGCCCACCCGCCCCACCCACCCAGGCCGAGTCTGGTTCCCCAACGCCCGTATTCTGATCGACCAGAGAGACGACACTAAACTCTATTTAGCCTTAAATAAAGGCGGAGCCTTTAAGTTTTTTCGCCATAACAAACTGATGCTCTCAGATACCCAGTTTTCGCTACAGGTACGGGTAGGCAACAAAGTTAAAAATGCCGTAGGTCATCTGGTCGGAGATTATCAGTACGACATTCAAGATAACCAAATCACCATCGAAGGGCCCTTAGGGTGGGCCAAGCAAAAACAGATGACCCCACTGAATCTAATGATTCTGCGAGTGGTAATGTTAACTGCTGGCCGATTCTTTCCCAATCTGATCCGTAAGCTGCTGCAAAAACTGCTGATTACGGGAAAAAATGACGCCCCTTTCCGGTTTCAGCGTGTTTTTCAATGGCAAGATGACCATTGGGTCCTCAGCGATAAACTGGTAGCCACCAGTGGTTGGAACAACGTTCTCACTGCAGGCATTGGTCCTGACCAAACATCGATTTATGTGGTTATGAGTCGTACATTTCAATCAGGCCAGCTGCAACCCTGGAAGGATTTAACCGGTGACGTTAATTCGATCTCTTCTGACCAGGCTCTTCAAATAGAGCGACAATTATAATCTCGCTCTTGAGAACATCGCATCTGTACAGACGTTCCATGGAACGTCGCTTCACCTTCGCCCTGTACAGACGTTCCATGGAACGTCGCTTCACCTACACCTAGAACTCTTATATGAAACGCTTTATATCTATTTTTGTTAGTACCCTTATCCTGGTAATTTTATACAACAAGATCAACTTTCCTGAGCTGATAAACGTCTTTCGTAAGTGCGATCCCTTTTGGATGGTGGTGAGCTTAGGGATGGTTATCCCGATTACGTTTTTTACGGGCTGGCGGCTCAAACAGCTGATTCCTGTACAGGCAAAGTTGAGCCTTTGGGAAGCCAACAAACTTATTTTGGCCGCCAGTGTTCTCAATATGGTGCTGCCCTCCAAAATGGGCGATATCGCAAAGTCTTATTTTATGAAAGAGCGGGGTAATCTTAGCGGCACCCTTTCCCTTTCCATCGTGATTTTTGAAAAAGCCTGTGACATGCTGTCATTGCTGTTGTGGTGCGCCTTTGGCTTGTTGCTGTATCCGCAAAAAGACGCTTTCTTTTGGACCATGACCGCTGGTATCCTCGGCGGTTTGATTTTTGGCCTTTTAATGCTGGGTTCCAAAGACTTTGCCCGATTTGGATTTACTACCATGCGTCGCATTGCCCCTGGTAAAATCGGCAAAAAGCTCGCTTCGTTTCAAGAGTCCTGGGATGAAATGCACGATTACTTTTGGGGGAATCCAGCCCAGCTGACGCGCATTGCCAGTATGTCGATTTTTGTCTGGTTTTTACACCTGCTACAAATCTGGCTATTTATTTTGGCCCTAAATTCCTGGGCTCCACCCGTCATTAGCTTTGCCCTGGCTCCCCTAGCGATTTTGGCCGGTTTGTTGCCCCTTACCTTTGCCGGTGTTGGTACTCGTGATGCAGCATTAGTAGCTCTTTATGCCCCTTATTTTAGTGCAGCTACCGGAGCTGCCTTGGGTGTACTCTGTACCTCACGCTATTTCTTGCCTGCCATTGGTGGCTTACCCTTTCTCAATCAATACCTAAGCACTGTCAAACAATTCAAAAAAGCTTAGCTCGGTTCTACAAAGTCGTAGTATCCTGTTAAACCCATCTGCTATATCCACATAGCAGTGTTGTGGAAGCAAGCCCTAAACACACATCTCTGATGATTGTATCCCTTCCAGTGGAAACCCTTCGGTTAGCCCAGGGTGAAAACCTTGGGTGGGTTGGGGCGCCTCTGTTAGTTTAAGCACGGAAAAGAGCTATCGCATAAGGTTATTTCTGAACTGCTCCATCAGCATAGTCTTGTCTGACCCATGACGCCTACCCTTATCGTTAGAAACTGCATCCTCAATGATGTTCAACTCGACATCGCCATCGAAAGCGATACCATCAGCGCCATTGAACCCTGCCTAGAGCTAACTGCCCCCACCGAAATCGACTGTACAGGCAAACTCGTCAGTCCCCCCTTTGTCGAATCTCATATTCACTTAGATTCTGCCCTGACGGCAGGACAGCCTCGATATAACCAGAGCGGTACCCTGTTTGAAGGCATCGAGATTTGGCGCGATCGCAAACGCACCCTCACTCAAGACGACGTCAAAAAACGTGCCCTGGCTGCCCTCAAACTCATGGCCAGCCAGGGCACCCTCTTTGTGCGCACCCACATTGACGTCAGTGAAGCCAACCTAATCGCCCTACAGGGTCTGCTGGAAGTCCGTGACGCTGTCAAAGATTGGATTACGGTGCAAGTTGTTGCCTTTCCCCAAGATGGCATTTATGGCAATCCCCAAAACGATGACCTCATCGAAGAAGCCATCAAACAAGGGGCCGATGCCGTTGGTGGCATCCCCCACTACGAACTCACTCGAGAAGACGGCGTCCGCTCGGTCCACCGCATCTTTGAGCTCGCCCAAAAATATGACCGGCTAATCGATATCCATTGCGATGAAATCGACGATGACCAATCCCGATTTCTTGAAGTTGTCTCTGCCTGCGCTCTCCGCACTGGCTTCAAAGAAAAAGTCACCGCCAGTCACACCACCGCTTTTGGGTCCTATAACAATGCCTATGCCTTCAAACTCATGGGGTTTCTAAAACAGTCTGAAATTAACTTTATCGCCAACCCGCTGATCAACATTACGCTGCAAGGCCGCACCGATACCTATCCCAAACGGCGCGGTCTCACTCGTGTCAAAGAACTTTGGCAGGCGGGGCTCAACGTTAGCCTTGGCAATGACTGTATCCAAGACCCCTGGTATGGCCTCGGCACCGGTAACATGATAGATGTTATTGCCATGACGGTGCATGTGTGCCAGATGACCGGTCTCGAAGAACTCGAAGCCTGCTATGACATGGCCACCACCCACGGTGCCCGCACTCTAAACCTGCAAGGCAACTATGGTCTAGAGGTGGGTAAACCTGCCAACTTGATCGTGTTAGATAGCTGCGATAAGCATGATGCTATCCGCCGTCGCGCCACCGTCAGCCATGTGATTTCTCGCGGGCAACTGCTGGTGGAGACTACGGCACCTCAGATTAAGTGGCAGCAGCAAGTGGGCTAGGGATGTCACCCAATATGTCACCTAACCTGAGATACAGAGATATCAGAGAATATTAAAACACAAACACATTGCCATTAGGTTCAATGATGATGTTACTCACATCTGTATCCAGATTTGTCGTGGGGCGAATCACAATGTCGAGAATCCCAGTTTCATTGTCAATGCCCAGCCCAGCCTGCAATAATCCCTCACCTATCTGCCGATCCTTCGGAATATCTTGATAAAAGAAGGTCAGCGAAGCAGGGGTATTGAGATTTTGTAGAGTAGTCTCATTCCCCGTTGTGAGGGTACGGGGTTGGGTATCTCCCAGGGCTTCATAGGTGATAGACGCCGCTGTCTCATTGACTAAACGAACAGTGATTCCCTCTTGTTGGATAGGAATTTTCATCTGTGGGGGCGATACTGGCTGAGCTAAGAGGAGTGGCTGCTCGAGAGTTATTGCCAATGTTGTTGCTATGCAAAACAGGGGTAGGAAAGGCCAGGCCTTAGGTCTCATCCGTGTTCTCATCCGTATTCTCCCTAAAATATCTATCTAAAACATTTTTAATATATGAGCACTGCTGATCCTCTGATCCTCGGTAGGATTTTATCTGCTAAATATTGGCTAATAGAGCCTTTTACAGATCGGTTCAGTCCTTAAATCAGCAATAGCAATAAGCCCATTATAAACTGAAAAATCTCGAGCCATGGGGTCCGAGATTAAAGAAGATCGGCAATACCAGATTCATCTATGCAGCAAACAAACTGTCCAGGTAGAGGCTATTGATGTGGGGTTGATTCACACCATTTTGCAGCAGAAATAGAGAAAGTGCCGCCTGCATCATCCTTTCCTGACTCCACTTTTCATGCACATCTAAATAGTTCTGAATTGACAGATGGAGGTCTTCGGGAATCTCTACCAAAAGGCTGACGGTTGGTGGTGTATTAGCTGGAGATATCATAACTATATAGGGTTTCTTAAGGTATGCGTGTAGTCCGGCCCTAACTAGGGCAGCCCTGAGTAGTGGGCTTCATTGTGCAGGAGACGACATTAATTCGCAACGGCTTCAAGCGTTAGTGGCTCTGTTATAAAAACTTTCGATTTACGAGGCAATTAGGGTTTTGTATGTATTTTGTTTACAGGTCGTTACCAAACAAACCTGTTCTTGCTGACGTTGCGGTTTTCCACAGAGGCCTTATATTGGTTGAGCTATCGTCACACCCTGTGGAAAACTACGACCCTCCTGGGGAAAAGCTGAGGAAAGCCCTGGGGAAAAGCCTCCCTCATGTTAAGAAGTATATGGATTCGTTGATTGATACAGACTTGATTTGATTTCTCAGCTGTAGCATCAGCAGATCTAATGAAGCCGCTGCAGATTTAATGGGTGAGTCGATCAGTGTAATTCTGTGCTAGCAAGGGTTTGCCCATATTTGAAAAATGAAATCACACTAAGCTGGCAGCCTAAGAGACAACGTGCTGTTTGCGGCATCTGAGCAGTTGGTACAGTCGTCCGCTAAAGAGGATGGCTACGGTTGCGATCGCAACCGACTGGCCAATCCACAGCCCGCGACTCCCCATGTTCAACTGGAACCCTAGAGCATAGCTCACCGAAAGTCCCACTCCCCAAAAACCCAGAACATTCAACACCATTGGCACCTGAGTATCCTGGAGTCCCTGCAGTGCACCATACACGGCCTTCTGTAGACCATCTAGGACCATGGTGATTGCCGCAATAGTCAGCAACGGGATGGCCAACGCCACAATCTCGACATTTTCAGGACTGTTCACATCTAGATAAATACCAACAATCTGTTTAGGAAACAACAGAAATGCCAGAGATACCCCCATCATAGAAACAGTGGTCAGCACCATACTCACCCAGGTCGCCTGTTGCATGCCTACCCAATCCTGTCGGCCAAACCACTGACCTACCCGTACCGTGGTTGCAAAGGAGATGCCCAGGGGTATCATAAACACCACCACAATAGTTTGTAATATGACCTGATGCGCTGCCAGCGCTGCCGTCCCCAAGCGACCCATCCACAGCATAATTGTCAGAAAAAAGCCCGACTCTAATGCAGAGAAAATACCAATGGGCACCCCTACCCAGGCTAGCTGCTTTAACATGCGCAGCTTGGGACGATGTAGCGTTTGAAAAATTCGATAATCTTGTAATGTGGGGTGTAGCAACATATATAGTGCCAGGGCAATAAACATGCCCCACCAAGTCAACATTGTTGCCAGGGCCAGTCCCGCTAATCCAAGAGGCGGTAGTCCCCATTTGCCAAACCCTAGGAGATAGTTGCCAACAATATTAAACACGGTGCCCACCATAATAATCACCATGATTGGCTTCGCTTGGGACAGGGCTGATACCGTAGAGCGCAGGGCTGTAAACCCAGTCATGGGTAAAAAACTCCAGAGGATAATATTGAGGTAGGTATCGGTTAGGGCAACAACGCGGGAATCTTGCCCTGAACGCAGCATCCATCCATCTAAATGTCCGGTCATCACCATGGCAGGAATGGCTATCAGCACCGCTAGCCACAGTCCCTGGCGGGCCACCTGTTCAATCCGATTTTTTTGACCAGCGCCAAAGGCGGCTGCCACGAGCGGGCTAACCCCCATGATCACACCGCTGGTCGCTGTCATGATCACCATATAAATGATTGCGGCTAGCCCCCCTGCTGCCAGCACATCAGCTCCCATACGACCCATCATGATAGTATCGGCAAATCCAGTTGCCGACTGGGCCACCTGAGCACTAATCAGGGGAATGGCTAACTTAAAAAACTCGCGCACCTCAGTGCGCAGAGCAGGCTTTAAATGGCGAACATTCATGGGTATCAAGTGTGTCAATCAAACTACTGTAAGTAATTCAGCAGGGCAGATCCATCTATCGTTTGAGGTCGGTCTATCAGAGCTGTAAACATAGCTGCTCCATAGTGATTCAAATCGCCATGGAGCGAGCCTCATCCATTTTTAGGGTGGTGCCAGTGACAAACATCGAGCCACATCTAAAATACCGATACCTCGACTGGCAGCAGTAACAATTACAACCCGGTCAGTATCCATCGATATCGTATCTCCCCAACTGGCTATTCTCAGCCTAATCTGTGCTTCTTTAGAAGAGAAGACCGTATACTGGCATAACACTTGTGCCCATAGAGAATAAATGCTGGAGCAATGCTGAAGGCTTTAAATCAATTACCCGAACTGATTGCCTTTGTCGAAAGTGTCGAAGCAGCTAGCTTTAGCGCTGCTGCCCGCTCCCTTGGCACCACCCCATCAGCGATTAGTAAGCGCGTGGCCAAGCTGGAAGATCGACTGGGAGTACGTCTGTTGCAACGCACAACCCGTTCCCTAAGTCTGACCACTGAGGGAATCACCTACTATGAACGAGTAGCCCGATTGCTTCAGGAACTAGATGACGCCAATGACAGCATTATTTCCGGTGGCAAGAAGCCCCGAGGCAAACTCACGGTCAGTGCCTCGCTTGATTTTGGTCAAAGTCTTTTAGTCCAGGCATTGCCCACATTTCTAGCCCAGTATCCAGAGATTCAGGTAGACTTACGCATCAGCGATCGTCTAGTCGATTTAGCCGCTGAGGGCATTGATGTCGCAATTCGGCTGGGTGACTTAGAAGACTCCAGTTTGATCCGCAAGCACTTGGGGCAGGCTCAGTTTGTTTTGTGTGCATCACCTGACTATCTGGATGCTCAGGGTACCCCCAAGATTCCAGCTGACTTGGTGCATTACAACTGCATGCGATATATCTTTGACGGACACCCTCTGCCTTGGGAGTTTTTGATTGATGGCACTTGGCACTCCATTCCCGTCAGTGGTTATTTGAATTCTGATAGTGGTGAAGCCCTCAAAAATGCGGCACTGTCAGGCATGGGAATTGCTCGTTTGCTGAGTTTTCAAGTTGAAAAAGAGTTGGAAACTCAGCAACTTATTTCTTTGTTTCCAGACCAGTTACCCCTTGGTTTATCGACTCAGGCTGTGTTTACCCACCGCCGTAATCTATCTCCTCGAGTACAGGTTTTTCTTGATTTTTTAAGTACTTATTGCACCGTGTCTTAGATACTTGCGGGATGACACTGGCACCGATGAAAACAATCCCCCTGGAGATGGTTTTCTAATCCATGCTATAAAAGACTTCTACTGGCTGGACTTATGGTTTGTGTCTAGGTCTATTCAGGTTGTGCCAGTGTATCGATGGTCATATCCTCGTACTTTTCAAAGGGTTGATGAATCCATGGATTACTGTCTAAATAGTCAACATAATAATCGGGCTTAATGACAGAACAAGCTTTATACCAAAGAACAGCGGTTCTCATTTCGTCAATATAAAAACCATAGCGGTGTTCCAACCAGCGTATGCTGCGCTGTAGGCTCTGGCCTGAATCTACCAAATCATCCACCAAAAGCAGATGGGTACCGAGATTTGTCGTAGTCATACTGAGATCTCTAGAGAAGGTAATCGCCCCTCGGGTACGATTACCCTCACCGCCATAGGAGGCCGTTGACAGAATCGCTAGGGGTTGGTCATAAATGCGACAGAGGATATCCCCAATTCGTAAACCGCCCTTAGCTAGACAGACAATCTGATTAAACTGCCATCCTGAACTGTGAATAGCGACGGCTAACTTTTCAATGGCTTGGTAATAGTCTGACCAAGAAACATACAAATCGGTGGAAGAATTGGCAGCTGCTAGATCAGAGGAGGCAGACATGGGCACCAGTAAATGAGGAACGACACAAATAGGGCAATAATATAACGTCGGCGTCGCTACTCGTGTGGCGCTGACGATACAGCCACGGTTGAGCCCCATTCTACAATTACAATTAATCTCCCCAATCTATGGAAACTTCAGGCAAACTGCAGTCCCCACCCAAACTAACGTGGCCAACAAAGCTGGCCTACGGAGCGGGGGATATGGGGGCCGGTCTAACGTCTAATTTGTTGGCGTTTTCGTTTTTGATTTTTTTAACCAATGTGGCTGGCTTAGAGCCTTTGACCGCAGGGACCGTGTTGCTGATTGGCAAGATTTGGGATGCGGTCAACGATCCGGCTGTCGGTATACTTAGCGATCGCACCCGTACTCGCTGGGGTCGACGATACCCATGGATCGCCCTAACGGCCATACCGTTTGGCCTCACTTTTTACCTAAACTGGATTGTCCCTGGGTTTACCAGCCAGATTGCCCTGTTTTGGTATTACGTCGCCGTATCTGTCATATTTCAAGTGTTTTTTACCACAACTAACCTGCCCTACTCCATCCTAACGGCAGAGATGACCGAGGACTATGACGAACGTACTGAACTGACATCATTCCGTCTGTCGTTTTCCTTAGCGGGGGCCGTGCTTGTTCTGGCCTTGGGGCTAGTGGTCAGTCAGTTGGTGGCTGAGCCTCAGCAACAGTACCAAATTCTGGGTGCGCTGGGCGGAGTTATGTCAATCATTACTCTTTTCTGGTGTGTCTTTGGCACCTTTCCCCATTACCAGCGACAGGCTGCCTACCGTGGGCGATCGCTCAATTATACCGATTCAGCAGATGACGGTTCGTTTTTGCAACAGATCAAGATTGTTTTTAGCAATCGCCCCTTCCTATTTGTCGTAGGCATCTACCTGTTTTCTTGGTTGGCTTTGCAAATTACCGCCACAATTATTCCTTTTTACGTCACCTTTTGGATGGGGGCTGACGATTACTTTTTAGCCGCACTGTTGGTACAAGGCACGGCCATCATCATGATGGTTGTCTGTAATCTTTTAGCCAAACGAATTGGTAAAAAAGGCCTATATTTTCTCGGCAGCGGCATTTGGATTGTCGTACAGCTCGCCTTATTCTTTCTCCAGCCGGGGCAGTTTAGCGCCCTATATGGTCTGTGTATAGTTGCCAGCTTTGGTGTCGCCACCGCTTACGTGGTGCCCTGGTCAATTTTGCCTGATGTAATTGAATTAGACGAACTCAATACCGGACAGCGGCGGGAAGGGGCTTTTTATGCCTTTATGACGCTGTTGCAAAAAATGGGGCTGGCTGTTGGCATTTTTCTAGTGAGCTTAGCTCTGCAAACCTCTGGTTTTGTTAAAGAAGCGGCTAACCAACCGGAGTCTGCCCTATGGGCAATTCGGTTTTTTATGGGGCCCGTACCCCTGATACTGTTGCTGTGTGGCATAGTACTGGCTTATTTTTACCCGATTACCAAAGCTACCCACGCCGAAACCTTACTCAAGCTGGCTGAGCGTCGTAAACAGGCTCCGTAGGGCTCCATATCCGGGCTTACTCCGTTAGCTACTTAAGAAACAAAATTAATTAGGCTCCACTACTGGACGTACAGACGTTCCATGGAACGTCTCTCCAGCATTCATTTTTGGAACCTATAAAGTCCTTATTCCTTATTGAACACTAACTTTAGTGCGTTCCACAGAGACTATCTCTGTACAAAGGTAGTGCTTGGCTAAATCCAGAAACACCTTGGCCCGATTAATGTGTTGCTTAGCATCGATCAAGGTGGCTTTTTCCCCGTGGGAATAATCTGCCCTGAATCTAGCTTCTAAGCCCTCATTCAGGTAACTGCCGTAGGGTTGAAACAAAGGACTCTGGTCTGAAAATTTCTCTGCGAATAAGCTACAGACAGCTTCATGTTGTGTGGGTATGGCTGCTGATTTATCTAACAACAAGGCTTCGGCCACATACAGCATGGCGTAGTAAGCACGGGAAATAGAAATGTTGTAAAAATGGCTGTGGGCAAGTAACTGAGCTGCCTTAATATTTTCCCTCGCAGTGAGAAGGCGCTGTTTTTGCTCAGACTTCATGGATAGAGAACTCCGAAAGACTCTGAAAATATCCGTCCTAGCGGACATTAAAGCATAGATTGACACCAATACTAAAGCTATATTTAGGGATATGTCATGTTGATGCTTAACCTGCTAAGCATTTCCAGAGGGTGTATGCAACCTGGCCTAAAGGAATGAAAATTGGCCGAGATACCCGGTAGTATCTTTTTCAGGACCCTCGTTATAAAAAGCTATAGCCCAGTTTTCAGGCTGTCGCCAATATCATGCAATAAAAGAAATTTTATGTTAGGGGTGATCCTGTGGAATCACGTGGAGCGACAGGGTGGGCAGACTAAATCTGGTGGGTACCAGTCTCCAAAACGGTAAATATACGATTCAAGACGAGTTGGGGCGTGGCGGTTTTGGCGTTACCTACCGGGCTACCCGCCATCCTCTGAATCAGCGGGTGGTGATCAAAACGTTGCACTATTCAGGACCGACTCCAGAGCAGGCCCAACAGCTGCAGCGATTTGAAGCCGAGGCACGTCGCCTCGCCCAGTGTCAGCATCCCAATATTGTCGAGGTTACCGATTTTTTTGTGGAGGCGGAGCGGCCCTACTTGGTGATGGATTTTATTCCAGGTCAACCCCTATCGGCGCTGATTTTTCCACGGCAGCCTTTGTCAGAAGAGTGGGCATTACACTACATTCGGCAAATCGCCCAGGCTCTGAAAACGGTTCATAGTCAGGGTTTACTCCATCGAGATGTCAAACCCCAAAACATCATGATCGATGACGGCAATGCGATTTTGATTGATTTTGGCATAGCCCGCGAATTGGTCAGCGGTCAGACTCAAACCCATACAAACCTGGTGTCCGAGGGCTATGCTCCCTTAGAACAGTATCTGCCTAAGGCCCGGCGCTCGGCGGCCTCAGATGTTTACGGACTGGCAGCCACGCTCTATTCTGCGGTTACGGGGGAGGTGCCGGTGGCGTCTGTGGTGCGATCGCACCATCCGCTTACCCCGCCCCGGCAGCTTAACCCCCACCTAAGCCCAGGTACTGAGCAAGCCATTCTCCAGGGCATGGCCCTCAAGCTAGCCGAGCGCCCCCAATCCATTGCCACCTGGCTCAGTCTATTAGATCAAACAGATAATCAAGCCGATCAAACTGCTCCCAACGGCAGGCGCCAAAGACGCCGGACACAGCAGACAACTCAGGCTACTCAAGTCGTTGCCCCGAGAATGCCCTCTGGTTATGGTCTGGACTATACCCAAACCAGGACCGAGGAGACCATTGAGCCCCCGGTTGAGGAACCTATTAGTCGTCCCAAATCGTCGGGACCGGGTCTGATCAAAACACTGCTGTCACTCATATTATTGAGCTTCTTAGCGGGGCTGGGTTTTGTTGGCTATCGTGTCTATACAGCCGCTCAGCAAGCGCTAACTAATCTAAAAGAAACAGCAAAGCTGCCAGAAGTGTCGATTCCAGAGGTAAAACTACCGGAGATAGCTCTACCCCAGCAGGACGATAGCCTGCCAGAGACCTCCAATACTCCTCCAGCAGCAACCGAGAATCAGCCCCCTGCTGTTACTGAGCCAGAACCGGCTGCGGAAGCGATCGCTGCTCCACCGCTGATTTTAAGCAATAGCGGCAACCCTAACACGGCCGCTGCCGGGGGGGGCGGTGTTGTCCCAGTACCCGGATTTGCCCCCGGTACCGCCGCCGCTGCTGTGACTAGTCGTCTTGGAGAACCTACCCGGCAGTCAGTCTCCCCATCGTCTACCACTGCGGTTTACGAACTCGACCCCAATCGTGCTTCAGTTGCCTATGTTTACGATGCGGCTGGCAATACCGTCCAGCAAGCTGAAGCGGCATTTGCCCCATCCTACGACCGGCTGATCATGCGGGTTGCGCTCACAGGTATGCTCAACGGCCAATCTACCCGAGCTATCGAAGCCGGTTTAGAGCAAGTTCGTACTGGAGAGGTAGAGCAATATCCATTTGAGCTGGATGGGTTGACCGGTAGTATCGAACGTAACAACAACGGATTTATTCATATCTACGTGCGATAACTAAAATCCCATCGTAGGGACGTTCTATAGAACGTCCCTACGATGGGATTAGAAAATTAGCCGGACTGGCAAATAATGCCGTTTAGCCTATTCCTTGTCCATATTGAAAATAAACGGTACGCCGCTGCCCTTATCGCCCATCACCAATACGCGAGGTACCTGGGAACCGCCTTCTTTCCAGGCTTCAATGGCTTCTTTTTCTAGAACAAGCTGTCCCCCCTGAGCTTTAAGGGTTTCTGCTAACAGACGTTGGGCTTCGGCTCGGCCTTTCGCCCGGTTGATTTCCGCTTGGGCTTCCTGTTCGGCTTGTTGAGCCACATACACCGCTCGACGGGCGCTTTGCTCAGCGATTTGCTTTTGCTCCACCGCTCGGGCAAATTCCTCCGAGAATGACAGATCTACCACACTGGTGTCGAGGATAATGATGCCATACTTCTCTAAACGACTGCTGAGGGCATCATCAAAATCTTCCTTCAGCTTGGTCCGTTGGGTAATGGCCTCCTCAACCGTGCGGCGAGCAGCAGCGATTTTGAAGGATTCCTGGGTTTGAGGGGCAATAATCTTAGCCACTACGTTGGCCAGGGTTCCTTGTTTTCGGCGAATTTCGACAATATTGGCTGGATCTAGCCGAAAGTTGATGGCAAATCTAGCTCTGAGATCCTGCAGGTCCTTGGTGGAACTTTCAGCTGGCACCTCAAATTTTTGAACCGTAACATCGTAAATGTCTACAAAGGAAACCAGGGGTGGTTTAATGTGAATCCCCTCTAATAGGGGATTATCTTGAGCTTTTCCTAAAATGCTCAACACACCAGCCTGACCAGGGTTGATAACAACTAGGGTACTGGTCAAAATAAGGCCGGTAATAATAGCCAAAAGTGCGATCGCAGCTGGCTGCCAGCTACCCGTCCGAACGCTCAAAATCAATTCCTCCGAGTGGGTATAGTATTTTCTTTTCCCAAAGTATCCTAACCTTCTGGCAATCCAGTGACCACTCCATTTCCGTCAATAATTGTGCCAATGCGGTAGGCCGATTGGAAATGGGTTAGCGCCGCCTCGGTCTGCGCGGCCGGCACCACCACCACCAAACCAATTCCCATATTGAACGTCTTAAACATTTCTGCCCAGGCCACATCACCCGCCGCCTGCAGCCACTTAAAAATAGGCAACACTGGCCAGCTATCGTTCTCTATATATATAGATTGATTTTCCCCCAGACAGCGGGGCAAATTTTCAGGAAAGCCACCGCCGGTAATATGGGCCATGGCATGGATCTCTAAACCGTTCTTAATCGCAGCTAATACGGGTTTGACATAGAGCTGGGTGGGGGTGAGCAGCACATCCCCTAACGATTGACCAGCCAGTAGCGTTGGGCACTCATCCCAGCTATAGCCGATGGTTTGATTAATGGCTGAATCAGAATCCGCTAGCTCCTCTCGTCGGGGCGCTTCTGCCATAATCTTGCGCACCAGACTGTAACCATTACTGTGCACACCGCTGCTGGGCAGACCAATCAATACATCCCCCACTTGCACCTGAGCACCATCTAAAATAGAGCTCTTCTCCACAATGCCCACGCAAAATCCTGCCATATCATATTCGCCTGGACCATAAAATCCAGGCATTTCAGCCGTCTCACCCCCCAGTAGAGCGCAGCCCGACTGACGACAGCCCTCGGCTACTCCAGCCACCACCTGGGTCAGCTGTGCGGGAGCCAGCTCTCCAGTCGCCAAATAATCCAAAAAATAAAGTGGCTCAGCCCCTGAAGTCAGCACATCGTTAACGCACATCGCCACCAAATCAATTCCTACTGTGTGGTGGCGATCAAGCATATGGGCCAGTTTTAGCTTGGTGCCTACCCCATCAGTCCCTGACACCAGCACCGGCTGCTGATAGCCTGCAGGCAGTTCAAAATAACCGCCAAAACCGCCTAGCCCACCCAGCACGCCAGGCCGATGGGTCCCTTCCACCAGACTGCGAATGGTCTCTACAAACGCACGACCTGCTTCAACATCCACCCCTGCTTGCCGATAATCCATAGCCTTCTGAGCCAAATAACTTGATTACTTTACGACACGGTGGGCGGCCTCCTGCGTTAGACGGTGTCCATTGCCCAAACCTTTCCTCTATGTTTTATCCCAGCCCTTAATCGGACTCGCCTACATTTGTTCGTCAAAAAGAACATTTCTGCTGGATAAACTCGAAAAGATTGAACCCTACAGAGTTAAAAAATGGAAAATAACACCGTGGCATCGATTAATAATCTGTAATTATTACAAACCGATACATAATTTTTCGAAAACTAATTAATCCACTAGGACAGCTGAAAAATCGTCTATGGGCCTGTCTTTACAAGACGTAACTCGAATCTGTGAAGAGTTAGTGAAGTTCTCTTGTTTGGCCATTGTCCGTTTTCACGGTCAACAATGCGGATTTTCATAACAAAATCTTCGTGATAGATTGATTCGCGTTGCTTATTTTTGTCCGCGATGCATCGTCATCCTGAAGCTGTTTTATTCAATTCATTGAGTTTGCCACTTCTCGCTCTGCGATGTAGACGCTTATGCTTTGTGCACCCTGGTTTATGAATAGACATTTTGTTGGCCGTGTAGCAGTCACTGCATTGCTTTCTACTCTGCTTCCCCTCTCTGCTCGGGCCAATGCCCAGACCGCACAGACGTTTGATTCCAGCCACGATACTGAAACCTTCGAGGTTTCATTGACTAGCCAGTCTAATCAGTCTTCAGAGTCTTCTTCGACCGAAACGCTTCAGACATTTCTTCAGTCGTCGTCGACCACCGTTCGAGTCAATGCCCACGCTCACGAAAAGCGTCAAGCCGCAACGGTTTACGTTAAAAATATTCCGGTTCTAACCTACATTGATACATCCGACTCAGCAGAGGTTGTGTCTGGTTGGCTGCCATCCCCGATGACTCAAGCTGACGGTGCCATTGCCAGTGCGTCAAAAATGGCTGCTCAGCTTGAGAGTATGAGTGCTCAGGACGCCGCTTTTACTGCCCATTGGGATGACGGTAGTTATGTGGTGATGGCTGGAGATAGTCCTCTGGTAACCTTGGGGGATACGGTGCAGCTGCCCGATGCCACCGCAAATGAGGCAGAGAATGCTTTGCAAGTTACTAATCGGCTGCGGCGCCTGCTGGGGGATAGTCCGGCTGAGCCCGTCACTGAGGTTATCGGTAGACCGGCTCCGGTGGCACCAGTACAGCAGGTCGCGGCCGTACGCTCTAGCCAAAGTGGCATGGCCTCTTGGTACGGGCCTGGCTTCCACGGTCGCAGAAGTGCCAGTGGCGAATCCTTTAACCAGTACGCTATGACGGCTGCTCACCGCACATTGCCCTTTGGTACTCAGGTGCGGGTGACCAATCTCAATAACGGTCGTCAGGTGGTTGTACGCATCAACGATCGCGGTCCCTATAGCCATGGTCGAATCATTGACCTATCAGCTGGTGCGGCTAGTGAAATCGGACTGCAGTCAGCGGGTGTAGGACCGGTACAAATCGAAGTGCTGCAGTAGAAACCTTGATGGCCATCGTATGTAGGGTCGTTCCATGGAACGACCCTACATACGATGGTTTTTGGGATTTAGGGAGAAGACGGAGTGTCTGCTATCGTTAAACCTTGTGTTTGATAAGGTTGCTGGGGAGTTTTGCGTTTACTGAAAACGGTAGAAGGACTGCGATGTTGGCTAGAACAGCAGTCAGGCTCTATGGGCTTAGTGCCTACCATGGGCGCACTGCATGAGGGGCATCTGAGTCTGATCCATCGAGCTCGCCGGGACAATGATCTAGTCGTTGTCAGTATTTTTGTTAATCCGCTCCAGTTTGGCCCTAGCGAAGATTTAGACGCCTATCCCCGTACTCTAGACTCAGATGCTAGCCTTTGTAAGGCCGCTGGTGTGGACTGTATTTTTGCGCCTACTCCTGTCGCTTTGTATGGACCTAACTTTCAGGATACGACCCAGCTATTTGGTGTGGTACCGCCCTCAACGTTGACCCAGCAGCTATGTGCGCCCTTTCGCCCTGGACATTTTCAGGGTGTGGCCACGGTGGTGACTAAGCTGCTGAGTTTGGTTCAGCCCCAGCGCTCCTATTTTGGCCAAAAAGATGCTCAGCAGTTGGCCATTATCCGTCGGTTGGTTCATGATTTGAACCTGCCTGGGGCGGTGATCGGCTGTCCGATTGTGCGGGAGGCCGATGGGCTGGCCCTAAGTTCTAGAAATAAGTATCTAAGCGCTCAGGAACGTCAACAAGCAGTTATACTCTATCGGGGGTTAAGGAGCGCCAAGTATACGTTCAAAGAAACAGGTGTGCGATCGCAACATTCCCTCGCTCGCATCGTCTTTGAATACTTAGAAACGGCACCTGATGTTGTTCCTCAGTATGTCGAACTGGTCAATCCGTACACCTTGGAACCCTTAGAAAAAATTGAGACAGTTGGTATGTTGGCAGTAGCAGCATTTGTAGGAACTACCCGGTTAATCGATAACGTTGTATTACGAGCCCGAAAACCCATCATTGCCATTGATGGTCCCGCCGGTGCTGGTAAGTCAACCGTCGCTCGACAGCTAGCCCATCAGTTAGGGCTACTTTATCTAGACACCGGAGCCATGTATCGGGCTTTTACCTGGTATGTTCTCTCCCAGAGCTGCAATCCTGAGGACGCAGTAGCCGTTGCTGACCTACTGCCCAAATGCACCATTAAACTCGTGGCCACGACATCAGCGTCAGGCCCTCAACCCCCGGATGTTTGGGTTAATGGAACTGCCGTTACTCAGGTGATTCGTACCCCTGAAGTGACGGCCCAGGTGTCAACCATTGCCGCTCAGAGTGCTGTGCGTCAGGCCCTAGTCAAACAGCAAATGCACTATGGCCTAGCAGGGGGAGTCGTTGCCGATGGCCGAGACATTGGCACTCATGTATTTCCCGATGCTGAGCTCAAAATCTTTTTAACTGCATCGGTGGAAGAACGCGCCCGTCGTCGCCAGCGCGATTTAGCCAACCAAAACCAGTCCGTTCCCGAACTTACCGACTTGGCCCAGGCCATTAGCGAGCGCGATCACAAAGACAGTACACGTGCGATTTCTCCCCTGCGTCAGGCGGATGATGCTATCGAAGTTGTTACTGATAATCTCTCCGTTGAGCATGTGTTAGACAAATTAATGACGCTCTATAGTGAAAATGTTGTTACTGAAGACGAATAGCGACCGCGCTTCTGCCGATCTATGGGGAGTAGCAAGACCGCTAGTGTAAATACACGTAAACCGGTGCAAGGTTAAGAGCTATTACCTCGCTAATTTACGTGTTTACGAGGAAGCCCTCTCCTAAAAAAATAGAGACAATAAAGCTAATTCTGAAGGATACGTGGCAAGGCTACAAATCATCCGAGGGGGCATTTGGGTGATTGAATTCAATCTTGCACACACGTATTTTTACAGGTGAGCTGTCTGACCCTGGGGGCTTTATGGGGTCAGACATTTTTCTTTTAAACTGAGCAGCTAAAATTAAGACACAGTAACCCCAGAAACGGCGGTCCCATGGTTCAGGCACCAACTCAATCAGTCACACTAAAGGAATTCCTAGAATTACCAGAAACAAAACCTGCCAGTGAATATATCAATGGCTCAATTTTACAAAAACCGATGCCGCAGGGAAAACACAGCATTCTACAGCGGGAATTGAGCTTTGCCTTGACAGTTGCTTTTAAAGATGAACGAAAGGAGAAGCAAATCTCCCAGGCATTCCCAGAATTGCGCTGCACGTTTGGCGGACGTTCAATTGTGCCTGACATTGCTGTTTTTCTTAATCAGCGCATTCCCCAAGACCCTGATGGTGATATTGCTAATGCATTCAACCTCCATCCAGACTGGACTATTGAGATTTTATCTCCCAATCAAAGTCATACTAGAGTAGTGCGTAATATTCTCCACTGTCTCGACAATGGTACTGAAATGGGGTGGCTGATAGATCCAGATGAGCTCTGCGTATTCGTCTACGACTCAGATAAATTGGTTCAGTCATTTGAGAATACCGATGCCACATTACCGGTTCCCACATTCGCGCAAACCATTCAACTCAAGGTAAGCGATATATTCGGCTGGTTAAAAGTTTAAAGGACTTACCACCCCCTGTTTGACTTGAACTTGAACGTGGGTTAGAAAATGCTCGTGAGCATCTCCTCACCCATATCAAAGTTAGCGGTCACTGACTGTACATCGTCGAGGTCTTCTAGGGCTTCCATCATTTTCAGCAGAGACTTTGCCTGGTCGGTATCAGTAACATCTACGATGGTGCTGGGAATCCAGCGCACCTCAATTTCTTTGAGTCGATAGCTCTCAAGCTTGAGATGGTCACTGAGGGTTTCTAGGTCGCTGGGGAGACAAAACACTTCTGCACCGGGGGTATCTTCATCCACTTCGGTCAGTTCATAGGATTCGGCCCCACCTTCAATAGCCGCTTCCAGGAGGTCATCTTCGTCGAGATTACCCGCAACAACGACAACACCCTTTTGGTCAAACATCCAACCCACGCAGCCAGTTTCCCCCAAGTTGCCACCGTTTTTACTAAAGGCGGCCCGCAGGTTTGCCGCTGTGCGATTACGGTTATCGGTGAGGGCCTCCACCAGGACAGCCACACCGCCGGGACCGTACCCTTCGTAGCGGATGGATTCCAGGTTGCCATCGGAGCCTAGGTTGCCGGTGCCTTTGGAGATCGCACGGTCAATATTGTCATTGGGCACCCCAGCTGACTTAGCTTTATCAATGGCCGTGCGCAGCTGAAAGTTTCCATCTGGGTCTCCGCCGCCGTGTTTTGCCGCCACGATAATCTCCCGCGACAGCTTGGCGAAAACCTTACCTTTTACCGCATCAACCCGCGCCTTTTGACGCTTAATATTTGCCCATTTACTATGCCCTGCCATGGCGTTTTAGTTGTTATACACTAGCCCCTTATTGTAGCGAGAAGTTTTGAGGAGAAATTGGAAAGCTTTACGCAATCTGGGCCGCCCGCAGCGCTGCTCCTATTAACCCCACACTCTGATTGGCTACTAGATGTACCGGTACATCATGCAGCAGAGGACTCATGCGTCCTTTATGGCCAAAGGCTGAGAGAAAACTACCATCGCGAATCAGAGACATGTTTTTTGCCGTCACACCACCGGCCACATAGAGACCGCCATAGGGTAAAAATTTTAAGGCCATATTTCCGGCGGCGGCACCATAGGCATCGATAAAAATTTCCATGGTGCGACCTGCCAAGCGATCAGTGGTGGCAGCTTTCGAAATGGCGGCGGCTGGGTCGGGCAGCTCGCTGCGCTTGCCAGCACTTTGCTCCCAGTTGCGCACAGTTTGCCCCAGCTCCTTGGATTCAGTGGCGAAGTTGCGATCGCGTAAAAACTGATAGATGGAGACAATGCCTTGCCCCGAGACCACCCGCTCTACAGAAACACGGGAGATCGAGTGTTTCTCTAGCAGATAGTGAAGCAGCTGAAACTCTAGCTCAGAGCGAGGAGCAAAGTCCACATGTCCCCCTTCCGAGGGAAATACCTGGTACTGCCCACCGCAGTTCATCAAAAAGCCTTGCCCTAGCCCGGTTCCCGCACCAATAATAGCAATAGGTGCTTCAGGGTTGGGCACTCCAGACTGCAATGTGCACAGATCGTCTGGAGTTAGTCCGAGCACCCCGTAGCCCACCGCCGCAAAGTCATTGATCAGCTCGACAACCTTAAGATCCAATTCCTCAGCAATGCGTTCTCCCCCCAGACACCAGGCTAAATTTGTCAGCTGGGAGCGGTTATGCACCACGGGGCCTGCAATGGCAAAGCATGCTGCTTGGGGCTGGGCATCAACCGGAGCCGCTGCCAAAAAGTCTTTGACCATGGGGATCAAATCCCCATAGTCACCACTGACGTAACGCTGCTCGTAGAGGGTTTCTTGAACACTTTCACTGGAGCGCACTAAACGCAAAATTGTTTTTGTTCCGCCAATGTCACCGGCTAGTAGTTGCATCATTAAGATCTCAGGATAAAGTCAAGGTTAAATCGGATATGTAAACGTTAGAGTGTGGCAAGTAGGTCCTAGGTGTTAGAACATAGACAGTACGACCTAAACATTGACGAATTTTTTAGAAATTATTTCCATTGCCTTGTTACCCATTGCCGCGAGTGTAATCCCCGATCACAATGACTATGGCTATAGCCGACATTTTAGACCGAGCGCTGGACGGTCAGGATATTTCTCCAGCCGATGGGGTAACGCTGCTCAGGCAAGCATCATCCAATGCGATCGAGGCAATTCGGGCAACAGCTGACCGGCTACGACAACAGCAGGTGGGGGACACGGTTACTTATATAGTCAATCGCAACATTAACTACACCAATATCTGCGAACAACACTGTAGTTTTTGTGCCTTTCGTCGCGATCAGGGGCAACCAGGAGCCTACTGGCTCAGCTGGGAAAACATTTTGGAAAAGGCCACCGCTGCCGTAGCTCAGGGGGCTACCGAAATTTGTATGCAGGGGGGCCTGAACCCCACGGCTAAAGTAAATGGCCGCTCCCTGGCCTACTATCAAAAATTGGTTGCCACCATCAAGGACACCTTTCCCAGGCTGCATATCCATGCGTTTTCACCGCAGGAAGTGCAGTTTATTGCTCGGGAGGACAGCTTGGACTTTGCCACCGTTATTCGAGAACTGGCCCAGGCAGGGGTGGGCTCACTCCCCGGTACGGCGGCGGAGGTTCTTGATGACCAAGTGCGCCGGGTGATCTGTCCTGAAAAAATTAATGCAGCTACCTGGCTTGAGATTGTGGCTCAGGCTCACCAGGTGGGAATGCCCACCACCAGCACCATGCTGTCGGGCCACATCGAAACCATCGAGCAGCAGATCGGCCATTTAGAACAGCTGCGACGGCTGCAGCAACACTCGTTATCCCAGGGTAAAACCGGCATTACCGAATTTATTTTGCTGCCCTTTGTGGGGCAAGATGCGCCGGCCCCAATGCGTAAACGGGTAGGACGGGATCAGCCGGTACTCGCCGATGCACTGCTACTGACCGCCGTTGCTCGCATTTATCTGGGGCGCTGGATCAAAAACCATCAGCCCAGCTGGGTCAAGCTAGGGCTAGAGGCGGCCACTGACGCTCTACGTTGGGGCTGTAACGATATTGGGGGCACCCTGATGGAGGAGCATATTACCTCCATGGCCGGGGCTCAGGGGGGGACCTGTCAGTCGGTGGAGGATTTAGTGGATGCGATCGCAACACTCAAACGCCCTAGCCAGCAGCGAGATACGCTTTATAACGTCGTATCAACATCAGGCGCATCCCTTAAATCAACAATAGTGAATTATTAACAGACGCATCCAATCATTACGTTTGCCGACATTTAAATCTATTCCCATATCAGCTTTGTACAGTAATCGAGGAGCTTAGCTCCTCTTCTTGTGTTCCAATTGACCCGTCAGCTGCATGCTCAAACTGATCAGCACTCTACCCGCGACTAAGCAGCATAAGCTCCGCAAATATCTCAATAAACATCGCTCATTTCTAGAATTAGATACCTCTAGCTATGGTGTAGGACGTCGCCGCTATTGGCTGCAACACCAGCCCATTTTAGGTAGTGGTGGCAGACACTATCGGCCTGCGGCACAACATGCTCAGTTTTGGCACTTTTGCCAAACCATTTATCAGCGTGCTAGCCGTATTGCCTTACCAGATCAGCAGCCCCTTACTCCCGATCTGGGGCTGGTGGCCTACGGCAGTGTCGGGATTCGTGAACATCGCGATGATCCCTATGCGGCCTGTCCAGCAGTCAGCATCAACCTTTCAACGGAGCCTACCCAGTGGGGGTATACCGCTATCTATAACAGCTATGACAAACGCCGCCCCAAGCGGGCATCAGAACATATTCACCAGTTGCCCCCTGGGGCGATCATTATGTTCAATAGTCAAAATCCCCATCGGGTAATCGAACCCGATCCTGAACGCTGGTCCATCAACCTATGGCGAGTTTCGTCACTCTGTCGCCCCTACTTTCAAAGCTATCTAGACGCCCATCCCTTAGCCGACGACAATAATGCGGTAAGCTTTTTCCCACAGGCGGGAGAAAAATACCATGGCCAAGAGCGAAATGAAGGACACACAAGTTGGGGACCTCCAGTGGGTTTACCGCGAATGGGTCCCTGACAATCCTAACGATAAACCGCCTGTCGTGATGCTCCATGGGTTAGTGTCCCAAAGCTATAGCTGGCGAGACGTGATGCCAGCCATAGGCGATTATGGGTTTCGCAGCATTGCCCCCGACTGGATTGGCCATGGCTCGTCTTCCAAACCTGATATTCGACAATTTGACTACAAACCGGAAACCTATCTCCGAGCATTTGCTAACTACATTGAGGCCCTAGATCTCAAACGTTTTTCACTCGTAGTGCAGGGCTTTCTCGGTGTCACCGGGCTCCTTTACGCTGCCCAAAATCCTGACAAAATCGAAAAGCTGATCATTCTAAATAGCCCTTTGCCCCCTGCAGCAGATATTCCCTTCAAGATCAAAATGATGGGTTGGCCCATGGTAGGGGACGTGATGACTCAAGATCCGCTGTTGGTGGATCGCACCCTAGAAGGCGGTGGTCCTTACCAAGTATCAGATGAGGATTTAGATGTTTACCGACGTCCGTTTCTAAAAAGCTCGGATGTGGGGCGTTCTCTAATGTGGACCATCCGCGCGATGAAGATGGCCTCCATTACTGAGCAAATAGCCCAAGGCTTTGCCAACTGGTCACGTCCTACTCTGGTTGCTTGGGGAATTTCAGACCCCTGGCTATCAGCAGACAGTGCTAAGGCGTTTGCCCAAGGTCTGGACAATGGCGAGTATGTAGAACTCGAAGAAGTGGGGCATTATGCTCAAGAAGATTGGGCAGAAAAGGTGAGTGAGGCTGTAGTACCTTTTTTGAGAAAGCAAGAATTATAAACAGTTTTGAAAATTTGGTAGTCCTTGGATTGTCGCCGTTTGTGGGGGTGACCACATGGGTATTTCATCCGCCATTACAATGCATCCTTACCCTCATAGGACTACCTCTGCCTGAAATGCTATGGATCTTCCAAAGTACCACTGGTCTTTAAATTAAAATTCGGCACTGAAAAATACTAGCTACATTGATAGCAAAGTGCTTAATAGCTCTACGGTATACACACAAGTATTGGCAACTAGCGTTTGCGGTTGCATTACGCCCCTTTCCGAGATGTGTATACACGGTAGTCCTTTAGCCTGAAACAGAAGCTGAGAAGAGCATACTTCTAACTATTGGTATAGCGTTGCATTCAGGCAAGATGACACAGGCTGCTTGCCCAGAATTCCTACCTGGATGACATTAAGTGACATTTCAAGACTAACAACTTATTTACCTGGGTTTAAGGCTAGTTCTAGCAGAGTTTAATTCGACTCTATAGATGCTGAAAATATATCAATCCTTTTCTAAATAAGCGTTCTAGCGATTTAGAACGCTCAGACATGATAGTCACCTTAACTCAAGATGATAGTCACCTTAATCAAGTAGTGACTTTTTCTGTAACGACAAATACGATTCAGCACAATATCGTAGATTTATCAGCTCAAGACAACAAGCTTAGGCGAACGAAACAACGAACACACTCTTGACACATTACATAAGGACAGAACAATGACGATTCAAACTATGACCAACGAACTTACCCTTGACCAACTGGATACCGTTAGCGGTGGAACTAGCCTCGTCGGACGAGTAGCTGTTTACGTTGTCAAAGAGTTGATTGAGGCAGCTAGTGACGCCCTAGCAGATTCTATGAACCCCCAGGCTGTAATGGATGATGGTAACGGTAACGGCGATTATCGCCCAGGCCCTCAAAATTCTCCAAATTCTCCTCCGAATCCTTTCGGCTAAACCTTAATAGCATGTGAGGACGGCACTCGTAATTCCTTCTCAAATCCGTTCTCCGAACTTCTCATTCAACAACGAACACACTCTAGACGCACATTATATAAGGACAGAACAATGACAACTCAAACTATGACCAACGAACTCACTCTTGACCAATTAGATAGCGTTAGCGGTGGAGCTGATCCTCTTACTATTGCTGTTGGCGCTTCTATTGGCGCTACTGCTGGTCTTCTTATTGTTGTAGCTGCTGCTAGTGCGTATGTCGTTGGCAAGACTTCTGGTGTGAAAGCTGACGAGAATGGTAATGGCGATTACCGCACTGGTCCTCAAAATTCTCCAAATTCTCCACCTAATCCTTTCGGCTAATCCTTGTATCAAAGATATTATAGCCCGTGAGGACGGGCTTGGTAATGACGCCCTTAACTGTTCTCCGAGCCATCAATTCAATACCTAACACACTCTAGAACACATTTATAAGGACAGAAAAAATGACGACTCAAACTATGACCAACGAACTAAGCCTTGACCAATTGGATTCCGTTAGCGGTGGATTTCTTGATCCTGTTACTGATACTGCTCTTGTTATTGCTGTTGTTGTTACTGCTGTTGCCGCTGGTGGTGCATTCATTGCTGGCGCTGCTGCTGGGTATGTCGCTGGTGGCAGTGTAAAGGCTGACGAGAATGGCAATGGCGATTACCGCACTGGCCCTCAAAATTCTCCAAATTCTCCACCTAATCCTTTCGGCTAATCCTTGTATCAAAGATGTTATAGCCCGTGAGGACGGGATTGACAATGACGCCCTTAACCGTCCTCCGAGCCATCAATTCAATACCTAACACACTCTAGAACACATTTATAAGGACAGAAAAAATGACGACTCAAACTATGACCAACGAACTAAGCCTTGACCAATTGGATTCCGTTAGCGGCGGAGTTGACCCTCTTAGTGTTGCTGCTGGTTTTGCCGCTCTTGCTGTTGTTATTGCCGCTGGTGCTGCTGGTTTTGGTGTTGGGTATGCTGCTGGTAGCAGTGTAAAGGCTGACGAGAATGGTAATGGCGATTACCGCACTGGCCCTCAAAATTCTCCAAATTCTCCTCCGAATCCTTTCGGCTAATCCTTGCATCAAAGATGTTATAGCCCGTGAGGACGGGATTGACAATGACGCTCTTAACCGTCCTCCGAGCCATCAATTCGATACCTAATACACTCTAGAACACATTTATAAGGACAGAAAAAATGACGACTCAAACTATGACCAACGAACTAAGCCTTGACCAATTGGATTCCGTTAGCGGCGGAGTAGTTGATCCATTTACTGCTGGTGCTGTTGCTGGTGCTGTTGCTGTTACTGTTATTGCCGTTGGTGCTGCATTCATGGCTGGCGCTGCTGCTGGGTATGTCGCTGGTGGCAGTGTAAAGGCTGACGAGAATGGTAATGGCGATTACCGCACTGGTCCTGACACTTCTAATTCTCCACCTAATCCTTTCGGCTAATCCTTGCATCAAGATGTTATAGCCCGTGACGACGGGCTTGGCAATGACGCCCTTAACCGTCCTCCGAGCCATCAATTCAATACCTAACACACTCTAGAACACATTTATAGGGACAGAAAAAATGACGACTCAAACTATGAACAATGAACTTACTCTTGAGCAACTGGATACCGTTAACGGTGGAACTAGCCTTGTCGGAATAGTAGTGGTTACTTACGTTATCAAAGAGTTGATTGAGGCAGCTGGTGACGCCCTAGAAGATTCTATAAACCCCCAGTCTGTAATGGATGACGGTGAAGGTAACGGTGATTACCGCAGGGGGCCTAGTACTTCTAATTCTCCACCTAATCCTTTCGGCTAAACCTGAATGGCATGTGAGGACGGGATCGACCATTAACCCCCTAACCGTCTTTCGAACAATTAGTTCAACAACGAACACACTCTAGAACACATTTATAAGGACAGAACAATGACAACTCAAACTATGACCAACGAACTCACCCTCAACCAATTAGATATTGTTAGCGGAGCTGGTCCTGCCGAGGCTGCTGCAACTCTTCTTGATTTAGTCGCCAAAGTAATCGACGATGAGGTAATTACAGATGCTTTGGGAAAGTTGGCAGATGCTATAGACCCAAATGGTGTGATGGTTGATGAAAGTGGTAACGGCGATTATCGCCCAGGCCCTCAAAGTTCTCCAAATTCTCCTCCGAATCCTTTCGGCTAAACCTGAATGGCATGTGAGGACGGGATCAGCAATTACCTCCTAACCGTTCTCCAAACATCAATTCAACAATGAACACACGCTAGACACACATTACCCAAGGACACAACCATAACGACTCAACCCATGACCAACGAACTTACCCATGACCAACTGGATAGCGTGAGCGGTGGAGATAGCATCGTCGAACGAGCTGCTAGATATCTCATAGACGAATTGATTGAGCTAATTAATGACCAACTGAACACGTCTGTCATGGCTAGCGAGGATGATGGCCAAGGCGATTATCGCACAGGCCCTTCTACCTCTAATTCCCCAAGGAGTCCTTTCGGCTAACCCTCAATACTCGCACCTGGCCCTATGCGTGTTGGTCTGTGGCAAACGCAACCACGGCGGCTTCAATCTCTGGTTCCACTCAGTTCTTGGGGCAAGGCTTTTTACGGTCAATATCTCGTAGAGCCGCTTCTCCACCCGTTTCGTAGAGCTCTTTATAGCGATAGAACGAATCTCGCGATACGCCCATCACTTTGCATGCCTTGGATACGTTGCCGAGTGTTTTGGCTAGATTTAAGATGCCTAAACGGTTCTTTACTATCTTGTCTTGTGTATTCATTGTGACACTCCTGATTCAGTGTGAGTTTATAGGATGTGTCAGACAAAGTCTTAACTATTACAGTTTAAGAATCCGAAAAATAAGGTATAGGACGATGCTACTGGCCTGGGCCTCTTGTGTGTGTGGTTGTTTCTAGACGTAAAATCTGCCCATAATCGCGAGGTGACTCGCTTTGTCCGTAAGCTTCCCAATGCGCAGCCCCATATAATCCTCAAATACCTTGAGCATAGTCTATTTTTCAGACCTTGCCGAAACCGGCAAGGTCTATTTCTGTTTATACCGTTGAAGCTTATAGGTTAGGCCGCTACAGCTTATAGGAAAACCCGATGATTCCCCTGAACGTTCTCTCTATTCTAGAGACAGTTCAGTTGAGAGCACACAGGCCAAAGAGAATTTTAATCGTTATATATCGATTTTCTTTTCCTGATAGCTAGCTCAATAAAATCAGGGGAATAAACAATTTCTCTGGAGAGTGTATCTCATCTCTGTCGTCATTATCAAAACGATAGGTCGACGACATTAACCACAACCCTGGAACACATTACCCAAGGACAAGAACAATGACGACTCAAACAATGAATAACGAACTTACTCTTGACCAATTAGATACCGTTAGCGGCGGACATCCCGTTGTTGTTGCTGCTGGTGCTGCTGGTGTTGTTGTTGGCGCTGCCGCTGCTGTTGGTGTTGCTGCTGTTGGTGCTGCCGTTGGCCTTGGTCTTGGTATGGCTATTTCTGGTGTGAAGGCTGACGATGAGGGTAATGGTGATTATCGTAGAGGTCCTGATACTTCTAATTCTCCGAACAATCCTTTCGGATAAACACTGCATCCAAGGTGTGATAGCCCGTGAGGATAGGATCGGTAAGGACGCGCTTAACCGTCCTCCGAACCATCAATGCAATAACTAACAAACTCTAGACATACATTACATAAGGACAGAACAATGACTATTCAATCCATGAACAACGAACTCACTCTTGACCAATTGGATGCCGTTAGCGGAGGAAATCCTGCCGCTGTTGCTTTTGCAGCCGGCGTTGCAGCGGGATTCACTGTTACTGGTGCTGCGCTTGTTGGTGTTGCCATTGGTGTTGGTATTGGTATAGCTACTTCTGGTGTAAAGGCTGACGATGAGGGTAATGGTGATTACCGCCGGGGACCTGACACTTCTAATTCTCCCCAGAACCCTTTCGGCTAACTCTTATAGCTCGTGAGAACGGTATGGTTTTGCGCCCTTAACCATCCTCTAAACTTCTAATTCAATAACTAAAAAACTCTAGACACACATTCTACAAGGACTAGAACAATGACCACTCAAACTATGACTAACGAACTCACACTTGACCAATTGGATATCGTTAACGGTGGCACTAGCTTTGTTGGACGAGTGGCTGTTTACGTTGTCAAAGAATTGATTGAGGCAGCTAGTGATGCACTAGAAGATTCTATAAAGCCCCAGGCTGTCATGGCTGATGGTAACGGTAATGGCGATTATCGCAGAGGTCCGAGCACTTCTAATTTTCCGAACAATCCTTTCGGCTAAACCCCAATGGTATGTGAGGACGGGCTCGGCAATTAACCCCTACCCCGTCCTCCAAACTATTAATTCAACAATGAACACTCTCTAGATACGTATTACATACAGATAGAACAATGACGAACGAAACCATGACGACTGAAACCATGACGAACGAACTCACACTTGACCAATTAGATACTGTTAGCGGTGGTGGTGGGCCTACGCTCCTCGGTCTTGCCGCTGCTGCTGCTGTTGGCGGTGCCGCTGGTGCTGTTGTTGTGGGTGCATTTGCGGCTGGATATTACTTTGGTTCGAAAAGCAGCTAACAGAACCGATCATTACACCCTTAGCTATCCTCCAAACGGTGATTCAGCAACGAACACATTCTAAACACACATTACCCAAGGACAAAAAAATGAAAACTCAAACGATGACCAGTGAACTTACCCTGACCAACGAACTCACCCTTGACCAATTGGATACTGTGAGCGGCGGTTATAAGCCCCTCCCAAATGGTCATGGCGATTATCGTCCAAATCTTCCTGAAAGTTTTCCTCTCCCCAAATCTGACTGGCCCATAGACATTATTAATAAGCCGGATTCAATGCCAATCATTTGGTAATGACTTTGCCGTTTTGATTCTGACTTATGAACTCCAGAAGATTTGTGAATTCTAAAATTTTTGGCCCGTAATTTTTGGCCCGTGGGGATGACATTAGCAAGTTCTTGTAAAATTGTCTCCACGGGCCTTTAATAACATTTCATTTACAAACGCTGTCGCTCCATCAGGGTTCGAAACAGTCCCGGTTGACTAGCAAGTTCATCAAACCGTCCCGATTGCACAACCTTACCGCGTTCCATCACAAAGATTCGATCGGCAGTGCGTACGGTACTTAACCGATGGGCAATAACAATCCGAGTCACCTTCAGATTCTCTAAGCTTTGGGTGACAATATCCTGGGTGCGATTATCCAGGGCACTGGTGGCCTCATCAAAAAACAACAGCTTAGGACTTTTAGCCAGGGCACGAGCAATAATCAACCGCTGACGCTGCCCTCCCGATAGATTACCACCGCCTTCACTCACTAGCGTATGCATGCCCATGGGCATAGCCGCAATATCGTCCGCTAACCCAGCTGAGATCGCAGCCTGTGACGCCTCTGCCAACGTAATCCTGGCCGTCCCAGCAATATTGTTATAAATAGACGCGGCATTAATTTTACTATTCTGTAATACAACACCCACCTGTCGTCGGACTGCCGTAATATCCAACCCCTGAAGTTCCTGACCATCGTATAAAATTTGGCCCGTTTCTGCGGTCTCAAAGCCTAGGAGCAAACGCAAAAGCGTTGACTTGCCCGCACCGGAGGCACCCACCAAGGCCACAAATTCGCCGGGTTGAACGGATATAGTCACCTGATCTAAAATCGGTGCCCCTTCAGACCGATAACGAAACGTCACCCTCTCCACCTCGATTGCCCCCTGCAACTGACCAGGGTCGCTCATATCAGGGGTGATTTCAGGTTCTGCTTCCAGGATGGGTTTGACCCGCCCCCACAATGCCAACACATCCAATGCACTTACAAGTGTATTACTGAGATTGATTGCCCCTGACATAAATAAACCAAGGGCAGAATTAAAGGCTAGGTAAGTACCGGCAGTAAACTGAGCCTCACCAGGGTTTAACGCCTCTTGCTGCAGAATATCGACGACTAGCCAAAAAATTACCGCGTTGGTCACAGAGGGCACAACCACGTTAAACAAGTTCAAACTATCTGAAACCTGTTTTTGAAAGATGCCAATGCGGACCAGGGGAGTAAAGCGCTGGGCCCAACTGGCAAAGGCTCGATTCTCGGCATGGGCCACCCGCAATTTTGCAATGCCATTGATCAATTGCACCACAAATCCAAACAGTTCCCCCGCTAACTGCTGCTGACGTAACAGTTGGCTGCGGATTAATACGCTGGCAAGCATAGTGGCCAGAACCACTAAAATCGTAAACCCGAGGGCCACCCAGGCTAGCTTCTGACTGTAAACGAACAGCAACACCAGATTTAAGAGGGCGACCAGACTCGACAACAATGTCTGAATGGTAGTGCCGCTAAGGATCTGACGGATCTGACGGATGGCGGAAACGCGAGCCTGCAAATCGCCGGTTGAAAATTGACGGAAAAACTTCAGTTTGAGTGTGAGTAGATGGTCCCACAACGCCGCCTGGGTAACTGCATCACTCTTAATCTCTAGCCGCATAATTGCCAGGTTTTGTAGCAGGCGAAAGAGTGTGGACGTAATCGCCACTAAGGATAGCCCTGCCCCCATTTGAATGATCGTCAGTTGATCGGCATTGGGAATGGCGGTGTCAATTAGCAGGCCTGTGGCTTGGGGAATCAGCATCCCCAAGAGCGTAATGGTAAGACCGGAGAGGAGTGCAATGAGTAATGTGCGCCATTGTCCGTCTAAGGCAAATTTGAAGAGTGAATGTTTTTGACTGGTCGAAGGCAGAGGACGATAGGGAGAGTAACCTACGGTATCGAGGGACTCTGCCAGTTCTGGGGTTAAGCGCGATCGCGTCTGCGTTTGAGGATTATAGAGGTCATACTGTCCGGGACGGCTGGGCAATAGGGCCACTGGGGTTTGCTCGGCCTTGAGAAAAGCCAACAATGGCCCGGCTTCCTGTCGCCACCAGTTAGGTAACAGGGCCACCCGACGGACGCGAAAGCGAGAGGCCAGGGCAATCGCCTCGACTGGATCGGTGGACTTTCCCCCTTGATCGGCAACACGAATCGGATTGAGCGATAGATTAAGGGCGTGAGTTACTGCCCCCATGGCCTGCATCAGCAAGCTGTTATGGTTGGTAACAACAACCGTCATCTGGGCGGGGCGGAGCACATTGGTCAATGTCTGTAGTGCTTCCTGGGTAATATTTTGATTTAGCTGTGCCTTTTGTCGTAACCGTTGGCGGGTTTGCTGCGAGGCTTCTGTGGCTTGTTGATCCAGCGCTTGAGTCAACTGGTGATAAAACACCGTAAGTTGATCTTTCCAGGGGGTGTCCGGTGTCCATGTCTGGGCAGGGATGCCTACGGCTGTTGCGATCGCATTCCCCCAGCTCTGAAGGCAATGCAACCTCTGGGCAGAATTTACCTCTGACAGCGTTTGCCCTTCTAAGGCTGTGGTCTCTGTGGCCACAATCTCTAAACACCAGCCCAACTCATCGATCGCGGGACTGGCAACGTAAGACTTGGCATCAAGCGTACAGAGATAACGACGGTGAGGAGCGAGGGGATGCTGTTTAGAGGGAACAGCAAACACATCGAGTTCACCGGAACAGACACGCCAGATACGATCATCATGGCTGAGCAATAGCGTCTCATATTGATTCAATGTTTGTTCCGATCCACCGCGCCAGACTAGTGCCTCCTCAAAGGTATTATCATCGTGCTCTTGAGCAGTAACAGCTGGAGTATTCAGAACGGTGGCTTCTGACTCTAGAGGGTTAGTGTCTTGTAACCCAGTACCCTGATGGGTGCTTTTCTCTTCAGTCTGCAGCAGCATGGCATAGTAACCTTGCTGCGCCCAAAGTGTGTCATGGGTGCCCTGCTCCACCACCTGACCTTGATGTAGCACAATGATTTCATCACAGTCTCGAATGGTACTCAGACGGTGGGCCACGATTAAACAGGCACAACCCCGCTGGCGTAAATGTTGATCAATTCGTTTTTCCGTTTCCGCATCCAGGGCAGAGGTGGCCTCATCTAAAATCAGTAGTGATGGGTTATTAACCAGCGATCGAGCGATTTCCAGACGCTGACGCTGTCCCCCACTCAAGTTAGCTCCCCCTTCCATCAGGGAGCCAAAATATCCACCGGGAAGGGCTGCGATCGCATCATGAATCTCACTATCCTGACAGGCTTGCATAACATCAGGTAGTGGGACGGACGGATCCCAAAGCGATAAATTATCTAAAACACTTCCCCCAAACAAAAAGATATCCTGCGCTACCATGGCCACTGATTGCGCCAGGGTAAGAGGCTGGTAGGTATGGCGAGGACAACCATCAATTAAAATTTCCCCAGACCAGGGTTGATAGAGACCTGCCGCCAGTTTGGCAATGGTAGACTTGCCTGACCCACTGCCACCCACCAGGGCAATCCGCTTGCCGGGTTCCAGAACAAAATTGAAATTTTCCAGCAGGGGTGGACTGACGCGACTATAGCCAAAGGTCACCTGCTTGAATTCCAACCTGCCTTTAATCGGGGTGTCAAGATCGTGAGCGCGCGCTGCCTCAGCATCCTCCGCTAATGTCTCATCGATGGGATTATTCAGTACATCGTTTAATCGATAGAGATCGCTCTCCAGGGTTTGCAACTGCTGGCCAAACCCGACCAGTGTTTGAACCGGTTTTTGAAAACTACCCATCAAACTCTGAAAGGCAATCAGCATGCCAATACTCAACACCCCGTCAATGACTCGAAATCCGCCCAGGACTAAGATCAGCATGGTTGTGATCGCCGAGAGCAAGGGCGGTAGCAGGCTCACCCGCAGACTGGTTAAACTCAAGTCTTGCTGGGCATTCATGCACTTGGCATAGGTGCCAGACCAACGGGTAAAAAAGTCTGACTCCGAGGCGGTTGCCTTTAAAGTTTCAATACTTTGTAGTCCTGAGATTTCCACACCTGACAACTTGCCCAGGTCCTGATTCAAGCGCAGGTTACTATCCACCCGTTGCCGCGCTACCCACTGCAATACCAACAGATTAATCAGGGCTACACCAATCCCTACCAGTGTTAACCCCCAATCGTAGGTGGCCATGATAGCCACATAAAAGATCAGCATCACACCATCGATCACAGTGGTACTCAGCTGACCCGCTACTACACTGCTGACTCGGGTATTTAACCCTAAGCGGGCACTAATTTCGCCCGCAAACCGCTGGTCATAGAACTGAACCGGCAACCTCAAAATATGCCAGAGAAACTGGCTATTCATCCCTACCGATAGCTTAATGTTGAGATCCCGCAGTCGCCACAGTTGCAACCCTCGCAACAATGCCCGCACAATGGTGGTGATCGCTAAACCTAAAATTAGAGGACGTAACCAATCCTGTTGTCCCCCAATCAAAATTTGATCCACAAATACCTGACGAAAGACAGGCATCACCAACCCTGGAATTACCAACAAAAATCCCATCAACACGATGTAGATCCAGGCTGAAGGCGAGCGCTGAATCTGTCGGGTCAGGGCCAACCACAGACTTGGTTTACGTCCCCCTCGTACAAAGGATTCGCCAGGTTTCATGACTAACACCACACCCGTAAACCCCTCGTCGAATTCTGACCAGGACACCTTGCGGGGGCCAGAGGCTGGATCGTTCAGGAACACAGTGTTACGATTCCAGCCCTCTACCACCAGAAAATGGTTGAATTGCCAGAACACGATAAAGGGAACTGGCAAGCCCCGCAACGACTCCAAACTCTCCTTGAAGCCTTTAGCCTCTAGACCATAGCGCTGTGCTGCCCTGACTATATTGGATGCTTTACTGCCATCGCGCGAGACACCACAAGCCTGACGTAGCTCTGATAAGGGTACGATTTTGCCAAAAAACGCCAAAATAATCCCCAGTGCAGCTGCGCCACATTCCACAGCCTCCATTTGAATAAGTGTGGGGGTTTTCACCCGTGGAAAGCGTTGAAAGGACCGTTTGAGCAAGGTCATAAAGCGTTAATCTAATCCAAACTGTTGCCGCAAAATCGGCATCACAAAGGTGATGGGGGGACGATTCTCTAAATTCACCCAGGTCGAGGTGGTCATGCCAGAGGTGATCAGTAGATTCTGGGGACCTTTAGAAGAGGTCCACTGATAGCCGGTGGTATTTTCTGAGGCTGGCTTCAAGGCCACCCGCACTTGAATGGGTGGACCATTGGCGACCAACAATTCGGCCAATTGATCATTGCCCACAGTACGGGCAATCGCTGCCCTGGAACTGGGTAATGCCGCCACCTCAGTCACCTCACCCACCATCCCCCCAAAGCGCTCTCGCTTTACCGAACTGGGAACTACTTGAACGTCCATACCCGGCTTAATTTGTTTACCATCTTGGAGTGGAAAGTAGGCAATTGCCTCTAAGTCTTGACTGCCTTGCTTCAGTTGAATGGACGCCAGCGGACTGCCCTTGCCGACGACTTGACCAGGCGCAATTTTGAGTTCTGTAATACACCCCGTATGGGGGCTAATGATGGTACTGCTGTCAATAATCTGCTTGTCTAATTGCTGCACAGCCTGCTCAACGGAGAGCATTTCGTTCTCTCGATTAGACTGACTGGTCAACATTTGCTGTTGCAGCTGAGTCATTTGACTATCCAGGTTACGCAACTGTGCTTCAATATCTGCGATATTGGTAAATGTGTTTAGATATCGTTGTTCTGCTTCAGTTTCCGTGACCTCCAGGGACTTAAGCCGGGCCTCCAATTCTAATAACGATTGGGTATTTTGCTGATACTCCTGTTCTGCTTGAAGTACTGCATCCTGGCTGATAGCTCCTTGTTCGTAGAGGGATTGACGTCGTCGGAATCGTTCCTCAAAAACAGGGATTGTTCTTGTAACATCTGCTATTTGCTGCAGTAGACTTTCCCGTTGCTCCTGGGTGGCAAGATTACTGCGATCCTTGAGTTCAGGATTAAGGGTTTTGGAATCTTGGAGTCGTTGTTGTAATTGAGATCGCGCCAGTTGGAGATTATTCGTCTCTAGCTGAAGACGCTGGGCTTCCAGAGTATTTGCAGCTTGATGGTCGGTACGGAGCTTGGTTAATTTAAGTTCTTGCTGCTGGCGCTGTTGCTCTAGATCCGAGGGATGAATCGTGGCAATAATTGCATCAGCTGGGGCTTGCCTCGGATCTGATGCTGACTGGACACAGGCACCAGGTGTGACATTTAATCCCTTAATTTGACCTTCGACGGGCGATTGCAGATCAACGACCTGGCCAGCATTGAGCAAGATACCTGCTGCCGAAACCCGTTGGGGAATTCGTCCAACGATACTCCAAATAATTGCGCCACCAAGCAAAAGGCTAAACCCTAGCCCCCCTAACCACGCCTGCATTGTCATCACCTGCATCAAACTGTCGAGGCGTTCCGGTGAAGAGAGGCGATCCAGAGATTCCTGGCGAAAAATAGTCTGATCTGGAGGAGTCATTGATTTAAGGAAGAGACACCTATGGGCGGTAACAATCGATCAAAAAAAGTAGTCGCGACGCCGTTGCGGTCCAATATATCAAAACGCATGCTGCAAGCCTATTCCAACGGGCGCAAAGAAGCGGCAAACACCCACTGGCCATGCCATTTTTCAGCGATGATCAGGTGTTCTGATTCAATCTCACCTCGGTGTTTAGTAATTGCTCTCAGCCGCAGTGGATGATTGACAATATGGCAAATTCCAGTGGCGGTAAAACGGGCCAACCCTTCTTCATGCACTGCATGAAAATAGGAGGGAATGATTTGAGTGAGCGATTGACCAATAATCTCCGTCGCCGTCCACCCAAATGTGAGCTCAAAGGGTTGATTAACTTCGACAACGTCACCGTGATGATTAGCAACAACAACAGGTAGGGTGCCAGCTTTTAATTCTGCAATGGTGGGCATAAAGAGACACTAAATCAACATCTATAAAAACGTTTATGTGAATACATCGACAGCCCCTAGCTGTCGTAGGGCCAAGCTTTGGGCTTCATTCAGGCCTGCAACGGCGGTTATCTTCATTCCTTCATAGGGGCGGGGGACCCGTAGTTGTTGTTGTAGATTACCAGTATCCATATCCCATAGGCAGACGGTTTGATCACCACTGCCAGTCGCCACAGTTGGAGTATTGGGAGCGGTTGCGATTGCTCGGACCTGATGCTGATGCCCCTGCCATACCTGAGTACAGGTGCCGGTGCTCACATCCCACACCATGGCCGTATGGTCTAACGACGCGGTCGTCACATGTCGACCATCCTGGGTCCATCTCACCCCATAGATCCAATCCCTATGGCCAGGGAATGTCTGTAAACAGTCCCCCGTTTGCCAGTCCCAAATCCTGACCGTACCCTCGGAACCACCGCTGGCCAGTCGATTACCATCCGGCTCAAACGCTAAATCATAAATCCAGTCTTCTGCGCAGGACAATACCCGCTGACACATCCCAGTTGCCACATCCCATAGACGAATTTCCTGATCCGCACCGCTAGTGGCTAACTGACGACCATCGGGACTAAAGGCCAAACACCACAGCTGATCTCGATGCCCCAAAAATGTACGCATACAGCGCCCACTGGCCACATCCCACAGATGCACCAGGGGAGCAATGCCACAGGCCGCCAGAAATTTACCATCAGGACTAAAGGCTAATGCCCGTACCCAGCCCAATTGGCTTGGCAATGTACGGATACAGCGTCCGCTGGTTACATGCCAAAACTTAATCGTTTGGTCCATGCTGCCGCTAGCCAACAGGGTTCCCTGGGGATTAAAATCTACTGACCACACTCCCCGACCATGGCCCACCAGATTTTTTGTACAATGGCCTGTCTGCTGGTCCCATAGTCTGACCACAGTATCGTCTCCCCCAGTTGCCAGAGTGTCCCCTGTGGGATTAAACGTAACCGCATGCACCTGGTTGGTATAGCCTTGCCAGGTGCGCAAACATTTACCCGTAGATAGCTGCCATAGCTTAATCGTTTGGTCCATACTACCCGTGGCCAGAAGTTCTCCACTCGGATGAATAGACGTGGCCCAAATCTGATCGCTATGGCCCTGGATTACTCGGTAACAGTTTCCTGTGGTGACATCCCACAGTCGGGCTGTCTGATCAAGACTGCCACTTACCAATTGCTGGCTATCGGCACTAAAGCCAATACTCCATACCTGATCGCTATGACCTTTCAATACCGTTAAACAATCTCCCTGCTCAATGTGCCAGACCCGAATGGTGGAATCGGCTCCTCCACAGGCCAACAATTTTCCATCGGGGCTAAAGGCCACCGACCATACCTCTGCCAGACGACTGAGCTGGGTACCGTCCGGAGTACATTCTTCTAGCACCTGCACACAGTCTCCCGTGGCCACGTCCCATAGCCGCACTGTGCGGTCCATACTACCCGTGGCCAACATTGTTCCGTCGGGGCTAAAGGCAACACCACGCAGCCAACCGCGATGGCCTGCTAAGGTATGGATGCAGTCCCCCGTGCGCAGATCCCAAATTTTGGCAGTAAGATCGTCGCTACCGCTAGCAACCCAACGACCGTCAGGACTGGTGGCCACACACCAAACAATACTGGTGTGCCCCTGAAAAATGCGAATTGACATGTCAGCGCTGGTGCTATCCCATACACTTGCCTTCAGGTCCCACATCCGCACACTGTAGTCCATACTGCCACTCACTAAGTAGCCATCATCTGCACTAAAGGCCAGCGCTGTAATCCAACCAGAATGGCCCTTCAGGATACGAATCAGGTGACCGTCATCCACCTGCCACAGGCGAATTTCATTGGCGGCATCCCCCGTTGCCAGCCAACGACCATTGCGACTAAATTTCACACACACAACACTGCCAAAGGTTTGGGCAAAGGTGGTTTGGGCAAACTTGGCTGCTGTAAAGTCTACCTGGGCCAGGGGCAGGGTACGCAAGTCCGCCTGACGTACCGTCAACCCAGAAAAGTCATAGCCGCTCAGGTCTACCCCTAGTCGCTGTGATAGGTTGAGCAGATTTCCTGCTGCATAGCTGGTCGCTTGGGTAATATCGGCCTGTAACGCCTCTAAAATCAGGTTTAGTTTCTGCCCAATGGCCTCTAGCCCATAGGGTCGCAGTTTCTCAACAACAGGATCTAAAATCAGCTGTCGTTGGCTGGCTTGCACATAATCCTGAACAGTGGTTTTAATTAAGGCATGACTGTAGAGCGGCGAAAAGAGCTGAGTTAGAGGCATTTGCCCCTGTTTTTTTGGTCGTTGTCCTGGCAATAAGCTTTCAACCACAGCCTCCACCAGCTGGTCCGTGACATATTCCATCACCACTGGTTGTTGTGTGTACGTCCCTCGCTTTCGTTCCGTCAAAGAGCGCCAGCTCAATGATTCCAGGGTCTCCAGTATTTTGCCTTTGCGAGTCGCTGGAAGAATATCAGCTGCCAGACTATCTGCCCCGGTCCACTCTCGATTAATCGCCAGCCAGAACATCACGGTTCGTTCCAGGGGGGACAATCGTTGAAAATGCTGGTCTAACAGACGTTGCAGTCCGTTAAATACATTGGTTTCTTGATCTAGAAACTGTTGAACGTCACCATCGTAAAGATCCTGAATCGAGGTGGCTACAATTTTCATGGCCAGGGGACTGTTGCTGTAGCGATCGCAAAGCTGTTGTTGGGCCATTGAGCTACCCACCACCCCCTTGGCATTGAGTAGCTTAATAGCAACATCTTGTGCCCCTTTAAGGACATGGGATCGTACAGCCAGCTCTACTCCCTCAAAAGCAGCTACCTCTGCTGGCTTTTCTCGACTGGTCAGGACCACACAGCTTTGATGGGGTACTTCAGCCACCAGTCGCAACAGGTTTCCATAAGCTTCATACTCCTGGCGAAAGCTCCCTGCCCGCTCTCCTGCCCGCAAAATGGTCTCCATATTGTCGAGCACCACCAGGCAGCGATGGTTTTTCAAAGTTTGCAGCAGCAGTTTTAGATCGCCATCGACCACCTGTTGCGCCGAGAAAAACTGCAACCAATCGGTCACCAAATTATCCAGGTTAGGGGCATTGCGTAACGAGCGCCAAATCACAAATTCAAAGTCATGGGCCACCTGCTGAGCCAACTTGACTGTTAATGAGGTTTTACCAATGCCGCCCATCCCAAGCACTGCTAGCAACCGACATCGGTCTTGCTCAATCATTTGAGCTAGCTGATTGAGATCGTTATTGCGACCAAAAAATAGGCTGACGTCAATGGCTTCACCCCAGTCAGCTCGATAAGTAAGCTGATCAGCTAATTGCCCGGCTATCGTCTGACTGGACTGGGAAGCAGCATCAGCGATATCACCCAGATCAGAATTCAGAGCAGATATGGTTTGGGCAACGGGTTGGGGCAAAGCGGGCATACTTTGCCGTTCCACCGTCTGAGCACCTAGGCCTGATGGGGAATTGAGGGGCCAATTTAAATTCAGAGCCCCCTTTAACTGACTGGCTTGGGCGTCCTCCCTCGTTGGATACGCCGGTACATCAAACCCTAATGATGAACGCTCCTGGTGTTCTAGTTTAGCCTGCTGTTGTTGCTGCTGGGTACGCTCTAACGCTTCACGAAAGTTCGTTTTGCTCACTGGCTGTTCCAGTGCTTTGCTCAAGGTTTTCCAGAGTTTAGGCCCCACATTACGACGCAGGTAGCTGGCCGAGTATGCCGATTCATCGGCAATGTTCTCATAGGTTTTTCCTTGCCAGGCCCCCCGTAGCAGCAACGTTTCTACATCACTCAGCTGACACTGCATTCGATCTACCAGGGCAGTATTAGCCACCGCTAGAGCCTGGTCAAACGTAAATTCAGAAGCTAGCGTCATCGAAACCTGCAGAAGCTAGTGGAATAGCCATCACATCTAAACAAGGTGACACAGGCTAATTTCCCATATCACTTTAGTTAGGTGACATTAAGTCATATTTCAAGGCTATCGGCTTGTTTACTCAGTTTCAAGGCTTAGTCTATTAAATTTCAAGTAGATTTTAATAGGACTTGAAACATATCAATCCTTATTCTGAATAAACCTTTTAACAGCCTTTTTTGGAAAAACTACTCAACTGCGCCTAATGCTTTGAGTGCTGATTTTTGGGCCTCGGTTAACCCAGTGACATTAGTAATCCGCATATCGGCGTAGGGCTTTGGGATGTGGAATGTAGAAAGACGGCTGCCACTGGCCACATCCCAGAGAATGATTTTCTCATCCTCACCGCTGGTGGTTAACAAGTGTCCTTTAGGATGGATTGCTATGGAAAATGGGTTCGCGTCGTGGGCAAGCACATGCAGACAGTCACCGGTTTGAACATCCCAAATGCGGACAGTGGTGTCATAGCTGGCGCTGACAAGCAAATTTCCGTCTGGGTGCAGGCTCATAGCATATATCCAACCGGTATGGGCAGTGAGCGTACGGAAACATTTCCCTGATTCTAAATCCCATAGTTTGATGGTGCTATCGGCGCTGCCACTGGCCAGCCATGCGTTGGGTAGCCCATTCACAGTCCCGTTCGACCGGAACGGACCAAAGGTCACTGCATATACCCAATCGGTATGCCCCTGCAACGTTTGCACACATTCGCCTGATTCCACATCCCAAAGCTTGATCAGATGATCAGCTCCAGCACTGGCCAGATGCTTACCATCGGGGCTAAAGGCCACAGCCCAAAGCTGGTTAGCATGGCCGGACAGTTGCTGCGAGCATTGCCCTGTGGTCAAATCCCAAATCTGCACCACCGGCTGAATACTACCGCTGGCCAACAGCTTGCCTTGGGGATGGAACGCCACAGTCCGGACCCACCCGGCCCGCCCCTCTAAAACCTGTATCACCCGCCCCGTGTCGCCATCCCACAGACGAATCGTTTGGTCAAAGCCTCCCGTTGCGACAATCGGTTTCAAGTCTCCAGACCGAGAATCTTTTTTGTGCTGATAGGCCATGGTCCACACCCCACTGCGATGGCCTTCTAAACTTTTCAAGCACTGACCCGTTCGACTATCCCAAAGACGAATGATACCGTCGTCACCGCCGCTAACCAGCGTAAAATCATCCGAGAATGTCAGTGCGCGAATACAGTTGGTATACCCTTGTAGGGTTTGGGCACATTGTTGTGTCTCCACATCCCATATACGAATCGTTTGGTCAAAGCTACCGCTGGCCAACTGTCGACCGTCTGGGCTAAACCCCACCGCCCAGATTTGATCCGTGTGCCCCAACAGGGTAGCCAAACAGTTCTTGGTTTGAAGATCCCACAATCGCACCGTTTGGTCATGACTGCCGCTGGCCAGCATCTGTCCATCGGGGCTAAAGGCAAGCGACCAGATTTGATCGCTATGGGCGGTTAGTATGCTCAAACAATCTCCCGTTTCAATATCCCATAGGCGGATCGTTTGATCGGCCCCAGCACTGGCAAGTATTTGTTGGGTGGGATGCAGGGCAATGGACCAGACTGGCGCTCGATGTCCCTCAAAAACCCTTAAACAGTCTCCTGAACTTACATCCCACCAGCGCACCACCTGGGCAGCATGCCCGGTAGCCAAATGGGTTCCTTGCGGGTTAAAGGCTACAGAACTGACCAGCCCCCCCTGGCTTTCCAGGGTGTGTATACATTCACCGGTTGTTGCATCCCACAGCTTAGCCGTCTGGTCTTCGCTGCCACTGGCTAGCCTCTGTCCATCGGGGCTAAAGGCCACGGACCAGACGACGCTGTCATGATCCTGTAGTACGTGCAAACACTGGCCTGAGGATAAATCCCACAGCCGCACCGTATAGTCAACGCTGCCACTGACCAGGGTTTTGCCATCGGGGCTAAAGGCAACGGACCACACCCACATCTCATGGCCTTCCAAGGTCATCAGGGGTTGCCTATCTGCCACCCGCCAGATCTGAATATTATTATAATTGTTGTCCCCCATAGCCAAAAGTGTGCCATCGGGGCTAAAGGCGACGCATAGGGCGCTGCCAAAAGCTTGTGTAAACACCGAGTGTACAAACTGGGTCTGGGATAAATCCAGACCATGCAGTGTTGCTCCCCGCAGGTAGGCCTGACGAATAGTGAGCTCAGAAAAATCAAAGCCCGTGGTCTCTAATTGAGCTTGACAGCAAAGATTGAGTAAATTCCCGCCAGCATAGCCAGAGCGGTGAATGCCCGTGCGACGAACAGCGGTTAAAAGCGCCTGAATTTGCTGAACCAGGGCTGTGGGTGATAATTTCTCACTGATCTGCTCAAAAATGGGTTGCAAAATTAGGCGACACTGACTGGCCCGGACAAAGTCTTGACTCGTCGCTTTAATCAGGGCATGGGCCGAGACATGGGGCAGCTCAGACGCATCATCAACCGGCATTTCATTAAAATAGTCAGTGTGCAAAAGTTCATCGCTGACGGCTTCGATTAGACCTATCGTGACATATTCCATAACAACGGGTTGTTGGGTGTAGGCATTGCCCCGACGTTCAATCAGGGAGCGCCAACACAGCGACTCCACCGTTCCCAACAACTCTCGATTAGAACATGGAGGGTAAATATCTGCCATTAACTCTGGAATGCTGGTCAACTCCCGGTTAATGGCCAGCCAGAACATCACGGTTCTCTCCAGGGGTGACAATCGTTGAAAATGCTGGTCTAACAGACGTTGCAATCCGTTAAATACATTGGTTTCTTGATCTAGAAACTGTTGAATGTCACCGTCGTAGAGATCCTGAATCGAAGTGGCGACAATTTTCATGGCCAGGGGACTGCTGCCGTAGCGATCGCAAAGCTGCTGTTGGGCCATCGGGCTACCCATTACCCCCTTGGCATCGAGTAGCTTCATGGCAACGTCTTGTGCCCCTTTGAGGATATGCGATCGCACGGCCAGTTCTACGCCCTCAAAAGTAGCTATCTGTGCCGGTTTTTCTCGACTAGTCAGGACTACACAGCTTTGATGGGGGACTTCAGCCACCAGTCGCAACAGGTTCCCATAGTCCTCATACCCCTGGCGAAACACACCTGCTCGTTCTTCTGAACGCAAAATGGTCTCCATATTGTCCAGCACCACCAGGCAGCGATGGTTTTTCAAATATTGCAGTAGCAGTTTTAGATCGCCATCGACCACCTGCTGCGTCGAGAAAAACTGCAAACAATCAGTCACCAGACCATCCAGGGTAGGGGCATTGCGTAACGAATGCCAAATCACAAACTCAAAGTCATGAGCCACCTGCTGAGCTAGCTTGACCGTTAATGACGTTTTACCAATGCCGCCCATCCCTAGCACCGCTAGCAACCGACATCGGTCCTGCTCAACCATCTGAGTTAACTGGTTTAGCTCAGCATCTCGACCAAAAAATATACTGACATCAATAGCTTCGCCCCAGTCAGCTCGATAAGTCAGCTGATCAGCTAATTGCCTCGCTACAGTTGGGCTGGGCTGGGGAGCTACCTTAACAGTATTATTCAGACCAGACACCGTCTGGGCAGCAGGTTGGGGCAAACTGGATATTCTTTGCTGCTGTACCAATGCCTGCTCACCCAATGCTGCCGGGGCGTTGAGAGACAAATCTAAATTCAGCGCTTTGCCTAACTGACTGGATTGAGCATCCTCCTTAGCTGGATACGCCGGTACATTAAACCCTAACGACCGCTCCTGACGTTCTAGTTTAGTCTGCTGCTGTTGCTGCCGGGTACGCTCTAGCGCTTCACGAAAGCTCGTTTTGCTCACTGGCTGTTCCAGCGCTTTGCTTAAGGTTTTCCAAAGTTTAGGCCCCACATTCCGCCGCAGGTAGCTGGCCGAGTATGCAGATTCATCGGCAATCTCCTCGTAGGTCATCCCTTGCCAGGCTCCCCGCAGCAGCAACGTCTCTACATCACTCAGCTGACACTGCATTCGATTGGTCATGGCAGTATTTGCTACCGCTAGAGCCTGGTCAAACGTAAATTCAGAAGCTTGCGTCATCGGAACCTAAGAACCTAGTGGAATAGTCGTCAAATCTCAGCAACGGTGACACAAGCTTACTTCCCATGACACCTACCCAGGTGACATTAAGTGACTATTTGGGTGACATTCCAAGACTATCGGCTTGTTTACTCGGTTTCAAGGCCTGATTAATTAATTAATTAGATTTTGTAGATACTTAAAACATACTCAACTCTTCTCTGTATAAGCTTTTCAGAATTTTAGATAGCCCAGTCATAGACAATGACCTAAGTAAAGGGCAAAGGTGACCAAAATCAAGGTAAAGGTCACACAAAACAAGTAGTGACTTTTTCTGTAACGACAAATACAGTTCAGCACAATATCGTAGATTTATCAGCTCAAGACGACACACTTACGCTATTTCAAGCAGACACAACCATGAAAACTGCAGCCCATACTACAGTTCATTCTGGCATTAGCAATAGCCAACCTGGCTCCAACGAAAATGGCTATCGCACCTTAAAAAATATTTCTAAAAACTCAGCTGCTAGCTTTGAGCAACAACTCCACACGCTTCAAGAAACTTTAGAACAAATTATTCAAGCGTTCATTAATCAGAATATCAAGGTGGACCATATGCTCAAAATTCATCCAAGTGATGACAACGCTTACATTCAAGGGGCTGTAACTATCAGTGATTTTGCCCCAGATTACATGGTTAGCCTCATGTTGGCATAAACCACAGCCAAGTTGAAAACTGGTTCCTCTACAACTCTCTTTCGTTAAATCTCACACTTTGGAAACTTTAGAACCATGTCTCAGATTCAGTTTCGTTCAGTCAGCGTTGATATTGCCCATTGTCGTTCCGGCAACCCGCGTCAAAACCAAGTTCAGTTAAATGCTGATCAGGCTTACATTTTTACCTATCTGCAATATCTGACCACCAGTCAAGTGGACACTGTTATTTCAACGCAATCGGGCAATCTAATTACTACAGTTCATAATGCCGCAATTACAGCTACCGACGTAATTTTTACCTAGCATACTCCGTTGGCTGGCATTACCCGAGATGAACTCTGCTCCTTCGTGGGCAACAAAGCCATCAAACAGTAAGTATGGTTAGCACTCGACCGTGACACTCGTCGGATTGTTGCCGTTCATGGAGGTGACCGCAGTCGTCAAAGCAAAGATAGCTGCTGTGAACAATTTTTTCTGTAGTAGTATCCATGCCAACTCCGTAACCCCATCATAGTGATTAAAACCCAGGTCACACCAAACGTCTGAAATATATCAAAAAATATTGATATGACGGTTCAACGCAATTGTCATATAGCAATTTCTGCTATTTGCTCACAATTACTATCTGGGTTTTATGTACAGTTTAAAGATTAATACCAAGACAACACTGCCCACCGTATGTACTGAGGCTCTGGCACTGTCAACACCATTGTTGAGCGAATCTGAAACTCTCGACTTACTTTCATCCTGTGGCTCTTTAGGTCCGGATCCCAGCTCTCAACATTTCACTAGACGGACTAAAAGTATCGCCTATGTGATGTGCATTGAAGATCAGTGGTTTCAACTGAGGGCAGACTTTTTTAGTCAGCCGCAACAGTACAATGATTTCTCAGGGGGGTACAAGCGGTTCTATCAAGAGTTGCCGGCTGAGTTTTTGGCGTGTAAGGCGACCCAGAAAGTTCTCTCAGCGTTTCAGAAAACCTATCAGCTACCTGAGAAAGAGCTGATGTTGGTGCAGGTGCAAACCAGCCATATTAATCACAATAATAGCAATCAATGTCTGACAGGACAGGGGATACATTCAGATGGAGCCGATCGGGCCATGCTGGTATGTTTACAACGGGACAATGTCACCCATGCGGAGAGTGCAATTTATCATGATCTCAAAGGACATCGCGCTGTGTTAGATCCATTTATTTTGGAGGAGGGCCATGGGCTACTGTGGAAAGATAATCAGGTGTTTCACCATGTGGCCCCGGCTCAGCTGGCGGATTCCCACGTTGATGGAAGTAGAACAGTTTTGATTGCCCATTATCCAGCCTTTCATTATTTAAGTGGCAAGCCCAATCCCAACAATACCCTGGGAACTAACCAGGTATCTTCCCATAGGCGATTGAGACTTCAGCACTAGACTGTTGTCGGGGCATTAGTCACCTTGATTAATGCCCCGCGATCGCAACGTTACTTGTAGTTCTGCCAGGAGGGTGGTTTGTTCCTGCTGAAGGGTCTCCAATTTGGCAAGCAGGTTAATTAGTTGTTGATCGTGGGACTCTTCAGATGGAGACCTGAGGGGATTTTGGGTGAGTAACCAACGCCCTAGAAATAGAGGGGATTTGCCTAGCCATTTGAGGCTGCGGCGTAGGAGCTGGCTAACCATGGAGATAGCCAGCTGCAAGAAAACGATCAGGGTAATTGCGATCGCAATCAGCCAATACGGATGATGCATCCCCCACAAAACTGTTGTTTCCGTGGGGGTTAACATCACCTTTGTAAAACTCGTGGGTATTATCCAACAACCTAAATTAATAATCATCCCGTCGGCCCCGCCGCCACCGCTTACGATTCTTTAACTCTCGCTGGACGGCGATGCTCCATTTATCCACCAGGGTCATCATGGCTGGCATATCGCGAGAGACCTTATCTTCCCAGCCCAGCTCAGCTACCACCGACTTGAACGTACGCCGCTTAGTCATCCGATAGGCAATTTCCTCCACCTCGTGCCAGGTCAAACTACTTTCAATGTTAGCTTTTGTAATCACCGTCAACAGATTGGTAAATCGATTACCCTCCGCTTCGGTCATCATGGTGTGGGGAATATCTAACACTCGATCAAAACTATGGTGCCAGCAGTAAGGCTGATGTTCCAGGGCAGCCTCAAAAAAACGCTGGTGATCGTAATTGTTAACAGCGCGATCGCTCTCACTAGAGACCATAAAAATGGGTGCTATAGGAGACTTTTTAACCCGCTTAAAATTGTATTTTGCAATCCGCAGCACCGCCCGCAGGGAAGAAATTTCAAAGCCTGGATAGCTTGGTCCCAAAAGGCGCTCCCATTCAAAGTAGGTATCGACATGTTTAACAAACAGATCGATCACCTTACTGCTAGCACTAAAGTAGGGAGCAAACAAAATTGTCCGATAGATATCATCGGCCTTTTCCATCGCTAGCCATGTAGCCAGAGTGGCCCCCCCTGACAAACCACCCACCACCACCTGGGAGCCCAGCATTTTGGCAATTTTGAGCCACTGCAATCCAAACTTGAGATAAATGCGGGGGTCGTCGGTAAGCGGTGGTGGATTCCGAGGTCCCCACTTACCTGCCAAACCATGCCCTGGCATCAGAGGCACAATCACATTAAAACCTGCTTTATAGAGAATTTGAGCCATGGGAATAAACTGATATGGCCCAGCGGTAAACCCATGAAAAAATAAGCAAACTTTGTCAGTTGGTTGACTATGGAATAGAAAATATGACCGGCAAAGATTATCAGTCAGCGATAGTTCTGATTCACGAGCCGAGATTTTACTTTCTAGAACCTTTTTAAGGGTCAGGTAGTCTGCCATATCAACACGATGTCTGGGCACAGTCGCATACTACCGTCCAGGCTTGGCATATTCCCAAAGATTGCGGGACTGCTTAATAGTCTCGATAGAAACATTAAGCAGTTCGGCATTATCCGACTACCAGCCGTAGCGAGATTTACTCAGATGTTTGATCAGCCGATGGCTTATCGGTATCGGCTGGCGGTGCCCCATCCGTATCGGTCTCATTGGCACCAGCCTCGTTTGCATTATTTGTTAGCAACAGCACGGTACCACTACCGTCAACGGTGCAGGAGCCCCGCTCATTGGGAAATTCTGTCATGGACCAAAGAATCAGAAATGTGCCATCTTCCATGGATTCTGATGGCATCAGTTTAGGGGTGCGCTCTGGTGTCACCAAGGTTTCGTAGCAGCCTCGGGCAATGGTTTCGACATCGTCTGGAATAACCGGTTTCTTTGGCCCACAGGCACTTAGCGCCAACAGTAGCCAAGCATAGTGCAGGCTAGCAACGCTCCTGGGTAACTTTGAGTGTGCCGTACAACACTCAGAAAATAGTCTCGTCAGATTCATTCCTTAAATAGGTAACGCCCCTACAATCAATAGGAGCTGATAGCAGCTTACAGAACTTTTAGACCCTCTGTCCCCATGCAATTATTTCGCTTACTTCTACCTCTGTTGGTTTCCGTTTGCCTAACTGTTTGTTTAGTATTCACCAGTTCTCCTGCCATGGCTGCACCGGTAGCGGTATTGCCTGGGCTCAAGGGTGTTTTTACGGGTACGCCGCCCACTGATATTGGCGTTCATGATACTCAACTGAGTCCCTGCCCCACATCGCCCAACTGTGTGAGCACCAGTAGCCGTGATGATGAGCACACCATTGCCCCGATTGAGTATACGGCTGACCGAGATGCTGTGCGCGAGCAACTGGTGGCGGTGATTCAAAACCAGCCCCGGACTGAAATTATTGAGCAGACCGATGACTATGTGCGAGTGGAGTTTACTAGCCGTCTGATGGGGTTTGTAGACGATGCGGAGTTTTATTTTCTACCCGATGGACATACCATTGCCATGCGCTCTGCGGCCCGACTGGGGGAGTCAGACCTGGGGGTAAATCGGCGACGGTTAGAGCAGTTTCGTCTGGCTTTGCAGAGTCTGGGGGCTTAGTCAACCATGTCTGTGACCTCCGAGCGCTATCAACTTAGAATCATGACTCGCGATCAGGTGGATCTTGCGATCGCATGGGCTGCTTCAGAAGGCTGGAATCCCGGACTACACGATGCTGATTGTTTCTATAACACTGACCCCACCGGTTTTTTGATGGGGTTTCTCGATGGAGAACCCATTGCTTCAATTTCGGCGGTCAAGTACGGAGAAACCTTTGGCTTTATCGGTTTCTATATCGTAAAACCAGACTTTCGGGGGCAAGGCTACGGGCTGGAGATTTGGACTGCGGCCCTTAACTATCTAAAGGATCGCAACATCGGTCTAGATGGCGTTGTGGCGCAGCAGGATAACTACATCAAGTCTGGATTTACCTTAGCCTATCGAAATATTCGCTACGCAGGAGTGAGCACGGGCGAGGCCCACAATTCTGACTGTGTGCCCTTGGCCGAGCTGCCAATAGCAGCGGTGATTGAGTATGATCGTCGCTGCTTTTTTGAGGTGCGATCGCACTTTACCCAATGCTGGATCACTCAGCCCAATAGTCATGCCGTTGGCGCAGTAGACGGGCAAACCCTAGTCGGTTACGGTACCCTGCGTCCCAGTCAAAGCGGATACAAAATTGGGCCACTATTTGCCGATACGGCAGCCATTGCAGATAAACTTTTTCAAGCCTTGGTAGCGAAAGTACCCGAAGGCAGTCCGTTTTGTTTAGATGTACCGGAGGTCAATAGTGAGGCGGTGATACTAGCTGAGCGACATGGCATGAGTTCCGTGTTTGAAACCGCACGGATGTATACGCAGGACGCTCCGAAGTTACCGTTAGAGAAAATTTTTGGAGTGACTACGTTTGAGTTGGGCTAGTACGAATCCCCTAGAACGCTACAATATTAGAAATATTAAGTGTTCTTTACATTGGGACAGGAGTTGGTTATGGGTCGTAAGCAGGCCGTTGTTATCGGGGCTGGAATTGGCGGATTAGCCATGGGTATCCGTCTCCAAAGTTTGGGGTTTGATACCACCATTGTAGAAATGCTGGATGCCCCTGGCGGTCGTGCTTATGTACGTAAAGCTGATGGATTTACCTTTGATATGGGGCCGACGGTGATTACGGTCCCTCACTTTATTGAAGAGCTGTTCTCCCTAGAGCGAGATAAGTCTGCTCTCTCTTTGCCCGATTTTCCAGAAGAAATTGTTGACGAAAGCAAACGCATCAAGTCTGGTATTTCTGGCGGTCCCAACACCAGTCGCTACGTCAAGATTGTGCCGGTGTTGCCCTTCTACCGCATTTACTTTGACGACGGTACCTTTTTTGACTACGACAGCGACCCGGAAAACACCCGCCGACAGATTTTAGAGCTAGGGGAACCCGGCGATTATGAAGGCTATCAGCGGTTCCATGAGGCGGCTAAAGCCGTTTTTGATCGGGGCTTTTTAGAGCTGGGCTACACCCACTTTGGCACGGTCGGCTCCATGCTACGGGTGGTCCCAGAGCTGCTCAAGCTCGACGCTGTACGCACGCTGTTTAGCTTTACGAGCAAGTACTTTAAGAGCGACAAACTACGCCAGGTCTTTAGCTTTGAGCCCTTGCTAGTAGGGGGTAATCCCCTCTCGGTTCCAGGCATCTATGCCATGATCCACTTTGTGGAGAGTACCTGGGGAATTCACTTTGCCATGGGCGGTACCGGCGCTCTAGTCAGTGGCTTTGTGAAAAAATTTGAGGAGCTGGGCGGCAAGATTGTCTATAACACCGAGGTCAGCAAGATCAATGTCACCAAGGAAAGCGGTAAGAAAATAGTTAAGGGAATTACCCTTGCAGACGGAACGGTGATGAGCGCGGATGCGGTTGTCTCTAACGCTGACTGGGCCACCACCTACGGCAAAATGATTGAGCCTAAGTATCGCTTCTGGAATAGTGACCTGCGGGTGAAAGTGACCCAGCAGTCCATGTCGGTGTTTGTCATGTACCTGGGCTTTAAGGCCGATGGCAATGAGACCACCAAACTGAGACACCACAGCATTATCTTAGGTCCCCGGTATGAGGAACTATTGAAGGATATCTTTGGCCGCAAGATTATGCCCAAGGACTACTCTCAGTATGTGCACCTACCCACTTTGACCGATCCGTCTCTAGCTCCGGAAGGTCACCATGCCGCTTATATTTTGGTGCCGGTTCCCCACAATGGCTCTGGCATTAACTGGGATGAAATGGGGGATAAACTCCAGGACAAAGTGCTCACATTTATGGATGAGCGGGGCTATTTACCCAACATCAAAGAGCGTTTGGTGCACTCTAGCTATATCACCCCCGACTACTTTGAGAACACGCTGAAAGCTCACATTGGTAATGCGTTTGGTCCAGAGCCGCTGTTGGTGCAGTCGGCCTTGTTCCGTCCCCACAACCGTAGCGAAGATATCCGCAACCTGTATATGGTGGGTGCGGGGACTCAGCCGGGGGCCGGTACCCCCAGCGTCATGATGTCCGCCAAAATGACCGCAAGACTGGTCGCTGAGGATTTTGAGGTTGCGCCTGAGGTTTTAGGTGGAGTCTCTGAGGGTAAGGAGGCTTCGCTTGTTTAGGTATCTCTGCTAAGAGAACAGCGTGAGTTCAGCGTGGGTTCAGAAGACTTAACTCTGAACCCCGCTGTTTTAGTAATGAGGACTGAGTGGAGTCGTATAGCTCTGGGGCATGGGCAAGTCTAACGTGAAGCGTTTTCCACGGAAATAATTTGGATAAGCAAATATGTCCGTCATTTCTCCATCGGGAGCTAGGATAGGGAGCAGCAAATATCGTTAACGCTGTTGGGCCTGTGAATGACGTGACTCAGTCTGCAATTCCCACCAAACGTCGATGTACTGTTACCGTTTCGGCTCAGGCTTGGCATGGTTCTAAAGCGGCGGCCCAAACCGTGGGCTGTGGCAGCATTTCCGAATTGCTGGAAAAGCTAGGCAATGGTGAGCTGGCCGTTGTCGTAGCTGATGAAATCGGACCTCCCCTGCAGGATGGAGAAGTTGTGCCCCAGGATGCGGCCCCAACGGACCAATCGACCTGGCCGTTGGGCACTCAGCGCCCTGAGCCGTCGCAGTCAGCGACGACAACGGTGCAACCAGCAGGCAAATCACGACGACGGCCTCGATTGCCCTTGGGAAATCTGCCCAAACTGGCCCTAACGGCAACCTGTGCGTCTCTGATTTTGCTGCCGATTCTCTATGTGTTGGATCTACGTTTATCAGGTCCTCCAAACGCCTCATTAGACTTAGAGCAAGCGGTCACACTGACCACGGGGGATACGGTGGCCGGGTATGACGTCACTGATCACATGCGTATTCGCCCGGTCCATCCGGTGACGGGGGCCACCAACGTACCCCATAACGGTGTGGACCTAGCAACACCGTCTGGAACGCCCGTGTATGCCGTTGGTGTCAAAGGTGATCAGGTGACCGTGGAGTGCTGGTGGGATGTGGACGGTGGCGGCTGGGTTGCGGATCAAACCACAGAGTCCTATCCACAGCTAGTGTTTCAGTCTCTGCACTTGTTAGAAGGGGAGTGCCTTTCCGGCAAGTTTAAAAGTGGTGATGTGATTGCCCTAACAGGGAACAGTGGCTTGGGTTCAGGGGAGCATTATGACTTTCGAGTCAAGCTAGATGGTCGCTATATTGATCCGCCCAGACAGTTTGTAGAGGCGGCGGTTACAGGGAAAACACTGTCGGTAGATGGCAAGTTAGCTGAAAAATGATGCAGCTAGTCAGGATGTCTGATTACTGCAGAGGCTCATCGGGACTGCACACGGTAGACCAGAATTCTACGTCTGTGCGGGATTCGAGCACACCGGTCAGCTGACTGCGATAGCCGGTGAGCCGCTCGCGCTCTAAGCCTTCGGTGTAGGGGATAAGTTCGTCAACCGTGGCCACAACGCAGACCCAATCTTTGGTTTCCGCTGCCTGGTTGAGACGGGATTGGAGGGTATCAACTTCGGCTTGGAGCGCAGCGACGCGATCTCGTTCGATATAGTACTCCATATTTGCGATCGCATTAATCGCATACACATCCTCAGGCCGTTCTTTCAAGGCCCGTCGAAAATTAATCAGTGCCGTTTGATAATCATAGTCACCAGCATAGGCATAGCCCAGATTCATGGCCCGAGTGTAGGCATCCTGAGCCTGTGCCGGCACACCCGTCTGAGCCAGAACAACAGTTCCAGGCAGAACCATAGACAATCCCAACAGCGAGCCCCATAACCATTGCTTTCCCATAGGTTGCTTTAATGTCCTCTAATGTTTTCGATATTGTTAGCACGGATCGCTTCAAACTACATCCAAAAAGATAGGGTCACGAACCAGCTTGCGTCTTCACCTACAAATTGTTACATTAGTTAACGTTAATATAAGTTTACAAAGAGCTGAGTCGACTTATTATTCAGTGCGACGGGTCACTGCAGCATGGGCTATTTCAGTCAAACCCTATTTGACTCTGCGCTAGTGATTGAGGACTAATTTGTGGAAGCATCTCAGTTAATTGGGCGGTACGACATTGGTCAGCGTCAGTTTGAGCGAGTGGACCTGCGCGAGGTCCAGCTACCTGAAGCTAACTTGAATGGTATTTGTTTGAACTATGCCGACTTGACCTGGGCTAACCTGAGCCAGGCGAATTTATGTCGGGCGGAGCTCTCAGGAGCCATGCTTTGGCGTTCTCACCTTAGCTGGGTCAACTTGAAGCAGGCGAATTTACATCGTGCATTAGTGTTACGCAGCTGTCTCACCTTTGCCAACTTGGCGGAAGCCTCGCTGCAGCAAGCGGACTTACGGTTGAGTGACCTGAGGCAGGCCAACTTGCAAGGTGCTGACTTGCAAGGAGTCAAGCTGTGTTTTGCTGATCTGAGTGGTGCAGACCTATCCCATGCCAATCTCAGTGGAGCTGATCTAACGGGGGCTGTATTACGGGGTACCAAATGGCAAGGGGTGCGTTTGGAGGGAGCTATTTCCCCTGAAATGCCTCCGGCTCTGGTTTAGGTTCCGTGCAGTAACTCTGTGAGTTCTGCCGAATATCACGCACCGTAGGCCCAGAGACGTATTTGAGTGATATCTGGGGGCATAACTGCCGCTGCTGTATAGCCGTCACAGGGAATGAACACCTTGAGCTGCCAGGGTTGACCTGGCACCTTCAGTTTTGGAGCTGCGCTCAGGTCTATTGAGATCGCAGCTAAAGACTCACTAATGCCTTGCCCCGTAGCCTTCAAGTAAGCTTCTTTGCAGGTCCAATATTCTAAAAAAGCTGCACTTTGCTGGGTGGATTCAACCGTAGCGATGGCCTGCTGTTCTGAGGGTGCCAGACAGCGTTTGATCAAACCATCAAGACGATCCATAGAGCGCAGCTGTTCAATATCCACACCGACCACTTGCCTGGCGACTCCACACAGAGCATATTCACCCGAATGGGAAAGGTTGAATTGTAGCGATCGATGATCGCGTAAATAGGGTTTACCGTAAGCGCCGTAGTCAAAGACTAGACTGGCCGGGTCTTGTTGGGAGTACCGGGCCAAAATCAGCCGCAGGCTGGTGCGGGCAACGGCAAATTTGCGCTGATCGGCAGCAAACCGATATCGCTGTAAACGGGCCCGCTCATCATCAGCCAGAACATCAATCTGTACTGACTGGTCTAGGGAGATCCGCCATAAATCTAGGGTGGTTGCTCCTAGCGTTGTATAGCAATTATCTGTGGCCGGGCTCCAGGCCTCATGCTCAAAGCAATATGCTGTATTGGTCGGTGGTGCCATGCCTTTGCTGTGCCTTTGCCGTGCCTCTTTAAATCTGCTGGGTAGCAACTGAGCAAACTATATAGTGGTGCTTGTGCACTTGTGCATATGTTTTACGCATCATACAAAGATATTATTGGCATGCCCCTGGCACTTCCGCAGACCTGGCTTAAATCCCGCTCGACCACCGCTTCCCCTCGCATTGTGATTGTCGGTGGCGGATTTGGGGGCTTATATACGGCGTTATATCTGCAAAAATATCGCCACCTCAAGCATTGTTCGCTCACACTGATCGAACCCCGCGAGCGCTTTTTGTTTACGCCACTACTCTACGAAGTACTAACGGAGGAGTTGCTGCTGTGGGAAGTGGCCCCTTTCTATAAAACATTATTGACCGGGACTAACATCCAATGGCGACAGGACTGGGCAACCCATTTTGACCTAGTTCAGCAGCAAATAAGCCTGCGTCAGGGAGAGGCCATTTTTTACGACTATTTGGTAGTTGCTACCGGAGCTAAAACTCGCCATTTGCCGATTCCAGGTATTGAGAAACACGCCATTACGTTTCGTAGCTTAGCGGATGTAGTCGAAGTCAAGACGCAGTTGGATCATCTGGCTCAGGTATCTGCTCCGGTGTCGGTAACTGTCATCGGGGCTGGAGCCAGCGGTGTGGAACTAGCCGCTAAAGTGGCTGACCGGTTGAGCGGTGCTAAGGTGCGACTGGTGGATCGTGGTGCTGATGTGCTGAGGGCGTTCCCCAAGGGTTTGCAGCATCATGCAATCAAGGCGCTGATGCAGCGCGGTGTGGAGATCCATCTGAAAACCCAGGTTGATGCAGTGGGTGCCGATTATATTGGTCTCAATGGCACCCAGCTGGCAAATGACCTGACGCTGTGGGCCACAGGTACAGAACCGATGCCTTGGCTAGGGTCACCGATCAATACCAACGAGCAGGGACAGGTGTGGGTACGCCCCACGTTGCAGTTGGGGGAGTATGACAATGTTTTTGTGATTGGCGATGCGGCAGTCCAGAAATACTCCACACCTAATACGGCCCAGGCTGCCTATCAAGCGGCGGCGGTGGTGGCTGGCAGTTTGGCAAACATGACTCGCAAGCGTAGGCCTAAGCATTTTCGCTATCTCCATCTGGGGGACATGCTCACCTTGGGTAAGGGAACTGGCGGTGTTTGGAGTTTTGGCATTAGCCTGGCTGGCAAGCTGGGAGGGATTATCCGACGGGTGGTTTATCTGCACCGGATGCCCACTAATCACCATCGACTTAAGGTGGCACGTCGAGCATTAAAACAGCTGGGGCGGGCGCTGTGGTCTTTGGGGGCGAAAACATGAGTCGGTGATAATATCCCGAGGCTCCGCGACACCCAACATAATCAGTGGTGGTTTCTTAGTAGATAATGAATGTCTGTTTGTTGACTATTCCCCTTTACCCTCTTAAATGGTTGCCTCCCGGTTGAAATCTTTGGAACGTTATTGTGGTCTTGATCTGCGTTCCCTGGCTTTGTTCCGGGTGGGGCTGGCGTTGGTGATTTGCAGCGATCTTTTGGGTCGCTGGGATAGTCTGCTGACTCGCTCCAGCGCCGGACTGCCAGGGTACTGGTCAATTCATGGATTGAGTGAGGCCGTTGGATGGCAGATAGGGTGTTTTGCGATCGCAATCCTCGCCGCCCTACTGATGCTATTTGGCTACCGCACGCGATGGGCCACGCTAGTTTCCTGGGGCATGCTAGTCTCACTGCATAACTACAACTCGCTGCTTGTTCATGCCGTCGATGACGGGCTACGAACCATACTGTTCTGGGCCATGTTTTTACCCCTAGGCAGTAGCTATTCCATAGACCAAGCGCTAAACACCTCGCCTCAGCTCCAGCCCAAACGAATCTTTACCGGAGCGATCTTTGGCCTCATCCTGCAGCTAGGAGTGATGATAGTTGTTTTGATCAAAGCCCCCAGCCTAGCCAGCGGAGTGATCGTCTGTTTGCTCGGGCTGCTATTTATCCCGTCGTGGCTTTGGAAGCATTGGACCGCATGGACCCCCAAACAGCTGGGGCTAAAAATTTACTACGATGCCGATTGCGGCTTTTGCAAAAAGGTCGTCCACTTATTACGCACCTTTTTGGTGCTGCCTGGGCGAGTACCCTTGCAAATTGCCCAGAGCGATCCGGTCATCCAAACAGCCATGGAAACCCACAACTCCTGGGTGATTGTCGATTGGCAAGGGCAACACCACTATAAATGGCATGGAATTGCCTATGTGGTTAGCCTGTCGCCTATAGTTTGGCCATTGGCTCACGGGTTGCGATGGTCACCGTTAATGTCTGTGGGCACACGAATCTATGAAACCATTGCCAACAACCGACGGTTTGCCGGTAACTTTACCAAGCCCTTTAAGTTTCAGGCTTTTACCGCTCGTTCCTCAAATCTGCTCAATCTAGTAGCCCTGGCAATGCTGCTGCTGGTTGTTGGCTGGAATCTGCACGGTATGACCTCTCATGGAGCTGATGGACAGCTACCAGGTGTGGCACTCGTACACCGAATCACTCAGCCGGTTAAGCTGCTTAGTCCTCTGCTACAGATAACTCGTCTCGATCACAGTTGGAATCTGGATTAGACTCATCAAATTTCCAGTGGGCCTTTCGTGGAGTTGATACTATAGTGCTGACATTCGAGCACCTACGTTACCCCCATGCAGCTTCGGGCCTTTTTCCGCAACGCAGGGCAGTGGCTTTTTAAGTCCCCTGACCAATCACTCGATCAAGCCTACGAAGCTGCGTTGACCATCAAAAAAATAGAAGACGACTATTTCGACGGTAAGCCCATCACCCAAGGCAATAGCAACTACGGGGACAGTGCCTATCGCTATATTCAAGGAGAGGTTGAGCGGAACCTGCTGTTGATCAAACAGCGGATGGCCACTTTTGAAGCCACTCGGTCAAATCCGTCCCAAGATGGACAGATGGAAGTGCAGTTCTATGACGACCAGCAAGATGAATACACCCTGGATTTAATCGACCAGTCCGCCATTATCTTTAAAAAGCTGCGGTTTATTGATGAGATTTTAGAGCGTTATGAAGATCTATCCAATCAACTCACAGCACTAAATACGGCCAATAATGCCTCCAAACAGGTTTCGCAAAAGGCCTCGCCAGACAACGCCAAAAAACAGCCTGCCAAACCTGATAAAAGTCGGGCAGGGTTAGCCGCTCGTAGCGGTGTTTTACCCCGGTCAATTTTGCGTACCGTGGATCGGGTCAAACAGGACCTTGACCCCAAGGCAGAAACCGACGTGATGCGAAATTTTCGCAAATCCCAGGGAAAAACAAAACTCGCCCTGCGGTTTGTGCTGCTATTGGTGATCGTACCGCTACTTACCCAGCAGTTAACCAAGCACTTTGTCATCGGGCCAGTGGTGGACTATGTGCGCCAAACCACCGAGGCCGAGGTCTTTCTCAATGATGAAATGGAAGAAGAAGCCCTCCATGAGCTGCAACAATTTGAAGAGCGACTCCGATTCGAGGTGATCCTGGGCAAAGTTGCCACGTTGAACGAAACGCAGCTGGAAGAGCGGGTGCTAGATAAGGCCTTAGATATTGAAGAAGAGTATCGGGAGCGTAGTGCTGACTCTGTCAAAAACGTATTTGCAGATATCTTTGCCGTCCTGGCCTTTTCCCTGCTGTTGAACACCTGCAAACGTCAGGTTGCCACCCTCAAGGCCTTTATTGATGAAATTGTTTATGGGTTAAGTGACAGCGCCAAGGCCTTTATTATTATTCTATTTACCGATATGTTCGTGGGGTTCCACTCACCCCATGGCTGGGAAGTGTTGTTAGAGGGCCTATCGCGTCATTTAGGCTTTCCCGCCAACCGAGATTTTATCTTCCTGTTTATCGCCACATTCCCCGTGATTTTAGACACAGTGTTTAAGTATTGGATTTTTCGCTACCTCAACCGAATTTCGCCATCGGCGGTGGCTACCTATAAAAATATGAATGAATAGGCATACCTTATGTAGGGTGGTTCCATGGAACCACCCTACATAAGGTCGTTTATAAGAAAAATTGACAGTAGGCGTTGCATCCGGTGAAAAAAACACTACACTGACCAATTAGTCCCGGTACTTGGTAGGGGTTCTCCCCTTTAATAAACCGTTTAGTGGGGCGCACACTCACCCGTGAAGGAGCCTATCAATGAGCACACCTTGGGAACCTGGCCCCCTAGGCGGACGCTACAACATACTGCGAGAACTTGGAGAAGGGGGGTTTGGCCGCACCTATTTGGCCGAAGATTTACATCGGTATAAAGAGCCCTGTGTGCTCAAAGAATTTGTCCCCCAAATTGAGGATCCCAACCTCCTGGCCAAGGCTGAGGAATTGTTTGAGCGGGAGGCCAAGGTGCTCTATCAGCTAGAGCATACCCAGATTCCTAAATTCCGTGAGCTCATGCGCGAAGGTGGCCAGCTCTTTCTCGTACAGGATTATGTGGAAGGAACCACCTATAGAACCTTATTGCAAAATCGTCAGGAGTATGATGGGCATTTTAGCGAGACAGAAATTACTCAGCTGCTCTATCAACTACTACCGATATTGGACTATATCCATGGCTTAGATATTATTCATCGCGATATTTCACCTGAGAATCTGATTTTGCGCGCTCAGGATGGGAAGCCCGTCTTGATTGACTTTGGCAGCGTCAAACAAATTGCGGCCACGGTGGAGCAGGAGCTGTCGGCCAATGCCCATAAGACTCGGATTGGTAAGGTGGGATATGTTCCCCAGGAGCAGTTTCAAGCGGGTTCCGTCGATGCCACTAGCGATCTCTATGGGTTAGCAGCCACCCTGGTGGTATTGGCTACGGGTAAAGAGCCCCAGGATCTGATCGACATCTATGAGAATGCCTGGAGCTGGGATCGTTTTGTTAGTTTGGGCGATCCCCTAAATCGGGTACTCAAAAAAATGTTGGCGCCCTCTCCAGCTCAGCGTTATCCGTCGGCAGCAGCCGTGATCCAGGCGTTACGGGGAGAAGAGACAGAGACTAATGGGAGCAACGGGCTGCTGGCTGGCAATGTGTCCCCCATGTTTCCTGAAGAGAATGGTGGTTCTGTGACGGGCGATGCGGTTTATCCCACTGAGGTAGCCACCCAGATAGTGGATTCTGCTCCAGAGGCAACCACAATGTCAACTGCCGTTAGCCCGGCTAAACAGAATGATAATCGCACCAGTCTGATCCAAGCTGCCATTGGGCTGCTGGCACTGTTGGGCATATCCAGTTTGATTTTGGCATTTTTGCTTGGGTTTGGACTGCGTCCTCGGTGGCCGTTTGGGCGTAATTCTGCAGATAATGGCGATCCTCCGGCGGTGGAAACTCCGGTGGGTCTTACCCCTGATGAAGTTGCTCGTAAAGACGAGCTGGTGCAGCGCCGTGAGACTTTGGGGGTCAATGAAGCGTGGTTAAATCTCTGGGTTAATCAGCGGTTTTATCAGCAGTATCCAAATTTAAGGGGACGCCCTTTGACATCAACACCGGAGGACGCACCTCTACGGCTGCGCTGGGATAATCTGGCGATGGACGCTTTGGATATTCTGGAGCTGCATCTGAGTATGCCAGCGCGACGGGGATTAGGTGCCTATGGGGCAGACGATCGTGAAAGCTGGCGTCAAACGGTCAATCGCCTCAATGTGAGTAGCCGAGCTCTAGAAGATCTCACTGATGCCAAATTTGTCTCAATCTTTCCCCAGGAGTCGAAAGATAATCTTTTGGATCAGCCCCTGGGCCAGGTTTGGTACGCCTTAGCTCGAGACGGTGTAGAAGACTTAAAAGCTAACGAAACGTTGGAACGGGTTGAGTTTGAGGAAGGTGCCTTTAGACAGCGTCTGACGGGGCAGCTGGCGGTAGGAGAAGGTCGGGTATTTCTGCTTAATTTACAGGCCGGTCAAAATCTACGCATCAACCTGCAAGTGCCTGAGAATAGTGCTCTGATGTCTCTATATGTGCCGATGCCATCCCAGGAGATACCCTTTCTTCTGTCTGATTCGGCTGAGGCAACGTGGTCAGGTACGTTAAATCAAAGTGGGTATTATGAAATTGCGATCGCATCCAAATCCACTAATCCCATCAATTACGCCCTCAGCGTTGCCGTAGACAATATCATTACCACCCCCAAAGAGGAGGAGGAGACCGAGCCCCCCGCCGAAGACAATGACCCTAACCAGGGCGACGAAGACCCCACGACAGATACTCCACCCGATGGCTCAACTGCGCCTGACAATGGGACAGATGCTCCTAACGAGGAGACCACAAACCCTGGGCAGGAGACCAGTGGAGATGCACCCAGTGGGCTTGAGTTTAATTAAACCTAGCTCGTTTATACTAGCCCGTTTATAAAAGGCTTCAGCACAGCGATAAACTCAGTCGTTGACTCGTAGGGCAGCACATTACGACCGGAAATAAATATCCCTTGGGCCTGGGAAAAATGACTGGTGTAGTCGTCTAGCCGCTGCTGTGCCGTCGTGTCCTGGACCGTTCGGTCAATGGTGGAGGCGGTTTTACCCATAATCACCAGGATTGGCTGGGCGATAGATGCGATCTCATCACCATAATCCTGCCGCCAAAACCCTGCTAGAAATGAAAACACCGCATATCGGCTGGCCATATCCCGCGACCCCTGGTAGAGCATGGTCAGCCACTCATCCGTTATATCAGCCGCCTGGTCAAACAGCTGTCGCTCAGAAAACGACGTTAGAAATTTCTGAGTACGCGCATACTGATAAAATCCCCAACCCAACGGTGACGCAAACAGCGACCAGTTTAGCTGCTGCCGCCAGCTCGGTGTCGGCTCAGTGATCAACCGCCAAGCCGGTGGACCGGATAAAACAGCAGCTGCAACCCATTGGGTCATGGTGGCATCGGCCATAAGCTCTAGAGCTACCGGCAGCAGCGCCCCTTGCACCACGACTATCACAGGTTTTTGAATCACATCAGAGATAAAACAGTGAAGCTGTTCAGCCCAGTCACGAGGACTATAGGCACGTCGTGGCAAATCACTCTTCCCACAGCCCAATAGATCGGGCACATACAGGCGAGCCCCCTGCAACTGGTCGACAAATGGCTGCCAAAACTGACCCGACAGGCCTACCCCAATGGGATGAATCAACAGTAGCGGCGTGGCGTCGCTATCTCCGTCATGTACCTCGTATGCGCAGGTGTACTGTTGCCAGCGATAGACAGCCATGGGCTTTCAGAATAAAGTCGGTAGAGTCGGTGCTCATTTTAGCCTTCTCCCTGGTGCTAGACATGTTCGGTAACATATCTAGCACTAGGATTTAAAACCAGATCCAAGCACAGGGGCAATAATAGAAAAACCATGGGCGAATAGTGATTGGATCGACGCGCCTCAGGTCATCCACGGCGCTGTCACCATGGGTAACTTTTGGATTTTTGGCCTATTAAATCGAGACGAAAAGCAAATCACTCAAGATATCGGCGGCTATCAAGTGCCTGACGATGTCGAAGACCTGATTCGGGTGTTAGTGAGACTTCTAGAGCAATAATTCAGTAATTCATCACCAAAATTTCGTCCACTTTGCCACGTTTAGTTGCTTTTGAATTAATCGCTCGGGTAGCTCTGACACAGGTACAGCGATAGTCCTGATACAGGTCCCGGATAAAATCTGTAGAGGCATTGCTGAGCAGCACTTTGCACTCTCGTCGGGTGAGTTCGTCAACTACCATCTTTAACCGTTGCTGCTCAGTGCGATCAAATCCGCTGCGGTCGTAGCCCGTAAATGATGCTGTGGTAGACACTGGATCATAGGGAGGATCAAAATAAACAAAGTCACTTTGACAGGCACTGGCAACCGTCGTGGCAAAATCTGCTTGCAGGATAGTAACGTTTGCCTGGTTCAAATACCGACTGATGTTTCTCAATACTGTGGCATCAGCGATGGTGGGATTTTTGTAGCGGCCAAAGGGAGCATTAAATTGGCCTTTGGAGTTCACCCGAAAAAGGCCGTTATAGCAGGTCTTGTTAAGAAAAATAATCCGAGCAGCTCGCTGGACATTGGTTTTATCGGCAAATGTAGCTTCTCGATCCCAGCTTCGTACCTTGTAGAAATATGTCTTTTCGTTACGATGCTGCTGCAGGTGCTCGATGAGGTCCTCGACAGAATCTTTGACCATCTGGTAGCAATTGATTAGTTCTGGGTTGCGATCGCTAATAATAGCCTGCCCAGGCTGCAGCGTTAGCAACAGCGCCCCACCACCGATAAACGGCTCATAGTAACGACCATAGGACGCGGGCGCATACCTCAGTAGCTCAGGCAACAACTGTCGTTTGCCCCCCGCCCACTTTAGAAATGGGCGTAGTGCTAAAGGCGGGGAAGATAGTCGAACCATAAACTCTTAAGGATTTTCCTCTCAGGAGAATCGAGCACCTACGGTAGAATATGCAAGGCCTCTGGTAAAACAAGGCCTTTAATAATTTGCTTAAATCCAAAGGCTACTGCTGAGCCTCAATTTAGACGATGCAAGACTTTTTTTCCAATGTATCGCGCTATCCGCGTTACTTTATTACATTTACCCTGGGCGTACTCTACAGCATTGTTAAGCCTTTGCTGCCACTCTTCGAAAATCGCGTTACCGCAGTTGCACTCATAGGTGCCGTAGTAGCAGGCTTTCTATGTTTGACGTTTACGCTAAAAGCCATGTTGGGTTTGACCTAGAACGGTCAGTCCCCTCGGGGTATTCCTCTTAGTTACCCAAGGCAATTGAAAATCGGGTGGGCACTGCTCACCATTCACTTAGTTAGGAGAAGACGATGGCAACAAGTCGTCGAGTAGCGCGGGTATCCGCATCTATTAAACGTGAAATTAGTCAGATGCTCCTAACGGACATCAAAGATGAGCGAGTCGGCGCAGGGATGGTTAGCGTTACTGCTGTAGATGTGGCCGGTGACTTACAACATGCCAAAGTATTTGTCAGCATCTACGGCACTGACGCAGCCAAGGCTGAAACCATGGCCGGTCTGACAGCGGCAACACCCTATGTAAAAGGCACCCTGGGACGGCGTTTACGACTGCGGCGAACACCCGACATTATCTTCAAAGAAGACGTCTCATTTGAGCAGGGAACTCAGGTGCTGAATTTACTCAGCCAGCTAGAACATGAGCGCAATAGCGTTGATGAAAATGGTATTCCAGTCAGGGTCCCCAGCGCCACTGAGGACGAGGATGGCGTGTAGGCTCGAATGCTAACACCCATCTTGCCCGATCCAGATAGTCTGTCACTATCGCAGCTAGTAGCCCAGATGATTGTGGTGCGAACCACAGGACATTTGTTTGACCACGAAATTGAATATCCCATCTGGGAAGCGACACAGCCCCAGATGGAGCACTACATCACTACTCTAGGGGTGGGTGGCGTCATTCTGTTAGGTGGCAGTGGAGCGGAAGTAGCTCTACGGGCTCAAGCACTCCAGGCAATGGCAGAGATTCCCCTTCTGATCGCAGCAGATACTGAAGAAGGTGTGGGTCAGCGGTTTAGCGGTGCCACCTGGTTTCCACCCCCGATGGCGCTCGGGGAAATCACTCGGAGCAATCTAAAGCTGGCAAAGAACTACGCCTATCAGTTTGGTCAGTGTACAGCCCGTGAAGCCATGGCCATTGGTCTCAACTGGGTACTGGCCCCGGTGGTAGATGTAAACAATAATCCAGCCAATCCGGTGATCAATGTGCGTGCCTTTGGCGAAACGCCAGAGATTGTTACTGAGTTAACCCAGGCATTTATCCGAGGGGCGCAGGAGTATCCAGTCTTAACAACGGCGAAGCATTTTCCTGGCCATGGAGACACCTCTACCGATTCACACCTGAGCTTGCCAATAATTGAGCACGATTTAGATAGGTTAGAGCAAGTAGAACTGGCACCGTTTAAGGGGATGATTGCTCCTGAGATGGGCAAAGCCGTAGACAGCGTGATGACGGCCCACATCTGTCTGAGTGCCTTGGATAAACAGTATCCTGCCACGTTATCGAAACCGATTTTGACGGGGCTACTGCGTCAGGAATTAGGATTTGGTGGGCTGATTGTCACCGATGCGTTAGTGATGGGGGCGATTACGGAAACCTACGGTCCCTATGAAGCAGCCGTGCTGGCAGTAGAAGCGGGCGCGGATGTGGTGCTGATGCCTGCGGATGTGGAGGGTTGTATTCAGGCAATTTGTGAAGCGGTGCGGGTGGGACGTCTGGATGAGGCCCAGATTCGATCATCGGTGGAACGAATCTGGCGGGCAAAGCATAAGGTATCGGGACCGTTGGGCGCTGGGCCATCCTGCCATAACTGGGAGCCTGCGGAACCAGTGACTCAGGTACAGCAGCTGGCACAGCCTCAGGCATTGGAGTTAGCTAGCAAAATTTTGCGGTCTGCAAGTCGCCAGAGTGGTTCTAGGCTGAGTCCCCAGGGACCGGGACAAAATGTAATTTTGGTAGATGATGTGTTGGGCTGTCGGTATTTGCCGAGGACGGCTCCTGCGATCGCGCTACCCATGGGGTGGGGCTATGACCTGACGCTGCTGGATAGCCGATCGTCGCAGCTGCCAAAGACAGGAATGCCCACATTAGTGCAGTTATTTATCCGAGGAAATCCGTTTCGCAGCGGCCAGAATCTGGTGCAGTTGGCCCATCAGTATTTGGATATGCTAATTGCTACAGGAGATTTGCAGGCGGTGGTGGCGTATGGCAGTCCCTACGTATTGGAGCAGCTGTCTTGGCCAGAGAATATTCCGTGGGTATTTAGCTATGGTCAGATGCCCATGGCACAAGCCTTGGCTTTAGAGAGCTTGGTAGGTGAAACTGCAGCCGCTGGAGCGGTAGATCGAAGTTTTACCGATTAACCGGCAAAGGAGATAAGTTTTCTGAAGACAAGGTGCAATCCTCCTTTTTTGTGGATATGTCTCTTACTTCTGCAACTCCCTCCAATGAAGCCCTGCTTCAAACCGCCTGGCAACGTCAGCTAGCCTACGATGTCAACGCATCTCGCTATCAGCGTCGCTTTATATTTCTGAGGACCAGATTAGCCATTTTAAGTGTTGCTGTGGTGATTCTGTCTGTGCTGGCTAGTGGTGACTTATGTGGTGATTCGAAATCTTGGATAGCAGGATTGAGCTTTTGCCAAATAATTGAAACTAGTATGTATCGTGGCCTCTTGATTTTACCAATCTCCATTACAGCTCTACTGGCATTTTCTGTCCGTTTTGATCGAGGTCAAAACTGGCTTCTACTGCGAGGCAATGCAGAGGCTCTGAAGATGGAGATCTATTATTATCGGACTCGGGTTGGTGACTATAGCCAGAATCGAGATGCCGTATTGTCAAAACGGATTAAACAATTAAGTCAGGCCTTGCGAGGAAGCCCGATTCACCAAGCTGCAATGGCTCCCTACGAAAAGGAAAAGCAGCCACCTGTAGCAGAAGATGTATATACCGATATTGTTGATGCTGAGACATATTTTCAGAGTCGACTGGAGCCGCAGTTTGAGTGATACCGCGAGAAGGCAAAAAACTTAGCGCGACAGCTACAAGTATTGCAGACGGGAGTCTATGTGTTTGGTGGCTTAGGGACGTTTGTGGCCGCACTAGATAATTATCGGGGCTGGGTAGCCGTAACAACTGCTGTGGGTGATGCCTTTACCAACTATCTGGAGTTTAAGCGAGTGGAAGTTAGTCTGGTGGGATATAACCAGGCGGCAGATACTCTCTATGATATTCGAGCCTGGTGGTTTTCTCTTACAGAGGCAGAGCAAGGAGAAAAGAGTAATTTTAGTAAGCTGGTAAGTAGCTGTGAATCTGTTATCCATAGCGAGAATGCTAGCTGGCTTCAGGATATGCAGGACAGCCTGGCCCAACTGTATGGTCAAAGTGAAGATGAGAGTCAGAAAACCTAGGGGTGGGATAAGGGATAAGGATTTTATAAAATCCAAAAGTTATATCTGAAAAGAGCTTTAGTGCGTGAATCAAGAAGTCACGGAGCTATAGCAGCAGGCAACGTGTAGTTACCACACAAACATGGCACCGATGAACCCCCTATAAGTTCCGCAACTGGTCTGAGTATAATGCTGCTTTGGTAAAGCGATTGGACTTTTAACAAAAAATGAAGCAGGGGTTTGTTGCTCTGCAGAGCGCAGAGTAGGTTGTCGTCAAATCCTTGCACTTAAGCAAGTCTCAATAGCATGAAACCCTTGCTGAAGTTGAACGCTAGACTTCAACAGTAAGCCCTAATTATAGGTCACATTTTACAAGTCTGGAGACGATAAAAGAGACTCGTCGCAACCCAGAGAAGCCTCCACCTCCACCGACCCCCTCCCGCAGCCCACGCTCACCACACACGATAGGGAGGTGTCCTTGAGGGGATGAAGAATCGTATGTAATGGAGGACCAACCAACTAAATCCACAAGTTGCCAGAATGCTCCTTCATGGTACTCTCCGTCAGGAACACCACTGCATTTATTTAAGTAAAGGTCTTTTTGTACGCTAAAACCAAACTTACCGTCACTATATTTTACCCATAGGCTATCAATAGCCTGAAGTTCTTCACAAGAAAAATTCAGTAGATCGTCTTTGCTAAGAAGTTGTCCTTCTTCTTTGTCGACAGTCGTAAGCATCAGGCGATAGGTTTCATGATCGGCTTCCTGCCACTGACCATTTTTCAGATAGTCTTCTAGCTGTTGATAACGCGATGTGACCACTGCTTTTTTCAGTCCGGCTAGTTCTGTTTCTAAGGTGGGTTCAATGCGTTTAGTAGTGTCTTGCCAACAGGCATAGGCTAGGTCTGGGGCTCCCACTTCCAACATTTTCCGAATAAGCCGAGTGGGGTTGACCTGGGCAGCGTAGAGCAAAATAGTGGGTTTCCACCAATCGTCTGCTAGATGGCTATATAATAATAAAGTTTCATTCTGGGTGTGAGCAAATTTAGTAGCAGCCAAATATTCTCGAAAACTTAGGTGGGCAAATTCAATCTCATCTTCCTGTTCTATGAGGAGTTCGCTAATCTGTACTACCTGTTCTAAAAACTCTCTAGCCTCGATGGACTCTTCCTGGTCTTGAAAATACTTTTGCAACAGAATTAAAAGCTCTTCACGGGGGATGCGTTCCTCGCGTTGCGTCATCATTTCTAGAGCTAACTTTAAACCCACTGGCCTGGGTCACTAGCTGATCTGCTTTTTGATCCAGGGCTTTACCTGCTTGTTCCAGACGTCTTTGATTTCCTTTATGCAATGGCTGTAGTAATGTCGCACCATAAGAAATCCCGAGGCCAATCGCAGCAGAAGCAATTGCCTTAGGCAAATCGTCTTGGTTAAAGAGCTGCCAAAACGCGCCTGCACCTCCGGCCGTAAGGCCAGCAGCTGAAATCGCTTTCAGCAAAATATCTGCCAGGCGTTCGTTTAAAGGAGGTTGAGGGCCAGAAGATTGCGTCATGGCGGGTCAGGGGGAATTCACTTCTATTTTGGCTCAAATAGAGATAAATAGACTGCCAACAGTTAGATTGTGGTGTGTCGGGCTGGACCACGACACACCCTGCGGTGGGTTTAATTGGGCTCTGACGCGCTTGCTGAGGATTGCCATCATTTCGTTAGAGCGACCGGTGGGTAGGGTTTTCTCCAGTCGTTGGGTTCGGCATAGTTGAGCTTGTGCAACCAGGCAATGGTGTTACGGATGGCGGTGGAGGTTACTTGCAGCAAAAAGACTGTCTTCTATTCGATTTCTGTTGTGAATGGTAAGCGCGTGTAAACTCCCTGGGGGTCGTTGAGGGTTTTTATCAGACTCAATTCTTCGCGTAATTTCAAGGCTTCTTGGGAAATGGGATCTTGAGCCCAGGGTAATTTTGTAACAACGCCAGTACCAAAGAGACTATCGAAGATTTGTTCTTCCAGGCTGGGAGGTTTGGGAAGTTCTTCTACTTGCCAATCGTCGAGTTCGGCGGCTTCGGCGGCAGCAGCAATAGCGTCGTTGAGTCCGCCCATTTGGTCGACTAGATTGACGGTTTTAGCATCGGTGCCTGACCATACTCGTCCTTGTGCTACTTGATCTATTTTCTCTTTAGGGGTTTCACGCCCTTCAGAGACTAGGGTCAAAAAGCGATCGTATAAGGTATTGACGAACCCTTGCTGCAGCTTCAGTTCTGCGTCGCTTTGGGGGCGGCTCACGGTGTCGATGTCGGCTAGCTTGGCGGTTTTGATAATGTCCCAGGTGACACCGTTGCGATTGGCGATTTCTTTGAAGTTCAGACGCAGACCATATACACCGATGGAGCCGGTGATGGTACCGGCGGTGGCAAAAATCTGGTCACCAGGGGCCGCGATCATATAGCCGCCAGAGGCAGCATAGTCGCCCATGGAGATGATAACGGGTTTCTCAGCGGCTAAAAGTTCGACTTCGCGGGCGATGACTTCGGATGCGATCGCACTTCCTCCCGGACTATTTACCCGCAGCACCACCGCTTGAATATCTTGATCGTTACGGGCCTGCCGCAGGGTGTCAGATAGCCCCCCTGAGGTAATCAGTCCCGGTGTTGAGCCATCGCCATCCACAATTTCGCCACTGGCGTAGATAACCGCAACGGTATCCTTGTTGCCAAAAGAACCTGTGTCTATGGTTTGGCTGTAGCGATAAAGGCTGATTTGAGTAAAGTCATCCTCAGTGTCGCTCCAGTCATCCTCGGTCTGCTCCGTTAGCTCCCTTAGTTCAGAGAGAACGTCATCGTAAAAGACAGCATTGTCAACTAGCCCAGCGGATTGGGCATCGGCGGCAGCCAGCAGCCCTTGGTTTTCAGCAATGGCTTGGATCGCTTCTGGATTTTTACCTCTGGCTTCGCTGGTGGTGGTCAAAAATTCCTGCCATAGATCGGTGAGCAGGGCCTGGGTCTGCTGTTTTTCCTCGGGACTACTGGTGGTGCGGGTAAAGGGCTCGATGGCAGATTTATAGCGCCCGGCCCGCAGTACTTGTACTCCCACACCATATTTATTGAGGGCTCCGGCTAGAAACTGAATCTCAGCCCGAAAACCATTCAGTTCCATAACACCTGCCGGACTAAGATAGACCGAATCGGCCACAGATACCAGATAGTAGTCCCGTTCGCCCCAGATCGCGTTGTTGGCCAAGACCGGTTTACCCGAGTCGGTCTTAAATTTTTCTAGGGCAGCCCGTACCTCCTTTAGGGTGGCAAATCCGGCATTGGTATTACCCGTGAGGTAAATACCGGTAATGTTGTCGTCGGTGGCTGCCGCCTCAATGGCCTGCAGGGCACTATGGAGAGAAATGGCTCGATAGCTGCTGCCATAGAAAGTTTCTTCTAGCACCACACCGGGTCCAGAGAAAGGGACAGCATCGACAATATCAGTGGCCAGGTCAAAAACTAATATCGAGTTTTTCTCGACTTCGGGTTCGGTTTCAGTGGCGGCGGAGTTGATAAAAAAACCGGCCAGACCTAAGGCTCCCACCCCCAATAGGGCAACTAAGCTAAACAGACCTACTAGCGTACCAAGAGCACTAGCAGCCGCATATTTAAAGAAATCTCGCATGGTGGGATGTGCCCCCAAAAGGATGGGTGATTGGTTTTACTCTATGGTAAGCGCTGAAGCACTTGGCTGTGTTTAAGCGCCTGCAGATTGCCTTGACCGGTGCAAAATAAAGCTGTTTTTAGCTCGGCGATCAGGATATCGGTCAGGGTTTCCAGGGCCGCTTCGGAATGATCCGCTGCCTTGAGAAAGGGTAGAGCCATACCAGCGATGTCAGCACCTAGGGCCAGGGTTTTAGCAACATCTAATCCATTTCGGAGACCGCCGGATGCGATCAGGGGAATTTTGGGTGCGATCGCACGTACCGCCACAATACAGTCAGCTGTCGGAATTCCCCAGTCTGCAAAGGTTTGACCTAACCGACGCTGTTTGACATCCTCAGCCCGCTCGCTCTCTACACGCGCCCAGGAGGTGCCCCCAGCTCCAGCCGTATCAATAGCGCTCACGCCCACATTAATTAGCTTTTGAGCCAGACGCCCCGAAATACCATTACCCACCTCCTTGGCAATCACCGGGACCGGCAGCTGGGCACAGAGAGTTTTAATCTTGGCCATCAAACCACTAAAGTCGGTGTCACCTCGGGTTTGTACACATTCCTGCAGCGGATTTAAATGCAAAATCAGGGCATCGGCCTCCAACCAATCTACCACTCGCTGACAGTGGTCTAAGCCATAGCTGTAATTTAGCTGCACCGCACCCAGGTTTGCCAGCAGCAAGGCATCCGGCGCATAGCGCCGGACATTAAAGGTATTGGCCAGTTCAGGTTTTTCTACGGCCACTCGCTGGGACCCCACCCCCATGGCCAGACCAAAGTTTTGGGCTGTGACGGCCAGCCGCTGGTTAATCAACTGGGCCTGTTCGGTCCCCCCCGTCATAGAAGAAATCAGCAAAGGTGTGCGGAGAGCCTTACCTAAAAACGTAGTGCCAATGTCTATTTGGTCATAGCCCAGCTCAGGCAGTCCACAGTGAATAAAACGATAGTTTTCTAACCCAGTGGTGATTTGATGGCATTGGACATCATCTTCCAAGCAGATACGTAGATGGTCCGCTTTACGATCCTGAATGGTGCCAGAGGTGCTCTCATCCAAGCTAATGGTTTGGGCCACGATTGCTTTCTGTATTTTTTTCTTAGGTTTTACCTTTCTAAATTAAGCCCTCACCTGGTTTAGAAATCGTTAGTCAACGTTTATTCATGTCGTCTCTTATCCCCATTACCCCTCACACATCTTTTGAGTTTGATCTGACATTGAGTTTTTCCAAGTTGTATAAAGACCCCGTAAAGCCACTAATGTCTAGAAATCAGAACGTCTGATTTCTAGATGAAGCAAGCTAAGGGTTTGAGCCAATTTCGGAACAAGATGATGAATTAATCATCTTGTTATTCCAGGGTAAGCATGACGATTTGACCCGACGGGATCTCTATAGGGTGAATACCGATGATGACTCTGGTCGTCAATCTCGAACTAGCGATGCGATATCAGGGTCAACACTATCTAGAAAAATTAGCAGGTGCTGGGTTGACGAGTGGGTTGTTTGGGAATGTTGCTATTTGCCGACGTGACCATGCACATACCAGCAGTCAACAACGCACAAAAAATACTTAAACACGAACATTTATTGGAAAGGACTATGAGGGATATCGCTAGGAATTTTCAGGCACTGCCGCTGGTGTCTTGGATGGTATGGATCGCCATGGCAGTCATTGCCGCCCCAGTGATGGCCCTACCGACAGAAATTACCCCGGCAGCCGAGGAATCCGAAGAGGTTACCCTGGTTTCCGAAGTATTGTCAGTATCCGAAGGACTAGCCCCGGATACTGACGATGAAGCGGGTGCTGAAGGCACCACCGATGAAGCAGATGCTGCAGATATCCCCGATGAAGCGGATGCTGGGGCTATGGTCACAACCGAAGTGGAGATTGACATAGTAGAAGCTGACCCAATCCTATTAGCCCAGGAAAACTCTGGTGAACTAGCGGATCCCTCCGATCCATTTTTCTTTGATGAAAACTCTGTAGAAACATCTGAAGACGGTGTGCTGGCACCCCTGTCTGAGACCGAAGCCCTGCCTGACAATACAACAGACGGAGAGGATGAATCAGTAGAAGGCCCCCTAACACCACCGTCCCTAAAACTTCAGACAGCTGCCATTCAAGAAGGCAATGAGTTTTCAGCCCGAGCCCGAGTCTATGGTCACTACTTTTTAGAATCTAATGTCGCCTTGGTGGGGGCTGTGGACCTATCCACAGGGGATGCCTTTTCAGATACGTCTTCGACCGGGTTTAACGTCAGCGAACTTTTCGTGGTGGCCTCACCGCCCAATGCCCCTAACCTGCGGGGAGCGGTCGGTCTCATCGAGCTATCGTCATTTTTTGATCGTAATAGTTTTGCCAAAGATAGTCTGACCCACTTTATCAATCCGGTTTTTCAGACCAACCCGGCCCTAGCTGCTACCCAGCTAGAGTCTAAGCCCGCAGCCTTGCTACACTGGCGACCGATTGATGAGGTGATTCTCAAAGCAGCGACGTTTTCGTCGGGCGGATTTGATGATTTAACGCTGGACGCTGTTGCCGGTGAAATCGGTGTGAACCTTGGCAATCTGATTGTGCGCGGTACCTATGTCAGCTCAACAGATGATGGCGATCGCGATGGTATCCCAGAGAGTTTTCAGTTCAATCGCAATGGGGTATTTGGCCCCCGAGAGGGCGATCGCGAGGTGTCCTATGGTATCAACGCCGAGTGGTTTATCCCCGAGCTAAACGCTGGCTTGTTTGGTCGCTACGGTCACCACAGGAACGCTGATTTGGATATTTCAGGTGACACCTACAGTTTTGGTGTGAACTTTTTGGATCTGTTTATTGACGACGATCGTTTTGGCATCGGCTATGGCCGTGGGTTAAGCGATGACGACCGTCGCCAGGGCGATCGTCCCGATGTATTGGAAACGTTTTACGATATCCGGCTGGCACCTAACGCCCGAGCTGCCGTTAGCTGGCAGCTACGGGATGAATTTTCGGAGTCGGTATTGGGATTCCGCATCCGGGCCGATTGGGATTTATTAGAGCTTTTTGATTAGTTGGCCTCATTTGCCTTTATCTCTTGATATCTCGATATATGGGCGTTGTAGACAACGCCTTCCCCACCGAAGACCCCAGAAGAATCTATAGGAAACACTCACTGTTATGAACTGGTATCGTCGCACGCTGGGTCTGTGTCTCAGCTTTAATTTATTAACGGCTACTCCCCTGGTGTTGGCTCAGCCCGTCTTAGCCCAGCTGCCCAATCTAGACAATCAGCCGACGTTAGTACGAGAAGGCTACGACCTATTTGAGAAAGGTTGGATTGATCCAGCCTTAGAAAAGTTTTTACAAGCGGTACAGCAGTACCCTGACTCTGGCCTAGCTCAGCTGGGGTTGGCTCGGTCTTATCTAAAACTAGGGCAGGATGCTAATGCGTTTGAAGCGTTTCGACGGCTGACCGTTTTAGAGCCCACTAATGTGGAAGCACTTAAAACATTAGGGCTGCTGGGCAGCTATCGTCCTGAGTGGCGCAATGTGGGAATTGAAGCACTGACAACGTTACTGGCACAGCCGGGGTATGACCAGGATGGTGACGTGAGAGCCCAGCGAGCCCTGCTGCTGTTCTATCAAGGCCGCCTGACTGAGGCCGTTGCTGACTATGACATTGCCCTGGCCCAGACCCCTAGCCTGGAAACCCAGATTGGTGCTGCCCAAGTGTTTGCCTATGGTGGCCGCTCTGCCCAGTCTGTTGAGCTTTTTGAGCGCTATGTCAGCACAGGTCAAACTCTCAAAATCTACGAGGCCCAGGCTTACAGCTTTGCTCTGAGGCAGCAGGGTAGAGCCGACACTGCCATTACGGTCCTAAAACCTTTGCTCAATGCCAACGGGGATGCGGCTGAGCAGGCTCAGCTCAAAGCAGAGCTAGCAACATCCTATGCGGCCAATGGTGAGTATGAGCAGGGGCTAGCCCTACTTGATACAATTCAAGGTCAGTCCTTGATGGTGGCTCGAGCATTGAGAAATATGAGTTTCTATACCGATGCCCCTGCGGTGCAAACACGGACTATTAGTGCCTACAGAGAAATACTGACTCGTTCAAATCTGACGGTGGGCACAGCTCGGGAAGCGGCAGATGCCCTCAGTGCCTACTCCAGCAGTCGGTCTACTACCCTAGCTACCTATCAACAGCTGGCGGCTCAGTATCCTGACGATATTAGTCTTTATGTCCAGGCTAGTATCTGGGAGCGCCAGCTGGCTCAAATTTCGGCCCAGGAACTGCGGCAACGGCTGTTGGCAATCACCCTGCCCCAAAATCCCACCCAGCTGCGCTACATTGCCAGTGGTCTAGCCCAGCTGGATCCGCCAGATGCGGAACTGCTGCCGTTTTATCAAGAGGTGCTGGCGGCCACCTCGGCAGAGCCCTTTCTCCACTATCGTCTGGGGCAGATTTATCTCCAGCAAAATAAGCTAGAGCTGGCCCAAGAGCAGCTGCGGTTATACGCTGGGGACGATCCGGCTGTACTGCTGTTCCAAGCTGAGCAGGCCCGCCGTCAGGATGATCTAGATACAAGCATCGCGATTTATCAGCAGTTAATTAATAGCCCCACCAGCAGCAATGAGGTGGTCACTGGGGCGCTACAGGGACTGGCCGGTATCTATCAAGGTCAAGGTCGCTATGAAGACGCCCTGGGTCTATATGAAGAGATTATTGCCCTCAACCCTGGCAATGATGCCAAGATCTTAGGCCAGACGAGTTTGGCCTACCAGGGAAAGTTTATTTCGGTTGAAACCGCTGAGTCGGTGCTAGACCAGTGGCTAGTTGCTCACTCTGCCAATGAGAACCCGCCAGAGCTATACAGTTTGGTGGGGGCTCTCCCTGCCGATCCGGCCCGCAGCGCTCTTTATGAGTCTCTGTTAGTGACTAATCCTAGCTCGTTGCTGATTCGTCAGCGGCAGATTCAGGTACTGGCAATGAGCGATCCAGATGCGGCCAACGAGGCGGCAGCCCAGCTGGTAACAGCCAATCCGGAGGCTCCTGAGGTTTACTTACTCCAGGGCCAGATTGCCCAGGATACGGGTAAGCTATCCACGGCATCCAGGGCCTATGAAACTTTGCTGGAGCGCAATCCCGAACAATTTGATGCGATCGTAGGACTAGCCGGGGTACGGTTCCAACAGCTGCGGTATCAAGAAGCGCGTCGTCTGTATGATCAGGCCATTGCGATCGCACCCGATGACATCAATCTACGTCAGGCGTCCATTAGCCTTACAGTGGCTCAAGACCGCCCCTTGCAGGCCCTAGAGGAAATCAATGCCCTCCAGAGTCAAGTGCCCAGCAGCATTAGCCTACAGCGTCAGGAACTCCTAATTAAAGAAGGTCTGTTGCTACACCGAGGATTCCAGCCTGTTTGGGAACGTTATTAAACTGTTTCTAAAGCTAGATCTGTTATTTGTTAAAAGCGTGAATCTCAACTCTCAATTGGCATGAATTATAAGGCGGTGTGCCAGGATAGGAGCGATAGCTCCATAGCTTGGCACACCGCCCTGTTGGCAGACTGGTACTAAGTATTACCCATAAGGTGTAGAGCCATTTTTATAAGTGGCAAGCTATGAGGTATGGAGCAATTTTCATTTGTTAGGACATTAACAGCACCAGGCCAGACAAAAGGATGGGACAAACATGTTGTCGAGAGCGGTCTTTAGATGGATAAAGCGCTGGAGCTGTCTGGCGCTAGTCGGTTTCATGGTCAATATTTTTATTGCCAGCTGTTTGCCACCGGTTCAATCTCAGGCTGTTTATGAGTTGCCCACCCAGCTACCACCAGAGATCACACTTGAGACGGTAGCCTCTGGGATTGACCGTCCTTTTTTTGAGATAACCTGGCAGCGCTATCGCGATCGCTTTATTCAAGCTGACGGTCGGGTGATTGACTGGGAAAATGACGACCAGCGCACCACCTCCGAAGGGCAAGCCTATGCCATGCTACGGGCGGTGCTGATCGATGATGCAGAAACCTTTGATCGGGTCCTTACCTGGGGAGAACAGAATCTAGAAAGGCTTGACGATGATGGTCTAGTCGATCATCTATGGGCCTGGAAATGGGGACCTGACGCTGCCCCAGGGGAGGCTAAAAAATGGGGGATTTTAGATCCAAACTTTGCCACCGATGCTGATATTGATGCCGCCACCGCCCTAATTATGGCAGCGCGACGGTGGCAAAAGCCCGCATACCTGAACTTAGCCAAAACAAAACTCAGCGACATTTGGGAGTTCTCCACCGCTGATGTTTCATTGACCGACGATCTGTCCGGACACTATCTGTTACCAGGTCCCATTGACGCTTTTCATCCATCCCCTGAGACCTGGTATCTCAACCCCTCCTATATTGCCCCCTATGCCTTCCGCATATTCGCTCAAGTTGATCCCCGTCACGACTGGCTAGAGCTAGTCAACACTGGTTACAGAATGCTGGAGGAGAGTGCCCAGATATCAGACCTGGGGCTGCCCAGTGATTGGGTCTTACTCCATAATGAAACACCCCACTACCGCCCCTTACCGCTCACAGCACCCATCAAAAGCCTGTATGGGTTTGACGCCTATCGCGTGTGGTGGCGAGTAGCCCTCGATTTAATTTGGTTTAAGTCTGCCCCAGCGGGACACTATCTCAACGACCATCTACCGGCTCTATTGGAACGATGGCAGCAGGAGCAGAAACTGCCAGCCCAGATCGACCTGGCGGGCGAAGCCATGGTTGACTACGGAGCCACGTCCCAATATGCCATGGTGTACCCGGCTGCTCGCCACCTAGATACTGAGGTGGCAGAGTCAATACGAGCCGAAAAGCTGGCGCTGGTAGACCCCAATGATTTTTGGGATGGCGATTCGGCGTACTACACTCAAAACTTGGCCTGGTTGGGACTTTACCCTTCAGAATGGGTGCCAGCCGCCTGGTTGACATCTGCTAGATAGGTATTCCTCGCCCATTGCTCATTTAGATCTCGATAATTCCACCGTGTCTTTTTTGTCGATGGGCATTAGCTGTACATTCACCACCTCTTCACGGGCCGTGGGCAGTGATTTCCCAATAAAGTCTGGATGAATGGGCAACTGTCGATGACCTCGGTCAATCAGTACAGCTAAACGGATGAGATTGGGCCGACCGTAGTCAAGTACCGCATTCAGTGCGGCTCGAATCGTGCGGCCACTAAAAATAACGTCATCCACCAGCACCACTTTTTTCCCAGTTAGATCGCAGGGTATTGAACTTTTGGCTGGGGTGCGGGTACTGATTTTATCGAGATCGTCTCGATAAAACGTAATGTCCAGCTCCCCCACGGGGATCGCAATTCCTTCTAGCCGTTCCATTTGCTGAGCAACAGTATGGGCTAAGGGCACGCCCCGAGTATGAATACCGACCAAAACTAGGTCGGTTAGGTGATCGGTCCGCTCAATGATTTCAGAAGCTAAGCGATTTAAGGTACGGCGAATCGCGTCTGCAGAGAGAATTTCAACTACCTGATCGGCCATGGTTAAGGCGAGAATTGATTTATGCTGTTGCTGATTTAGAGAATGAATTTGTCTGTACACAAATGTTATTTGTCTGAAATCTTGCGGTCTAGTGCATACCGAGGATTAGCAACGCCTTGTTTACTCAACCATAGCGAAGAGTCAGCCCTAAACCATAAAATTTGTGTTCTCACCTTGGGCGGCTTGCCAGCTGCGGGCATCGTAATAGAGTTCTTCCAGGGAAATTTTGTATAGCACGTCTCTCAATTTTTCTTGGAGACGTCGCCATAGGGTCAAGGTGACCCAGTCCTCTGCCTTTTCAGGGGCTACTAGCTCTACAGGAGTAATGGGTTCCCCCACCGCATCTAAAATTTGTCCCAAAGAGATTTGTCCTGGAGCTTTGGCCAGGCGATATCCGCCCCGTGACCCGCGAACTGATTCCACTAGTCCTGCTCGACGTAATTGAATGAGTAATTTTTCTAGGTAGGGTGCCGGTAGATTTTGCCGTTGAGCAATCAGTTTGACTGAGGCCAAACGGGGTTGCAAACTCAAATCAAGCATGGCTTTTACACTGTAGTGTCCACGGGTTGTAAGTTTCATGGTAAAGACACAGACTCAACCGAGTTTGAAGTTTAGAAAATAGGTGAATCCTACTTCAGATTGACAGGATAGGTTAGGGATAATTGGAGAAGAATTTACCGCGTAAGTTTTCATAATGGTGGACTCTCAAGAAATTACTAGGTAAGCTAACTCTTAATATAATTATCAAGAAATAAATTCAAACAGCGTGCAAAAAAGTATTTCAATCATGTATGATTTTGCTCGTTATATATTTTCTAAATGTGTTCATGTTAGAGATGTGGGTGAATGGCTAAACCGTCAAATTTAAATCCATTAACGGGTAAGACCCTACTCAAGAAAGTTAAAGACTTAGAGCATCTCTCTAGAGAGGAAAAAGCAAAGGCTTGTGGTTACTACACGGTGACAAAGAACGACATTATCCGTGTGAACATGATGAAATTTATGAATGCGCTTATTGATGCTGAAGGTATTCAATTAGACAGTATTCAAACCGGTAACGGTAGAGGTGGTCGGAGTGCCAGCTATCGGATTACTGTGCAGTCTAACGGTAATTTGTTGATTGGTGCGGCCTATACAAAGCAGATGGGTTTAAAGCCTGGAGATGAATTTGAAATCTCCCTTGGGCGGAAACACATTCGTTTAAAGCAGCTCAATATCGATGAGGATGTTGATGACGAAGTCGACGATGACGATGATGCTGATGAGTAAGCGGTCGTTATCATTACAGCGTTAGTTAGCTGAATTCTTAGCTTTAATTCAGAAATATTATGGGGTTGCCAGTAGTTTTAGATGTTGCCCTTGGGTTAATGTTTGTTTACATGGCCCTGGGTTTAATCGCCAGTGAAGTGCAGGAAATTGTGAGTACTTTGCTCCAATGGAGGGCTGAACATCTCAAATATTCAATTGAGCAACTATTGTCAGGTGGTCAGTCTGACGAGCGTAGAGCGGCCCGTAAGCTGGCAGATCAGCTCTACAATAGCCCGATGCTACGTGACTTGAATTATGAAGCCCAAGGTGTAATCGCTCGTTCAGCTCGACAGGTCATTCATATACTGGGGCGCATCTATCGCTTGGTAAGTCGCACTCGTAATGTGTTTGGTGGCGAGACGTCTGGCCCGTCCTATATTCCGTCAGAAGCGTTTGCGACAACGCTGCTAGAAACGTTGCAGTTGGAAGGATTGCAAAAAACAGTCGTCGAAGCTCGTCTCAAACGATTGCTGCAGGAGCGCATTATGCTTCCCCTGGGAGATACGCTCCACACCCTACGGGCGGCCATTGGCGATGGGGCCGTGCTGGATGTAGAGCTCAGGAACTTGGAAACATCGCTCGAAAAGATATTTCTGGATTATCGGGCAGGACGCACAGGTCTGGCCCAAATTGCGGATCGAGTAATGGCAGAGTTAGACCATTTTTCGGACCAGGGGGCTCAGATTTTACCCGAGAGCTATGGAGCCACTCAGGCGTTTATTCGGCGGGTGGGATATTTGCGATCGCAGCTGGCCGGCAGCATGGACTTATCCGAAGGTCTCGTGCGACAGCTGCAGCCCACCCTCAAAGAATTACTATCCCTCATTGCTGGCCCAGAGCGTGGAGATACTCGCTCGAATGAATTAGCATCAATACGTCAGCATCTCGAAGGCAAGCTACCTCAACGGTTGCAAGAAAGCCTTGGCCTATTGGCAGAACGCGTCAGTCGCCGTACTGAAGCCGCAGACGATCAGCTGAAACTCTTTCAAGAAGAGCTAGAGCAATGGTATGACCGCGGCATGGACCGGGCTGGGGGAGTTTATCGACGAAATTCAAAAATTGTTGGCATTTTGATTGGTGTAATTATTGCAGCATCTGTCAATGCCGATACGTTTTATATCGCCAACCGATTGACCGTAGATCAAGCCGTGCGGGCTAGCGTTATCCAAACCTTAGATCAAGTCCCTTTAGAGTCAATGCTATCGACATCCGGCAGCACTGACTCACTGAGTGACGATCTGCAATCCCTTGGCAATGCCGTGCAAACCACCCTGTCAGACTATTCTCTTCCTTTGGGTCGTTCCCCAAAACTGTTGGCCACCCAGGCCATCCTAGAAGCTGACTGGACCTTACCGTTTCCTCGCCACTGGTTAGGTTGGATTGTGACTGGAATAGCGGTTTCTATGGGCTCTAGCTTTTGGTTTGATGCGCTGCGACGGGTTACATCAGTACGTACGGCAGGGGCAAAACCAGCTAGCTCGACAACGACGTCTGAGCAGCCATAGTCGGCAACCACACAATAAAAACCGTACCCTTATCACTAGGCGACAAATATTGATGTAAGGGTGCGGGCAGCCACGGGGGGACAGCTTTTTTATCTTCCTCACCCCATTTCTTTTCCCAGGCAGGTGGCCACACAGGACTAATTAAATCGATGGAGCCTCCCATTTGAGTCATTAAATTTTTAGCAATAGCCAATCCTAAACCTGTCCCAGCAATGCTTCCTTGGGTTTGTATTCCCCGATAGTGCCGTTCGAATAAATGGCCCTGATCCTCGGGTGGGATACCAGGGCCATTATCACCAATGACGATACCCACATGGTTATCTTTGCGCAACCCCCCCAAAAGCCATACCCATGTTTGGGGGGGCGCATACTTAAATGCATTGTCCAGTAAATTGGCAATGACCTCCTGCAAAGCTTGAGCATCAATGATTACTAACTCCTCGAAAAATTGTTCGATCGGAGAATGCCAAAACTGTCGATGCCGTTCAGCAGCAGCAGCGACAGTCACCATGATTAACGGATGAAGCACATCCCCCAATGACTGAGGCGTCGCTACTAAGGTACGACCTAATGCTGGCAGCAATGGTTTTTGCTCAGGATCGGTACCATCTGACAGTAATGGCAGGCTAACCTCTTGAGCCATATCGGTATCGCCAATTTCAACTGCGGCATCAAAATCAGTCACCAGCTCCTTGAGATGTTGGCTTTCACGCACAATTCCATCCGCTAGCCGATAGTTAGGATCGTCCTGAGAAAGACGTCGCAGCATCAATTTTCCAAATGTACCAATAGCCGTCAATGGATTACGAAACTGATGGAGCAGATTATGAAAAATCTCCGATTGCTCGCCCTGTAACGTTCGCTTTGTATTGAGTCGTTGACGCAACCACTGATTTTGTCGATCTAGAAAACAGCCAGCTGCTAAACTGGCCGACACCGTCTGTAAATACTGCTGTTCACTCGCTTGCCAAGGTCGATCTGAGCGCAATGTAACCAACACACCCATAACAATTTCTTGATGCATCAGTGGTAGCACCAAACGTTCTGCACCTATTTCTGGAAAAGGCTCAACTTCAACTAGCTCCCCAGGAGATAAAACATCCAGGGGCATTTGTGATGCAGGTAAGGCCCCCTGTTTGCCCATGGGATTTAGAAAATCATTAAATTCACTAGATTCTGGAACTTGAGCTATGGGCACTAATATCGGTGCAGAGTCAGCATCCACACCTAAGGTGAGATAAATAACAGACGACACCTCACCGAATGCACCACGTAATAGGTCCAAGTGAGCCCGACACATATCTACTAATTCGGCACTGGCTGACATAGTCTCGCCTTACATGAGTCAAGGAAGCAATGCTGGAGGTTATTATCTAAATCCGGATAAATTTATCTGAATTTTAATTTTTATCAAGATAACCTAAAAAGTATTAGGGCTTTATGTCCCTCTGGATTTTCTGATATAGAGGACACGGGCAACCTTTCAGCAGATACCCCACAATTTTAAGAGAAGTTGAAAATCTAGGGCACAACCGATATACTTTGCTGGGTTAAGTGTTTTTGTAACTATCAATACACGAATCCGCTATTCAAACTATCCATGGAGGTCAGTTAACTTGGCACGGAGACGCAAACGTAAAAGTCGTCGTCGCCTCGAAGGGCGTCGGATCTTAGAAGCAGTTGCTCAATACAGCATTGAGAGTGGAGAAGCCAAGCCTGTCACTGCGGCTCGAAACTATATCCATTCTGAAGGTATCCAGCCACCAGCTGTACTGCTGGTTAAACGTAACGAGCATACCACTGACCGGTACTTTTGGGCAGAAAAAGGGCTGTTTGGTGCTCAGTATGTTGAAGAGAACCATTTCTTGTTCCCCAGCCTTCGCGCCTTGATTGGTGAAGAAGAGGAAGAAGCTGTCTTAGGGTAAGAAAGAAAGGTTAAGTGCAATCAGATGCACTTAACCTACTCAAACAAAACCTATAAAAGATTACCAGGGAGGCGTTACGTTTGAGCCTCCCTTTTTCACAGGCAAATTGCCCCTAATCTATGGATGCCATTGCTCAATCTGACAATTCATCGGGATTTAAAGGGAGCATTTGCTTTCAGTTGAATAATTTCATCCCGATGAGCGCGTACGGATAAGATACAGGCTTCTTCTTCTTCATGAATGCGAAATGCAATTTGCTCCTCGCGTTTAGCCCGTTTCCAGTACACAATTGCGGTCAGCGGAGATAGTAAAACCAAAGCAAAAAAAATAGCTCCGTAGCTGCTAAATAGCGTTGCTAGCACAAGGGCAAAGCATAAAAGGGCTACAGCGGCTAGACACGAAAGAAAAATAGCAAGGAAAAGACTGGGTCTTACCAAACCCGTTAGCCTAACCCATCCGTCATCTACACTAGATTTCGCTTCCGCAGTGGGTTCCGTTTCCACAAGCAATGTATAGGCTCGATTTTGAAAATAGTCAAGCAGGGTTTGATGCAAAGCTTCGGAGGATTGCTCCGTTGTAAACTCAGCAATTTGAGTTCGCTCCTTAGTAGATGCCTTGATAAAAAAGAACAACCCCACTCCTAACAGCAGGGTTAGAAAAAAGGTTGACTGACTGACTGCACTTTCCACGAAAGCTATTCCTAGCAAAAACAACAACTACTGGAGTCATCATTGACTATACCCCAGTAGCTGGTCAGTAGCTGTTGTTTCTAGGAGTCACCACTTGCCGGTCTATGGGTTTTAATCCTAGGATTATGAACTCATTGCCCGTCGTCTGGGGGTGGTATTACGCTGGCCAAGGATATATCGCTGCCAGAGTTCTGCTAGTTCTCGTGCTTTTGTCTGCCAATCGGGACGCAGACGGTACATCCGTCTGGGGCGACCACGACCTTCTACCTTTTTCCAGTAGCCCATAATGGCTCCCTGGTTTTCTAGAAATTTGAGTGCACTGTAGAGCACGGTATCTGACAGACGGTAGTCAGGATACTCATTTTCGATCGCGTGGATGAGTTCAGTTCCGTAGGAATCACGACGTATCAGTACTGACAGTACGTAGCAAACCGCTAATTCTTTATTGAGATAGAGCGGCGGGGGATCTTCAAAAAATTGATAAATGTCCTCGAATTTCATGGCGTATTGCTCCGGCTGCAATGGGGATGGGTATAAAACAGCTTGATTACCGATGATTTA
>JBCCHX010000005.1:0-157950 GCA_039028535.1 Cyanobacteria bacterium P01_B01_bin.77
CAAACGACAGAATTACTGTTGGAGTGTTCTATTCTCAATCAGTTCACCCACCTAGGAATGCCTGACAGCTATCCTGTTGAAGGCTAAGATCGAGGTCCTAGAGGACCGGTCTGTCTGCCAAAATATTCACGCACCAAAGCCTTTGACAACTCTAAAAGCTAAAGGCAAGATCGAACTATAAGAAAAGAACTTAATCGTAATCCGACTGAATTTGACACAAACTGAATTTGACGCAGCATGAAAATACGACATTCAACTGATGCTGACCGCAATGCAATTACCGATATTCACGCCAACGCTTTCGGCCAGGAGCAAGGACCGGAAATCATAGAACTCATCGCAGATCTGTTTACCGATGCAACTGCTGAGCCAGTCCTATCTTTGATTGCCGATCTTGACGGCATCGCAGTTGGCCACGTTTTATTTACGATGGTTACCGTAGAATCTGATCGCGCGGATGTTACGGCTCGAATCCTCGCACCCTTGGCAGTCAAACAAGAGTTCCAGAAAAAAGGCGTTGGTACAGCATTGATTAAAGCAGGACTCACGGAACTGACTGATACCGGAGTTGACCTTGTGTTTGTTCTTGGCGATCCGGCCTACTATTCAAGACTTGCGTTTCGCCCTGCTGGTGTGCTTGGGCTAACAGCTCCGCACCCGATCCCCGCAGAGCACGCTGACGCATGGATGGTGCAATCGTTACGGGCTGGTATTCTCGGAATAGTTACCGGGTCCGTTAGATGTTCCGATGTACTGAACGATCCACGCCATTGGCTCGAAGACGATAGTGAATTAGTCATCCCTGAAGAAAACTAGCTAGGTCTCTACCTCAATGTAGTCTGTTGGGTTACTACTAAAAAAGTGGCATAATTACTTTCGTAGATTAACCCCCAGGTCACTAGCAAAGCATTCATTGTGTCAACTCTACCCTAGACATGGGGGCTGCAAAAGCCAGAAAGCTATCCAGCTTTTGCTCGTTGATGAGATGCTGTAGCTTGTAATTCTTCTACGGTATCCCATGCTGATGCACAGGCTGGCGACGTTGGTCCTTGCTCTTCGCACACCTGACGTGCTTCTTGACGAGCCACTTCAATTTCATCTTCAATAAATAAACGTTTAGGTTTCTCTACAAAATCGCTTTTTCGTAAAATATCTGAGATAGAAATTATACCGAGCAGACGTCCTTGGACGACCGGAGCACGACGAAGCTTAGTGTTAGCAAATAGTCGAGCTACATATTCCACACCTAGATCAGGAGGAACTATAATGCAGGGCTTAGCCATGATTTGATAAACCCGCATTTCTTTTGGATCATGACCATGGGCGGCTACTTTATAGACAACATCTGTTTCTGTCACCATGCCATAGGGATCATCCTCGTTGCGACGATCCACGATCAGTGCCCGCAGACCTTTGTCCTTCATGAGTTCAACCGCTTCAGCCACGGTTGCAGAACCACTGATGGTAACCACATCAGTGGTCATAATATCTTTTGCCTGCATCATCGTTTTCCTGCCTCTTCCTCAAACACGATGTAAAGTACAGAACAAGAGATTCTCGCACTAATCGTACTATGAGGATCTCTTGTTCTAGGGTCTAATTATGTCATACGTTCACTGCTATTAACTCTGAGCGCTCATCTTAGGAACGAGAATTTGATTACGCTCTACTTTTCGCCGTACAGGCTTGCCATGGCAACCTCCGCAAACACAATTTTGGATCTTATAAATCCTTATTCCTTAGAATCTAGACATCATACTCTCGCTCTTGTAGAACTTCTGGATCATCCATGTAGGAGCCGTATCCATAGAAATCTGATTTGGGTTTTTCCACAAAGTCGCTCTTACGAAGAATATCTGAGATAGAAATCACCCCTAGCAATCGCCCCTGGACCACTGGAGCGCGACGGATTTTTGTATTGGCAAATAGTCGAGCTACGTACTCCACACCAAGTTCTGGTGTTACCACAATGCAGGGTTTAGTCATAATCTGATAGACATACATTGCTTTTGGATCATGACCGTGGGCGGCCACTTTGTAGACAATATCCGTTTCTGTCACCATGCCGTAGGGATCATCCTCGTTGCGACGATCCACGATCAGTGCCCGCAGACCTTTGTCCTTCATGAGCTTAACCGCTTCAGCTACTGTGGCTGAGCCACTGATGGAGACTACATCTTTGGTCATAATTTCTCGTGCTGCCATCATTGTCTTAATATCTCCTTATTTAGTCAGATTTAGTTAGAAAAACAACTATCCCCTTGTCTAAAAGCCAGCCATGTAGGCCTCGATCACCGCATCACTTTTGGGACATAGCACCATCAAATAGTCGCAATGGTCACAGACAGTGCGTGTCACCAAATGGTCGGCGGCACATCGCTGGGCTATGTGCGCAGAAAACTGGCTGACATCTAAAAAGTAGCGGTCGGCTACAGCCCCACAGTGGGGGCAGCGAACTTGCTGAGAAGAAAGGGGCATACATTCAGGCATGGTATTGGCCCAGTAGATGGGCATCCAGCAACGACGTTAATCGAGGTTATCTTCTTGGTGGGTTCGAATCGTGTGGAACAAGCTCCGGAGCGACAGGAAACAGGCAGATCAACACCTTATTCTTCAGCTCCATCGACAATGTATTGATCATTGGGCACATCAATCACCTGCTGTGCCCAATTCCCGTCTACTAGCGTCACTTTATACGTCGCCATCAAACAATCTCTCCCCTAAAAAATATCGCCGCTTTTCACACTTCGAGATGAACGATATGCCAAGACAACGATTAAATTTGGTAGGCTACTAGAACAACCACGACTCAAACCCGATATGCTAGAACCAACGGCGTTGTGCCAATTTGGTTCTGTACTTGTTGCCATCATCTGCATTGCCCATGACTGCTGAGCCTCAAAAAAACCCCATCTGGGAAAGACTAGATTCAGGCAGACGTAGTAAAGCAGCCCAAGGGGGCTATGCTGGTTACGGCTCACCTGCCTTTGGCGAAAAATCGGTCAATGGCAATTTAGTCGTTGATGAAAAAGAGCAGCAAATCATTGAGCTTATCCGTCGTCACCATAAGTCAGGAAAATCACTACAGCAAATCGCCAACTGGATGAATACCCAAGGCTATAAGACTAAGCGCGGTCGTGAATGGCAACGGATCTCGGTCAAACGAGTCCTAGATAGACTCTATGGAAAAACACCTAGAGTGACCGATGCGCCCGAAAAAACTAACTCCACACCTACCCAGAGAGATTCAGATATAACCTAATATCCCTAGGATTCTATTTATATCGGCTTTTTGTCGGATATCATGTTACATCCTTAACTATATACCTCAATTTATCTAAAGTCTATAGAAAACAAGGTTTTAATCTTATCTACCTGTTACATCCCTCATGACCTTTGATAAAGCCTTGAATTCGACGCCGATTTCTATGCCGGTTACCGGCAATAGGTCCGCGATAGATGGTGGTACGAGCAACGAGAACGCTATATCGCCCGATCCATCGTCTGATCCATTGCAAACAGTCACTCCGATGATGACGGATGCGATTGATCGACAGGTGCTCAAAGTGTCACCTGAATGGTCCTTGAGTCGGGCGGTTGCGGCTATGGGAGCCATCCGGAGTAACTGTGGATTAACGCCAGGCAGTTTCAAAAGCCGCTCTGCCAGCTGTGCGTTGATTGTGGAAAATCAGCAGATCATTGGTATTTTTACCGAGCGCGATATTGTTCGACTAACGGCTGATGGGATGGACTTGGGAGCGCTGACGGTAGCTGATGTGATGACGTCACCGGTTAAGACGCTACAGCAGTCTGCCTTTCAAGATATTTTTGCAGTTCTATTTTTATTCCGTCGCTATCGGATTCGACATTTACCGATTGTGGATGAGCATAATCAACCCGTTGGTATTGTCACTCCGGATAGTATTCGTCGGGTGTTGCGCCCTGCTAACTTACTAAAGATGCGCCGGGTGGCGGACGTGATGTCTACAGATGTGATCCACGCCGCACCGACGGTATCTGTTATTGAGCTAGCTCAACAGATGGCTGCACACCGCGTTAGCTGTATTGTCATTGTCGAAGCGGATAGTCACGCTGCTACCAGTCGTGAGATTCAATCATTTATGCCCATGGGGATTGTGACTGAGCGGGATATTGTTCAGTTTCAGGCCTTGGAGTTAAATCTGCAGCGGCTGACGGCTGAGGATGTGATGAGTGCTCCGCTATTTTTGTTAGAGCCGACGGATTCGTTATGGACGGCTCACCAGGAGATGCAAGCGCGCCATGTGCGACGGCTGGTGGTGTCATGGAACTGGGGGAGTGGCTTGGGCATTGTCACTCAAACTAGCTTGCTGAGAGTTTTTGACCCGATTGAGATGTACGGCATTATTGAAAGTATGCAGCAGACGCTGCATCAAATTGGTGACGGTGCAGCGTCTGCGCAAACTCTAGGTGCAATGCCCCAAACCCGTGGGTCAGATCAAATCACGGATTTGTTATTTGATATGGAAACTAAGCTACTGGGGCTGTCGGATGAGGCTAATCTATCGGCGGAAAAGCGCCAGCAGTTGGTTCAAGGGGCACTGCGATCGCTACAGCAGATCCAAGCCTCACTGGGGGGATAGGTCTTCTTGTTTAATTTGTTGCCAGTACTGGTAAACGCTGGTGGCCATGGTGAGGACGCCGGTTGCGATCGCAGTTTCATCCACTTCAAACTTAGGATGGTGTAGCGGATGGTTGTGGCGGTCTTCAAATCCCACACCTAGCCGGAACATCGTCCCCGGCACCTGTTCGGTATAGAGAGCAAAATCCTCTGACCCCATGGAAGGCTCGGCCAGCCACTCAATGCGATCGTCCCCCAGGGTGCTCTGGGCCGCATTAGCCACAATTTGGACTAACTGATCTGTATTAATCACCGAGGCCACCCGGCGCTGGTAGTTAAGTTCGTAGGTGGCACCGTGCATGGTACACACCCCGGCCACAATTTCTTCGATCCAAATGGGCAGCTTTTCATAAACATCGGGCTGTAGCGATCGCACCGTGCCCTGCATCACCACCCGGTCGGCAATCACATTCGCCGCCTTGCCCCCAGAAATTTTGCCAATGCTCACCACCGCCGGATGCAGCGGATTGAGCCGACGACTAATGGACTGCTGCAGCGTCGTCATCACCTGGGACGCCACCCAAATCGCATCAACCGCCTCATGGGGGCGAGCACCGTGACCCGACTCACCCATAATCACAATCTCCAGATCGTCTGCTGCCGCCGTCAGCGCCCCCCGCCGCAGCCCCACCTTACCCGCTTGAATCGACGGAAACACATGCACCCCAAAAATTGCCGCCACATCCGCCAAAACATCATCGGCGATCATCCACTTAGCCCCCTGCACCGTCTCCTCCGCAGGCTGAAACAAAAATCGTGTAGTCCCCGCAAACGGCTGCTGCTCAGTCAGTTCCGCCAGCACCATAGCCGTCCCTAACCCAACGGTGGTATGCACATCGTGACCGCAGGCATGCATAATGCCCCGATTTTGAGACGCAAAGGGCAGCTCCACCTGCTCAAGAATAGGCAGCGCATCCATATCCGTACGCACCGCCAATATGTCTGGACGTTTTCCAGCACCTTCCAGGTTAGCCACCACTCCGGTTTTACCCACCATTTCCTGGACATGGAACCCGCAGGAAGACATTACCCCGGCGATGTAAGCGGCAGTTTTATACTCCTGACCGCTAAGTTCTGGATGGGCATGGAGGTGACGACGAATTTCGATCAGACGCGGGGTGATTTTTTCGGTAATGGCTTTTATCTGGTCGTGCATAGGGGCAGGGAGAATGAGCGTTTATATAGTGTAAGGAGTTGAGGGGCAATGTGCTCTGGCATTAAACCATCCTGAATGCATCATGGCAGTATTTGATTCGTAGTACATAATTGGTCAGCGACCTGTGTCCAAATTGCCTGAAATCGACAAAATGACAGCTACATCCCCCACTAGCTCTGCGCTTAAGGTCTTTATCTCCTATTCCCATAAAGATGAAGAGCTAAAAGACGAGTTGTACACACATCTGGCAGCTGTGCGATGGAGCAGGTGAGCGGGCACATTCAGCAGCCGACCGTAGTGCTGATGGATGAGATTGGTGTGGGTCTGCAGCGGTGTCCAGAGCTGGATGATACGTTTTGGGAAAGTTTGCGATCGCTAGCAAATCACTATGCTGATGGAAATTTGGCATTTGTGCTAGCCGGGTCTGAAAGGCCGATTGATTTGGCAAAGCACAATGGCCATAGTTCTCCATTTTTCAATATTTTTGGATATACAACAACATTAAAACCATTATCAGAACTAGAAGCACGGGAGCTAATGGCGAATTCACCGATTCCTTTTGCAGAAGAAGACATGGATTGGATACTGCAACAGAGTCAAAGGTGGCCGATATTGTTGCAGGCCCTATGCCGAGAAAGACTGATGAGTTTAGAGGATCAAGAGGATGACTGGCAGGAAGAGGCGTTACAACAGATTGAACAGTACAAACATCTATTAATTGACCTATGCTCAGAATTTTGAAGATGTACCAATTTCTCCCCTCTCGGGAGGGGTGCCGCAGGCGGGGTGGGTCTCGACCGCTGGCGCTAACGGTTAACCCACCCCGTTGCCCCTCCCAGGAGGGGACGCGTTATCCCAACTTAATTCAAGTCCAGTTACTGTTAAATTCTCATTCCGCTTTCCCCTTTTCCTAACCAGGCACTGCATTCCTGCATGACTCCCCATGGCTAAGCCCGAGATTCCTGCCAATGCCTATACCTATGCACCAAAGCAGCATCCTAACCTGATCATAGGAAGCCTGCAGCTATTATTCTGGCTAGTCTTTCGACCAAGAGCCTGGGAGAACCATCTACGGCGAATCAACTCATCATTCGATAAGAACGTTTACCTACTGCAGCTATTTAGAAATCAGCGGTGGCAGCAGTCAGAAGTACAACGATTTCTGATTCAGGGATTTATTCTGTTGCCTATATTGTTTAGTCTTTTCACAGGGTTAGTCTCATGGGGGCTAGGTACACCTTTAAATGAGGCAATTTATGGCGTGGCGCTCGGCGTAGTGTTCGGCGTAGCGTTCGGCGTGGCGGGAGGCATAGCGTTCGGCATAGCGATAGGCATTGTGGTAGGTGTGGCGTTCGGTGTGGCGTTCGGTATGGCGTTCGGTGTGATAGTAGGCGGGGGACTATGGGTGAACCTGTGGAGGCCGATAATACTGCCTGTAATTTTAACGCCCTGGCACTGGCTACTTTATCGCTTTGACAAGTCTCGCCACGAACAGTTATCCAGTTTGTTACATAAGCATCTAGCCTTTTGGGATGAGTGGCAGTATTTGCCTATACCGGGTCTTGATAAACACTTATTGTTGACCCTAGAAAAACGCCCAGCTGAAGGTCAAGCTGCTCTTAACTTTTTAAGTACTGGTCCCCAACGCTGGGCCGCTCAAGCAGCCCAAATCGAGCTAGATGCTCGCCAGCTAGAACGCTATGAAGATGCCGCTACCATTGGACAAACACACCAAAGCCTAACGATCGGTAAGCTACAAGGCCCAGCGGATACTCTCCTGAGAAGCTTTGCTCGCATCAGTAATCACGTTTCAGCAGCCCTCAGCCAAGAGAGCACCTACAATCAACGACTATCACTAACCTCCATTGCCGATCGCCTAGACAGGCTAGTCCGCGAACTCACCCGCAGCAGCGATAAATACGCCGCCCGCTTTCGCCCCATTGCCCAACGCTGGGGCAACATTATTGAACTCACCATTGAAGACCTGGCTAAAGAATCTGAACTACGCCAAGAAATCGACTCTCCTTATATCATCGGTGTCCCCCTCAATCAGCAGCAGGCCGTATTCGTAGGCCGCACCGACATCAGCGCCCGCATCGAGCAGCTGTTGTTAGATCGCCGCCGCCCGCCTCTATTACTCTATGGCCAACGTCGCACAGGCAAAACATCTCTGCTAAACAATCTGGGTCGGCTACTCCCTCCAAGAATAGCGAAGTCTCACACTTCCTGTTGTAACTCGCCAAGCCCTGGCCGATGACCCATTCACCGTATTTGACGAATGGCTAGACGCTGTAGAAACAGCCCTTGGCAACGGCAACACTGCCCTCCTAGCCCTCGATGAATTTGAAGTACTCGCTAAAGCCTTAGTAGACGGACGCTTTAGCGAAACCGACGTCCTAGGCATGCTCCGCAACCTGATCCAAAACCGCCCCCGGTTCAAGGTCCTCATTACCGGGTCCCACACCCTCAAAGAATTCCAACGCTGGTCCAGCTACCTGATCAATGCCCAGGTCATCCACCTCGGCTACCTAAAAGAATCCGAAGCCCGTCAGCTAATCGAACACCCCACCAAAGACTTTGCCCTGCGCTACCAGCCCGACGCCAGCCAGCGAGTTCTCGACGTTACCCATGGTCATCCCTTTCTAGTGCAGCTCCTCTGCGGCGAAATCGTCGCCTACAAAAACGAGCAGGATCCCAGCGTCCGTCGCCTCGCCACCCTCGCCGATGTAGAGGCCGCTATTCCTGAAGCCCTCGAAAGCGGCAGCATGTTCTTTAGCGACATTGAAGGCAATCAGGTGGATGAAACAGCTCTGGCAGTTTTACGTCACATTGCCGCCCAGGATGAAGCAGGAGCCGTCAGTCAGTCTCAGCTAGCTCAACACATTTCTGAGGATCTAGAGGATCTAAATACAGCCATTGACCTCCTGCTACGTCGAGAACTCATAGAAGACACATCCGATGGCTACCGCTTCCAGGTAGAACTTATCCGCCGCTGGTTTGCATCTACCTCACACACCAGCCTCTAAAATCTGGGCTGCATTCAGCTAAAATTCCATCCACCAATTCATAGCAAGTATCTGTACTATCGTCATCCTGACCACAGGTTTTGCAGCAGCGCAATCTAACGAAGCAGTGCGGAAAATACTGACTAATGAATGTTGATTAACACAAGACCGTTTACAACATGGTCAGAAATGTGAGTTATCTCACATCTTGCCCTCAGTCGGTTATGCGGCTTCAACCCGCGCCGGGTCAAAACCCGATGCTAATTGAGGGTTGTCTGCTAAAGGGACAGTTTGCCTGTGAGGTTCTAATATAGCCTTCAGCAATCTTCACCCCCTTTAGTGGGTTTTGAGGCAGTTAGCCCTGTCACTTTTAGTGCAGGGTGGGTGAGCGCTTCCCTACCAGGGATAAGATGTAAGCGATCGCAAGGGTGCCATCAAGACAAATAGGTAAAAATGGCTAAGTTTTTGACAAGCGCGTGCTTTCCATCTGGAATGAGAAACGTTTGGGGCATGAGTTGACAAATATATCTATAAAAGAAAAAACTAGCCACGATCTCGAACTGTCTTATATATTTAACATTGGGTACCTGTATAGATCCGCAAATGGTTGTGTTGTTTGTCGTGGAATTAAAATGAACTGTCATTCCTTGATAAAAGTCTTAGGCCTTATCTATGCCGCTGGTAACCTCAGTGCGATCGCATATGCTGACTATCGGCCTATCACATCAGACGAATCAGCACCTGATCGTACGGTTACCATCTCAACCGCACCCCGTTATTTCCAGCCGATCAACCCGTCTGCACCACGGTCTCCCAATACCTCAACCGGCACCCGAGGCGACGATAGCTGCTTTGTAAGTGACGTGGCACCCAGGATTTTTGCGCCTGATAATTTTGTTGGGATTACAGCCAGTGCGCAACCGCAGCTGACATGGTTCCTACCTGAGGAAGAACCTGTTCCTATGGAGTTTAGTGTCTACACAGTGAACTCGGCTGGGTCCTACGAGCTAGAACACTTGCAAATGCTGACCTATGAATCGGGGATCACTCAGTATCAGCTACCGGTTGAGTTAGAACCGGGCACACGCTACATATGGCAACTAGTACTGGAGTGTAATCCTAACCGTCCATCTGCGGCCCTAGTGTACCAAGCCGAGATGGAATTTGTGCCGATGGTGGGGAACGCTATGCCCGCCACCGCCACGGCCTTGGAAAAATCAGAGATCTATGCCAAGGCTGGCTATTGGTACGATGCCATCTCCGTCCTGGGCCATGGCCAACAGCCGGATGTGCTGACTATGCGCACAGCCCTATTAAACGATCTCGAGATCGTTGAAGCTGCGATCGCAGCGCCCGAATAAGCCAACTCGATGCTAAACAGAGGGTCTCCATCGCGAACAATTGCGCGCTTTAGCCAGTGTCACGTAGGATGATTCCATTATTAGGAGCTGCAGGTTAAAGGTGAACGTTGAGTACGGCTGAAGTACTGATCATTATTGCCGCAGGAATCAGCGCATATTCTGTGCGTCGTTTGCTGTATCAACGGCAGATATCGCAATGGTTTCACGCTCGACAATGCCATCATCTGCTCACCCAATCTGAAATCATTCGAGAGCAGTTACTACAACAAACATTTGCCCTGATGCGATCGCTAGAGTTGGGAGCGATGGATGCATCGTCTGCAGAAGACGCTCAACAGTGGCAAAGCTGTTTAGCCTTAACCCAAACGTTTCATCAATCATTGGAAAGCCTTAGTCACGAACTATGGCCTCCCTTTGTAGAGGAAAGTTTACCGTTAGCCTTGCAGCACATCATCAAGCAATGGGCAGACCAGAGCACAATGCAGGTAAATCTAGATCTGCCTGCGGATTGGCCACAGCAGCAGTCCCATAAACAGAACCTAGTGATCTGGTGCATTCGCCAGTGTTTATTAGTGTTGCAGCCCAGCGAACATTCAGCGAGCCTAGCCTTGATAGCAATAAAGAACCGAGCAAAATTACAGCTCAGCTTGGATAGGCTAGCGCTAGACACCATGAATGGTCCATCACTTCAGTATGAACTGAAGCAAATTCAGCAAATATTTCAATTCTTTATGCCAGGTCATTGTCAGATTACCTATGGCAAAACCAGTGTGAGTTTTGAGTTTGACTGGTCCTTGACCCATTCCCTAGTCCACCTTGATTTGGAGTAACTAAACTATGTCTGCTGCATCAGAGCTACATCCTAATGTAATTGTGATTGTGGATGATCATGAGGCTGTCCTGGCCGGCACCCTCAGTTTGTTACAAAAAGAATATCCAGAAACCAAGTTTTTGACCGCGCAAGATGCTCAATCGGCTAAGGAAACCATTGAGACAGGTCAACCTGACGTGGCCGTTATGGATCTTTCCATTCCGTCTACTGCCAAAGCACCCGCTCAAACAGAAGTGGGTATTCAGCTATTGCGCAGCCTGATGACAGAGTATCCAGAGCTCAATCTTGTTGTGCAAAGTGCTCATGTACGCTCTCTAGTGCGTCTAAAGCCTGCGATTGAGATGCACCAGGGGGGATTTACCATCTCTGATAAAAGTGCCCCCATGCGAGAGATGTTGACAAAGGTAGAATGGGCCTTGCAAGGATTGGTGTATACACCGCGTGAGATGCGGGTAAAGCTGGAAGTCAAACCCCAATGGTTAGAGGTTTTACAGCTAGCATTTCAAGAAGGGTTACAAGATAAAACGATTGCCGAAAGGATGTGTATCTCGGAGCGTACCGTACGGCATTATTGGACCCGTGTGCAGGATGCACTGGGGGTTTACCCAGATGAGGGTAAAAATATGCGGATTCAAACGGAAATTCGGGCACGACAGGAGGGACTGTTGGATTAAATGCGAGCAAGCTTCTTCAAACAACGGCTGATTGATGGTTTCCGGGAAGTACTCCCTGGTCTGCCGATTGTTGGTGTTGTGGTTGCAGCTAGGTTACTGGGTGTGCTGCAAGTTTTTGAATGGCAAGCGTTGGATGCTGGGTTGCGATCGCGACCCGCCGAAGCCACCGATCAGCACATTACCATTGTTGCCATTACAGAAGCAGACATTCAGTCTATCGGGGAGTATCCGTTGCCCGGTGAAGTCCTATCCGATGTATTAACCGAAGTAAACCAGTATCAGCCGACCGTCATCGGTCTGGACATCTTGCGGGATATCCCTGTAGAACCTGGTCACAATGACTTTATTCAAATCGTCCAAACCCTAGATAACCTAATTGTTATCAACAAAATTTTACCCCCTAGTATCCCTCCTCCCACAGGTACACCAGACTCTCGTATTGGCTTTGTCGATACCCTATTAGATAACGACGGCTTTGTCCGTCGTAGCCTCTTAGGAGCAACAGATGAGCACAACGACTATCGCTTTTCGTTTACCCTACGGCTTGCCGAGCATTATCTAGCCCAAGCAGGACTGACGCTAGAAAATGGTATTCGCAATCCCAGAGCCATGCGGTTTGAATCAGCAGAATTTATCCCATTTCAGCCCAACACGGGAGCCTATATTCGTACCGATGCTGGGGGTGAGCAAATATTAATTAATTTTCGCAGTGGCCCTACTCCTTTCAATATCATTACCTATCAGCAACTAAGAGCCGGAGATTTCTCACCAACACTACTCAAAGATAAAATTGTGCTAATTGGCATTACCGCCCAGAGCGTTAAAGATATTGTCAATGTAGCCGCTGTTGATGGATTGAATCCCGGATTAGTAACAGGGATTGAGCTACAGGCTCATGCCATCAGTCAAATTGTTAACACTGTTCTAGACAATCGCCCTTTGTTACAGGGGTGGCCTGATTGGCTAGAGTATGGCTGGATTGTTGGCTGGGGTTTTTTGGGCCTTGTCTTAGTCCGCTTCAAGATCAAAACGACCTATTACTTCGTTAGCATTGTGGCCTTACTATTGGCCATAGTCGCCATTAGCTATGGGCTCCTAACCATCGGCTGGTGGATTCCGGTCATTCCCGCAGCCATAGCCTTCTTTTTGAATGGTGTAGCCCTATACCCCTCCTACCGAACCCAGCATGAGCTAAGGTTACGGCTGGAAGACCGTCAGCAATTAATAGAGCGCACATTTGATCAAATTCACAATGGACCTCTGCAAAAGTTATCGATAATTCTGTCACAAACATCCGAGAATCCGAGTTTTCCGGCTTCATTACACCATGACTTAGGAGCCCTCAATCAAGAACTCCGTGGCATCTACGAAGCCATGCAACAGGAGTTTTTAGTTGAGGATAGCTGCTGTCTACAGCTAGAGGGTAATCGGGTTATCCGATTGGAACAACCTCTCCATGAAATGCTCTATGAAGTCTATGACCATACACTACAGCGCAAAGAGTTTCCCAATTTTGACAGTATTAAAGTTCACATCAGAACGTTTGAACCCATGGCAGAAAAGGGATTAAGTTCTGATCGAAAACGTGAAATTGGGCGTTTTTTAGAAGAAGCTCTCTGTAATGTCGGCAAATACGCCAAAAATTGTTCTCGATTAGTGGTCACTTGCTGTCAGGAGGGCTCTCAAAATGTCGTTCGTGTGTTGGACAACGGTCTAGGGCCAGACAACAATCAGAATTATCGACGAATTGGCAGAGGAACTCAGCAAGCTAATATGCTAGCCAATCGTTTAAAGGGCAACTTTGAACGCAAGCGGTTAGATCCCCGTGGAGTTCGTAGCGAACTGCATTGGCCAATATAAGCTTATGAGCCTGACACAAGGCAAAATCAGTAACTACCACGCTAGGTTTTCAACCCTGGGTGGATGAACACGGCCTCACCAGATATAAAATCAATAATCTTGCACTTTTCGGCAAAGCGATTCTCATGATTTGTCGTTGAAGCTTATAGGAAAACCCGATTGGCGGCAGGATATAATTACTGGCTGGGGTCCAGTTCTAACGGCCGTGATACTAATATCTACTACGCGTCTAAACCGCAAAAACTCCCCTTATCGTTCCGCTTTGTTAACGGATGTAAGGGGAGTTCTTTTGTGTACGGTCTATACCCAAAGGGGACTGCACTCAGTTCTCTATTAATACTATCTCTTTGCTTACAGCCAGTTGCCAATCAGAACAAAGGGGGCCCAATAAAAGGGATGTTGAAAGTCTCCGTTAGCTTGAATGATTTCTAGCTGAGCAGCCCGTAGTGCCTCCGCTTTGCTGAGATCAGGATCAAGTAAATGATGATAAAAACGAGTAATCAGGTCGGCCGTGGCGGCATCGTCAACAACCCATAAGGACGCGATCGCACTTCTTACCCCCGCTCGTACTGCTACACCGGCTAGACCCAGTGTGGCTCTGCTATCACCAACAGCGGTTTCACAGGCCGTCAGTGATAGCAAATCGATGGGTTCTCGATCAACAGATGAAACGCTACGAATTAGGGTATCGAGTTCACTGATGGTAATAGTTTTGTGATTTTTCTCATCGATCTTTTGGCCAGTGATAATAAAGTTATCTTTGGGTTCAGTTCCAAACTGACCGTGGGTAGCAATATGCAAAATGCGAAAACTATTTTCCTGTAATGCCTGACGTAGATTAGCCTCCGAAAACTCTTCGTTTTTCAATACTTTACTGTCAGGAAACTGGGTTTTAACCGTAGCTACTTCTTCATCAACGGCATTGAGTGCGGGCCATTCTTGATTATTCACATGAGACTCTTCACTCAATCCTAAGATCAGCGCACTCAAATTTTGACGATCGAGCGCATTAGGATCGGTCAGAGTCAAACTTGGTGTGGTTGCTAGGGCATATTTCTCAATCAAAAACTGTTCCCCATCATAGAGGGCCGACATGGGGATACTACGCAAAATGCCATCATTAATGAATACGAGAGAATCAATCTGAAGCTCGCTTAATTTAGCTTCAAACGGACGCACAATTTGCTCATACAGCTTCGTAGCGGGATCTTTGTAGTTGCTGACACGTACGCCGAGCCGTTGCCTGAAGCGTTGGGATCGTTGACTGAGGCGTTGTGAGACCGATTCTAAAGCAATACGAAATTGATTAACTTCATCAGTCAGTGTGTTTTTATCAATGTCTATCCATTCAATCTGTTGTTGTCCGTTCGGGAAGCTAGCGATGACGGCTGTGCGCTGTTCCCAAATGGCCGTACTGATAACAGCGGTAGTTGACTGGGCGCTAACGGTATCCACCCGAGTCTCACCAGCGACAATTACGCAGTCGTTGGCAAAGTAATTTTGTAGCTCAGCCAGCTTGAGAGAATCCAATGTGGCCAACACCGTATCGACAGACTTGTTTTTGTCAGCAACCGGGACAGACGTCGGCACCTTATTGAGCTTGAGGGCGGCGAATTCTCGATAGATGGGTTCTACTCGGTCACGGAAGTCAAACTGAAGTTCTTGATTGGCATTGAGAATATCGCTGCGAATGGTATCGAGAATGGCGATCGCTTGGGTATAGGCTGAAGCTGCGGCCTCAGTTTTGCCCTGGGCCTTGAAAATGCGTCCTTGCTGCCATACCCACAGGTATAGGCTATCTTGGGCAGAACGGTTTTGGTCTGCAACTAAACGAGCCTCTTGGGTTAATGCCAGGGCCTGTGAGTATTCTCCACAGCGTTCGTATAGGTTACCTAGCTGCCCGAGGGCAAAGGATTCAGCCCGAGAGCTTTGGATGTTTCTGGCGATTGCGATCGCACCTTCTAAAAGCTGAGTTTGCTGACTAACGATAGTCTGACTAGGACACTGGCGGGTAGCCTGAGGTTCTAAATACCCCGCCAAGGTTAGGGTGGCAAAGGCCTTTTCTTGGGAGTCGGGCAAGACGGCAATCAGAGCACGGGCGGTTTGCTGAGCCTGGATTGTCTCGGTCGATTGGTCTAAGGTCTTATAAAGCGGGATCAGGCTGAGTAGAGATCGCACTTGAGCCAAGGTCCCGTTTTTTGTCTGGGCGATATCGTAGCTACCTTGTAAAAACCGAATGGCTTGTTGAGTTTGTTCGTTCCCCTGCGTGATTAGCTCTTTAATCTCTCTCGGACTGCTACGCCCCTCGGCCGATTCGGCCCGGCGACGGCTTACCTGGGCCTGGGCGGCGTAGGTATTGCCCAAACTGTTGAGCACAGCTGCTTGAGTGTTAAAGTCATCCGTACCTGCTACTTCAATGGCTGCCAGGCTTTGATTTAAAGCGACGATGGCCTGTTCGTAATTGCCCGTGAGGCGATATGTGGTCCCCAGACTACCCAAAGCAGCGGCTTCGCCGACAACATCGGTAAATGCTCTGGCGATATGTAAGGCACTACTTGGGTTACAGTCATCAATACTCTCGCCACACAGCAGGGCTAGGGCCCGGCGATGCTGCCCTAGCTGATTGTAGGCCTGGGCTTGCTCGGTCAGAGAACGTCCCAATGATTGCAGATCGTCTAACTGTTCGTAGCGCTCTATGGTCTGTTCCCAATAGTCGATCTCCTGGGAAAACTGGCCGATTTGGCGATGGGCGCGGGCTAGATTTTCCAGCAGGATGCTCTGGTGGGTGAGGTTGTCCGAGTCAACGGTGTCTAGGGCCTGCTGCCAGGTTGCGATCGCACGGTTATATTCTCCTGCTCTATAGTCATCGACACCGCTCTGTACCAGGCTGGATAAATCACTGGCTTGTACAGAATAGTGCGATGTTAGCAATCCATTTGTCCAAATGCAAACTGTAAAGCTAACGACGCAGAGAATCGCTAGCAATTTTCGTAGCTGTGACTTACGAGGGTTAGGGAACATAGTATGGTTGGGCAGAAGTCGTGTCTGATTTTATGGAAGAGTATCTAGAATTTAAGCAGTCGCTATGAGCACTGGCGGCTCAGTACGGTGCGGCCATCGGTTAATTGATAAAATGCCTGGGGTTCTGATATGGGGTCACCGATGGCCCAGCTGTCTTCTGTCTCCGATGCGGCAGTCTCGTTTGAGAAATTACGGACGGTACCTGTGGTGATGGTGGCGATACTGCTGCTGCCAGGCTGCTGGGGGATATTGTCGGAGCCGGTAACCACCAAGCGACCGCTACCCTGTTGCGCCACTGGGGCAATGCAGCTGCTAGCGACGAGGGCAGCTGTGTCGATGGGGGCCTCGGGGAGTTCGGTCAGGCTGTTTTCGATAAAACTGACGTCAGGAAAGGTAATGGTGCCAGAGGCGATTTGGCCAGTGGCGTTGACGTTGACGCGGTCGTTTTTGTCGAGGGCGTTGAGGTCTTCTAGACTGGTAATTTCTTGGTTGGGTTGAATGTTGTCGCCAAAAAAGGCGGGCAGGGTAATGTTACCGCCGGTTCCTTCGTTGGCAAAGGCGAGAATGTCGCTATCGCCTGTGGCGACAACCGCGTCGCCTGCGATGAGAATATTGCCGCCTGTACCTTCTCCTTGGTTGACTGCGGTGATAATGTCGCCGTCGCCTAACAGTTGAACAACATCGGCCTGGATGGTGATTTGGCCACCGGAGGTTTGGATGGAGTTGGTGCGGATGTTGCCGCCATCGCGAATGAGCAGGAGTGGGGCGGAGAGATTGAGCTGACCGGCATTGCCAGTGCCTTCGGCAGCAGCGACGATTTCGCTGTCTACAGGGAAGTCGGTGCCGATGGTGCCTGTGCCAGAGATTTCAATGGATTCGGTGGCGTTGACGGTGAGGGTGTTGCCATCGCCACTGGGGGGTGGGGAGCCGTCTGCTTGGATTGAGCCGGAGCGGAGTAAGCCGCCATCGCGAATAATGAGGCGATCAACGTTTAGGGTGGCGGTACCTGCAGGGCCTTCGCCTAAGGTATCGGCAGAGACTTTGGCTCCGTTTTCAATGGTGAGTTGACTGGTGTTGATGGTAAGATCGCCGCCTGCTTCGGTAGAGCCGGGTTCTGCTGAGGTGAAGATACCGCTGCTTCCGCTTAGAGGTGTGGCTTCAGGAGAAGTGCCGCTGAGCAAAATTGAATCAGTGACAGTAATAATTGCATCTCCACCACGACCACCACTACGACCGGCAGCAGAGATTTGTGCTCCATCTAGAACTATTAGGTCGCGAGTATTTAGAGTCAGCTCTCCACCATTACCTGTGGCACCTGTTACTACTTGAGAAAAAATGCCACTTGGGCCTAATCCATTCAGGTTACGAGTACCTCGGAGTTCTGCTTTATCTGCAACAGTGATCAATAAATTACCACCATTTCCTTGGCCTCTTGTAGTTGTGGATATTAGACCGATATCTTGCGTAATTAGTTGTCCAGTTTCAATTATGATCGTGCCACCGTCGCCAAAATTAGCCAAACTAGCAATAGAGCTTGGAGATGGAGCTTGACCAACTAATTGAATAGATTCGGTAGCGATGACACTAATGTTACCGGCTGCCCTGCCATCTATGGCACTTGCAAAAGATGCTACTTCCGCACCATCTTGAATAGTCAACCTCCGAGTTTCAATGCTAATATCACCAGCTGCGTTGTTCCCCAAACTAATTGGACCTCGAATCAATTGAGTAGTGATTGAAGTCGAGTTTCCATTCAATTCAAGCGATTCAGAAGCTCGAACAGTTAGCTTGCCAGCCGGCTGTTGGCCAGCACTAAAAGCAAAAACCCGAGAGTCCCCCGTTAAGATAACTTGATCGCTTTGGATCTGAATATCTCCTCCCCGCAGTCCAGTCGCATTTACAAGTGCTCTGTTGGCTATATTGATATCTTGAAAACGTTGCACATCCTCGTAACCCAATTCAAATCCCTGAGCCAAAGGAGAAAGACTTACAAAATCATCAGCACCTACACTACCTATTTCAATACGACCATCTTGTGCAGTCAGTAAACCACCCTCAAGACTAACATTGCCACCTACAAGAGCAATTGTTTGACCACCAGGAACATTTAGCCCAGCTCGTATTGGACCAAAAACTGGAGAATTAGCAATACTTCTTGATCGGTTTATGATATCGCCTGGATTAGAGCCAAAATTTAATCCAATGGGTGCAGTAACGGTTAATATTGAAGGCACCTGCAGAGGCGAAGCTCCAAATTGTCCATCAGTACCAAAATCTGCGCTATCAGCTGTTGTTGCCAGAAAGGAACCATTTACATTTAATGCTGCATTATCGTCAAAAATAAAGCCATTAGAGTTTAGTAAAAACAAACTTGCGTCATTTGTAGCCAGCGTTCCACCAATGCTAGAAATGTTGCTGCCTGTAACGCGGCCAAAGATATTAAGAATTAGTGGATCTTCATTAAAAATAGCTGCACCTCCTACCGGCACAGAAAATTCCTCAAAACTATGGAAAAGATTAGTGCTTTGAGTAATACCACCTGTAATTGTGCAAGCCGGAATACAATCCGCTACATCAACTAGTGACCCTAAAGTAGCGTCAGGCACAACCTGAGCTGCTCCGCTATGGGGTATGAGCAGACTCCCTAAAATAGCACTGCTCAGGAAACCAAACCTAACAAGTGATGATGACATGACAGGCTACGGCTAAAGAATATTTGATATTGAGGATAAAGGAACTTATCAGCGAGAGCAAGTATTAGTTCGCCTACATTGCTCAGCGTCTGTCAATACGTAATCAAACTTTATACAACACACAACCTGGTTTTTAGGAAATCCCTCTAACAATTAAAGGTCAGATGCGTAGGATACATCTGACCTTTATCGGTATAGATAAGTGCTAACTACAAGCTTGGTATTAGACGGACTGCATCTAAGCAGTAGTCCGCTTTTTTCTGAGATTAGCGGCTAAGGCTGCAGAACCTACCCCCAATAATGACAAAATAGAGGTCGGCTCAGGCACCCCTACTGGTGTTCCTTTAGCCTCAAAGAATTCCTCACCAATGTCATCGTTTAAAGGTTCAAAAGGAATTCTCGTATCCTCATCTGTACCAGTATCACTATTTAGCGTATTGATTTTAGCGTCTGTAAACAAGATATCGCTATCTCGTATCAGCTTTCCTCCAGGGGCAGGACCTTCTGAAACAAGAGCATCTCTCAAGTCAGCTCGAGTTACATCTAAGCCAATTGGAAAAGAACTATTAGGTGTTGTATTGCCGGCAATGCCAAATAAGTCAATAACGGTTTGTGATGTTTGAATACCTTCTGACAATGTAGGAAGCAGAGAGGTAATTTCCCCATCAAATTGATAGGTGAAAGCTACATCTGATACAAATGAGTTACTCGCATTGGACGTATCCTGCACTGTCACATCTTCAAACAGAAAATTAAAGCTGAAAATATTATTTCCTGATGAAGAATCCTTCGAAACTGTTGGACCCCCCAAGCTCAAACTAGAACCACCAGGTCCATTAAATGTAGTGGAGCTGGTTACAAGCTTTCCTGATGCGTTTTCGATTAGAGCTTTCCCACCCGTATACTTTTCAAGAATTATGTTACCTTCATCATCTAGCTCAATACGAATATTTGCAGCGTTAGAACTTTCTTCAAACGTTACCTCCTCAAATAAAAAAGCATTAGGAAACAGCTGTGCCTGAGCCTTGCTGGCAAAGACAGAACTAACTAATACAGACGAAGCACATAGTACGCACCCGGTTCTAAATAAATTCATCGTCATTGTCTTTTCTCACCTACACGAAATTGAGTATGCATCTAGAAGTGGTCATAATCTTTTCGTGCCACACTGCACGTCGATCCAGAGCTTAGAACTCTAAACCTATGCCCTTCCACTAATTTTTCAATCGCCTGCCTGCTTGCTGACAAGACAGCGATTCCTACAAAATCATTTACCCCCACTGTATTTTCTACGAGATCAGAGAAATAAGTATGATCCGTTGATAAAGATGCGAAGTTTGAGTAATGTCTTGAATAAAGGATATGTAAATATGTGAGCCGATTCGGTCGTTCTGGCTATTCAAAATTAGGCTGAAAGCTTTGAGATTAGGGCGATTTAGGCTTCACCTCTAACGACGTTTTAGCATAGCTCATCCCCCAGCTAATCCCATCAGTAGTACGCCAGCCGCTACGCCAGACTCGGGCAATGTCTCTGAATTCGGGTTTTCACTCACAGCTTGTACCTGGTGGAGAAGCGCCAACCCGCCCAGGGTTCAAAACCCTGGGCTAGTCGAAGGGTTTCCACTGAAAGGGACACAATTATCGGAAATGTGTTTTGAGGGTTCGCTTCCACAACACTGAGCGATGCTTCGATCGCTCCACCACCAGCCTCCAGCGTCTCCATACCCAATTGTCCCTTTTAGCGGACAACCCTCAGTTAGCACTGGTGTTTCAACCCAGTGCGGGCGTTAGCAACACAGCCAATCTTAGTGCAAGATATGAGCTAAAGGGACACGAGACACTTGTCCCTTCCAGTGGACAACCCTCAATTAGCGCTGGCGTTTCAACCCAGCACGGGCTTTAAACGTTAGCCTGTACGCTCAGAACACAAGATATAGCTCAAACAAACGAGGGCATACTCAAACTGTACCAACAAAGACAAGCCTTACTGCTTATGCCCTACTGGCAGCTTTTCTATCATCTTGTCTGGGCGACTAAAAATCGTGAGCCTTTGATTACAACAGTTCGTGAAGATCTTCTATACCGAGACATTCGCAGCAGAGCTAATAGACTTGGATGTATTCCATATGCTATCGGCGGGACTGAAAATCACATCCATGTAATTCTTACCATTCCACCGAGCTTGTCAATTTCAGACGTTGTAAAACAACTAAAAGGTGGAAGTTCTCGTATGCTCAATCAGCAAAACTCCGTTTCTCCTGATAAATTCAAATGGCAAACAGAATATAGTGTATTTTCACTAGGTCGAAAACAACTTGATAAAGCCATACGATATGTTCAGCATCAGAAAGAACACCATGCTGTAGGCTCTATCATCAAAGCGCTTGAGCTAACTCGTCCAATAGAGTAACAACCCATCAAAAGGGCTAGCAGGCTAGGCTGCTCAAAACCACGCCGGATTGAAATCCGCCGCTAGCCGAGTGTTGTCCGCTAAAGGGACACAGAGACACTTGTCCCTTCCAGTGGACAACACTCAATTAGCGCTGGCGTTTCAACCCAGCGCGGGCTCTAAACGTTAGCCAGACCTTTAGCCAGAGGGTTAATCGCCCCTAATCCGTCGGGTTACAATGGCCAGGGCGACCGGTGGCTAGTGGGCGGCTCCAGTCGTTGGGCTCGGCGTAGTTGAGTTTGTGCAGGGTGGCAATGGTAGTCCGCGTTGAATAGATATACATCGAACCAAATGTGGGCTAACGCCTAATCACGTTATGGTCTAAAAATATTCAGGGCTGAAATTCAAGAGAAGATAAATTCCACTCTCCTGTAGAGAATCATTCGAATTGTCATCGTCCACCAGAGGGATACCATAATCCATCCGCATAAACCACTCGGGCGATATCTGCCACCGCAGGCCCAAACCTGTTGCCAACAAAAATGATGGGTCTGGGTCGGCAATGCGATTATTCCACCCGGCACCTGCTTCAATAAACGGTGTTAGCTGCAAATAATTAGGATCGCCCGAGATCGGGACTCGCAACTCCACCGAGCCAGTGAGGGCATTATCTGCCACCAGCTGGTTCTGGGCATAGCCGCGCACGGTACCAATGCCACCGACGCTAAACCGCTCAATGGGTAACAATGAATCGGGAGTGAGCTGGCCATTAACCCGGCTCAATAGCAGTAACCGGGGCGATAGCTGTTCCACCCACTGAAACTGCCCCTGCCATGCAAAAAAACGTCCGTCGGTGCCGGTGTCATTAACCGTGGCGTCAAATAGATCCAAGCCTAAGCTAAACTGCGACCTGGCTGCCAAAACACGTTTAGAATCGCGCTTTACCCAATCCTGGTAAAACCGTAGTACGCTCACCTGGGACTCGCCATTTTCTGGACCCACGGAAAATGAAAATGGAATGTCATCTAAAATAAAGCTGCGACTGCGCCGCCAGTCAAAATCTAACCCTAGGGCAAACTCTTCTGCTGGACTTTGCCACAGGGGCTGACGCATGCCTACCGATACGGTTGTTGCATCACTGCGAATATCGATGTCGTCAAAGGGGTCTTCCACAATGCGGCTATCACTATTATTAAACCGAGCCCTAACTGTGCCATTGCGGGCATTAATGGGGACTTCATAGCCTATATCGTATAGATTTAACCCTTCACTCAGGCTAAATGCGCCAGAGAGCCGATCGCCGAGACCCAGAATATTCGTGTAGTCTGCTGAGATTGTGCCCTGTTCTGAGCCAATGCTGGGGGCGCGATAGTTATCGGCAGTCAAGGAAATAGTAAAGGGGTCTGCCTCTTGCACGTCTAAAATTAGTAGACTTAGCCCCGGCGAACTACCTGAGGTGAGTTCGGCATTGACCTGGTCTAATAGGGGATCCAGCTGGAGAAGCTGTAGACCCGCTTCCAGGTTTTCCTGGTTGAGCGGAGTTTGAGTAACACGGGCCATGCGATCGCGAATATAGCCCGGATTTAAACGCCTTAATCCATTCACCTGAATATCTTCAATCTGGCCCTCCACCATCTGGATCTGGACAGTCCCATCGGTTAGATCCTGATTATTGGGCAAAAACGCCCCTGAGGTGATGTAGCCCGCCATGACATAGACCTGGGTAATGCGCGATCGCAACGTCAACAGATCGCTTAGCGTCAACTCCTGGCCTTGATAGCAGGCCACCTGGGCCGCAATTTCATTGGCTAATACCGTACTGCCTATCACCTCAATAGTGGTCACCAAATAGGTGGGCTCCTCAGTGATCGCCAGGGGTGGACACACATTCAAATCCCGTAGTGCATCTACGGCTTCAATGGGAGTAGTACCCTCCAGGGGCACCTCCTCAGGCAACGGCTCAGGTTCTAGCGGCTCTAGCGATGGCACAGTGGGGTCCACTGGAGAGGGCAAATCGCTCGGGATAGTTTGTGCGATCGCAGCACCGGTCAGCATCAGCCAAACCGTGACTAACCACATCAGATACTTGTGCGATCTCCCAACAGGTAGCAGCCGATACACTAAGGATCCAGTTGTCATAGTGGCACAGGGTTTTTTATCTACCCAAAAGAATACAGATTTTTACGTATATGCACTAGGGGTTGTCATCAATTGACTTGAAACCCGGCAAAACCTGAGTAATATGACAGATGCTATCTTGCTAGTCCCTAATTACAGTCAACCGCAGTCAACCGCCAAGACCTGAATTTTCTAAGGAAAATCAGTAATGGCGCTTGAAACTATTAGAAAGTATTGCCGACTCCTGAAATGAAACATCTAAAGCATATGTGGCCATTTGCTCCAAAGGTTTTGCGATCGCTACTCCTCGCCGTCCTAATTGTCGTCATGACAGGGCTTAGCACCGCAACACTGGCAGCTCGAACTGAAACCCCTCAGCTACCAAACCCAAGAGCATTATCCGATAGCCAGCTGATAGCAGCCCGTGCCCTACCCGGTGTTTATTCAGTGCCCTCGTCTTGTTCCGTGCCCATCATCCCGGCCATCGTCACAGAAAATGAAATCGACCTGCGACAGTATCAGGCTGATTTTGCCAAATTTATCGAAGAGCAAGCTAAATTAGACCGAGAAGCATCCCTCACGTTGCAACGCGATGTGCTAGCCATCGAACGGTTTCGCCTCGATTGCGAGATCAAGGTACTGCAAGCAAAGCAAAGTCTGGAGACTGGCAGCGCCGTTCCCTTCTCCAGAGTGTCAGTCACCCCCCAGGAGATCGAGCTGCGCAAACGTCAGCTCGCCATTGCCAAACAAATCGATGCAGAGGAAGGTGTGGCCCAGGAAGCCGGTATCGCTTCTATTAATAGAGTGTGGACAGCCAGACGAGCCCTCATTGATGCCGAAATTTTGCTCCTCCAAGCAACCGTTCAACAAAGACTCCAGAACACCTAGTGGCCTGTCAAAGCTAAATTTTCGGGTTGAGATTTTCGAAGTAACTGATGACGGGACGGTGATGCAACGGAGACACTGCAGGCTCTGGTGGATGCGATCGCACTTCAATAGGTCCCTCTTTTAGTTAACTATTGGTCAGTGCGCGTTGAGATTCCGACCGTTCATCCAGAATATCTTTCACTAGATTTAGGTGTTCTGGTGCAATAGATATACACTCCTTTCTAGAGAATATGGGCATAGTTGGCTGCCAATGTAAAATCAAAACTTCTTGAAGTGTAGTATTGAAGCTATAAGAGACTATCCGATTCCACGGAATCAACTTGTAGCGATCGCCAATACCATTTGACCTAAATGTAAGTCCTTCAAATAGCGAGAAGTACGATAATCACCCACCCTAGCTGGCTAGGGTAGAGAGTATTCCTTAGATATTATTTTCTCAGTAGCCGAAGATATTTGATCAAGCCAGAGACTGTAACCCCAAGCAAACGGCGTTAACGAGATCACAGCGCAAAAGAAAGCATTTAGAAAAATAGATCGTTCTTCAGGATTAAGAAAGGAGAGCAAAAGCACAGGGCCGATGCCGCGAATTCCTTTACTGGTTGAGAAATCAACCTGCGTATCAGCGTTTTTGTATTCATCACGGAAATCAGACCATGCTTGATTGTAATGCTGTTGAGCGTTAGCATCTGCGGGCTTGATGGCAGTAGAGATTTTAATCTTTGTGATGGGAAATTCCTGCGGTTCTAGAAGCGTTTTCAGGTTAGTGGTATCTTGCCAGGTAGGGATCATGTAAGGCCTTGATAGGCGGATTGTTGTTACTTGTTCCTGATAAGTTTCCGGACGAGTTCTTGTTTCTGGGTTTCCCCGTGAGTCGGTATGGGTTTCTGTTACCCAACGAGTTCGCCATTCATAGTGATAGGCATGAACGTGAAAATTAATATAGGGTGGTTCATCAGTCAGAGATTTAAGGTATTCCTTAGTTTCTTCTTCAGAGCGAATATTTCGTAAAAACTTGAGCGGCTGAAATAGTGCCAGAGAAGCAAAAGATAACGCCAAAGCTCCACCCATGTAAAGTTGGATATTTGATATTTGACTATCAAATGTATGGGTTTGAGCGCCTTGCACTGGGGTAAGAAGGCGGTTATATAAGGACCATATAATAAGGCCAATAAGAATAAGATCAACAAGTATACGAAAACCTGCAGAAGGCTGTTGGTCTATTTCTGGATTATTTTTTCTGGCATGGCCATAGGAGATAATAGCCAGGAGATCTGGCAGAATTAGTAGGACAATAATGCTTATAAACAGAATCAATGGCTGCTCATTAGAGCGGTTTCCGAACAACAAAATTTCTATCTGTTTTGTAGACAAAGAGGTATTAAATAGAAGAACAAGGCTGGATATGTAGACAATGATAGATGAACATGTGAGCGTTGTTTGAAAAATGTTGTTGAACATTGCAACTGCTCGGTGAAATTTTATAACTGATTATGGTTGCTATGGGTTGTTAAAGCCGCTCATAAGTGTTTAAAACAGATTGTGAGAGCAATTGAGTAGAAGTTCTAGGGGAATGCCGAGTAGCAGGGTTCGACATCGGTTCTTATATATGCTAAACATTGTTTTTTTGGTAGTACTATTCCTGATTGGAATTGTTTGCTTGGATTTTTAGTAAGTGCGATTTCAGGTTTTTGTGGGGTAGTTGCGATCGCAGGTTTGTAACCGATGCAATTGTGTCAAGACAAAATCATTAATTGTTCTCCTTTATCTCATACTGTTGAAAAAGCTTTTTTATGTCGCTATAGTTTTCTTCATTTAAGGTGCTAACTGCCTGTAGCGCAGTAACTTGTTCATCGTTTTGGATATTAATATCGGCTCCTTTCTTTAATAACAGTCTTAAAAGAGTAACATCTGGATTTACGAAGGAATCAAATCCTGGCATCAAACGCTCGCGCTCAGCATTATTTACGACCCAGATCAGGGGAGTATTATCCCTATTATCCATAGCGTTAATTTCGGCACCTGATTGAATTAATAAGGCTGCTGCTGGCGTATTGTTTATTTTTCTTGATGTGTAGAATAACGGCGTCTGGCCATTGTTATCCTTAGCATTCACATCGGCACCATTTTTAACTAGAAACTCTGCTAAGTCTGTGTTGTAAATACATGGCTCTCCCCAGATTGAAATGCTGATACCCTTATATCCTTTCGCTTCGTATAGTGAAGTCTGACAATCTTTTTCTATAATTTCCATTGCTAGATGCAGCGGTGTTCGACCTTGCTCATCTGTGTCATTGACATTGAGCCCTTTGTTTAGAAACAGTTGGGCAATTTCTGAGGAATTGCCACTTTGATAAAAAGCGACTTCCCAAGATGCAACTGTATGTAAGGGGGTTCTACCCTGCTCATCTCTGGCGTTGATATTTGCACCACTCTGTAGTATTACTTCGGCAACCTCGACTGACAGAGCCGTGTGTAAAGGTGTCAGCCCCTCCTCTGTTGTGACATTGATATCTGCACCATGTTCGATTAGAGCCTTTGCAACTTCTCCAGAACTAGCCTGATGAAGAGGTGTTCGTCCTTTTAGAATAGTCGAGTCACCATTCTTTGCATTGATATCAAAGCCATTTTCAAGCAGAACTTCAACAACACTGGCTGCTTTAGCATGATGAAGTGGTGTATTGCCAAAATTACACCAAGATACGCTATATTTTGCCTTATGAGATTTTATTTGGGCGTCGGAGCATAGTGTGTCAGCTGTATGGGCAAATAGAGCTGTAGCAACTGACTTAGAGCGAGCTGTATGGAAAGGCGTAAGGGGTGAGGAGATATGACTGCCATCAGAATTTGAAGAGGTGCCTATTGCAACATCATATGGATCGGCCCCATGTTCCAAAAGCACATCTGCAACTTTTCCAGAGCTAGCTGTGTGGAGTGGTGTTTGGCCAAAATCATCTTTTGCATGAATATCTACTCCTTTGTTGATTAAGTATTCTGCTACTTCGGGGGTTCCAGCCCAATGGAGTAGGGTTTGGTATGCATAGGTCCTTTGACCCACTACGTGGGGGCTGCCACCGCGTCTGAAAAAGCTTTTGACGGTTGCGAGATCGCCTTTTTCAGCGGCTTTAAAGATTTTGGTTGGGGTTTGGTCTGCCATTACGGCGATGTTGATCCCGGCAATGGGCCTATAGAAAAAGTAGCGAAAGTAGTAGAGTAGCAGAGCTGAGGGGATGGCGATTAGTAGGATTCGATATTGTTTTCTAGATAGGTTGAACATTGTTTTTTGGTAGTACTGTTCCTGATGGGAGCTGTCTGCGCAAGGTTTCAAGAAATGTGGTTTTATGTTTTTTTAGCAGTTATGATCTCTAGTTCCCAAAATGAAGACAGTGCATTAGCCACGCACCGTATCGATAGCTTACTGTGCTCTATCAATAGCGAGGTCTAAGGGACCAACCTAACCATTGACGAAGCTCATTTTCGCTATGCTCTCTTTCACCCGGACCAGAAAATGGTAAACCGACGGCCTGATGTTCAAGGTTATTAATCGACCGATTGTTTATCTGGATTTGGCCACCTGCAGCAGAGCCTGTCATAAAGTTTTGGGCATGGATTAGTTCATGCCCTAATCCAATTGCAGGAGGTCTTGTCATCCAATCTTCCTGTGAAGCTTCAGAGCTATATGGATTCCAGTTTTCAGTGTTGTACCAGATATTTGCATCAGTTCCTGAGTTTCTTGAACCATCAGAATTAACAGTTCGATTACTAACAGGATATTTTGTGGAACTTGCTGCATTTCCAGGATCGTGAGGATCCTCAGGTTCAATGCTTAATTCTCTACCGGAAGCAACAATCGATTCAATCAATTCACGCCCCGGTGAACTTAACATAAGATATGCCAAATCTCTCTGAGTCTGTTGTTGAAAAGCTTCATTCCCACTTAATGAGATACCAGCAGAACCACCCCGGATTGACTGCATAGATGAATCGATATATCCCAGCTCAGACTCTCGAACAGACATCAGCGGTTCTACAGAAGAAGCTGTACCATCTTGAGTCATGTATGCTGGGGGAGGTAAAGACGCCGGGAAATCGTCAGGATAGACATTGAAGTTCCCATAATCATTATTGACACTCACAAAGTCGTCGTTAGGAGAGTTCGAAATTGCTGTTGCTGGGGAACTCATCTGTGCATCTGAGCTACTCATACCTGCTGAGTGGTCATCGTGCCAGACACTCATCATTTGATCTTCATCTTCGTAACCGTAGCCTTGTTTTTGAATAGGCGCAGAGTGGTTAGATTTCAGTTGCGTAACCAGTGCCCTCTCGCTCCGTTTCAGCTGCATCGTAGACGCACTGCTATCAGGAGCACCCAATTGTCCAAAACTATGCCCAAACACAGCTGCCTGATTTAACTGCGTTTGTACATCTCTACTGCCAGCACTATTTAATGTTGCATCCTCACCTCCCGAATTTCCAAAAGAGCGCGTTGTCGGCGTCACCAATTTCTGTTCTTCCTGCTTGTCCACCTGAGGAACTGCCTGTTGCGATGGAACATTGGATTTAGCATGTGCTGGTCCACTCATCTCAGTTCTCTCTCCGGTAATGTTTACCCAAATACAGCTCTAACCAAGCAAATCCTCTAACAACCCCATCCCACCGCTGCTACCCAACAACGACTCCAACCCACCCAATTGAGGCATTCCCCCCGCCAGCGCAGGCATCCCCCCACCAAACATGCCACCCAAATCCGGCATGCCGCCACCCATGATGCCGCCCAGGCCACCCCCACCAGGCATACTAAACCCGCCCAGAAACGACCCTACCGAATCCTCCATCGCCGATTCAATCCCTTCACCTTTAATCAACCCCGACAATAACGAATTATCTAACCCCGCCACCGACCGGACCGCATTGCCGATTTGCCCAATGGGGCCAGGCAACGCACTGGTAACATCCAACCCAAAAGAATAGAGACTTGGGGCAATATCAACAAACTTCTTGCCAAGCCCCTTTACACCCTTGCCAATGCCCTTACCAATGCTCTTAAAACCCTTGCCAATCTTCTTAAATAAGCCACACTGTACCGGTGGCACGTCCATGCTGGGCGAAACCAGTCCGCCATCCGTCAAGCTGGCAGGCTCTTTGTTACTCTGGGTTGGTTTAGTACCAAGCTCGTCTGTGTCTGGCTGCTGTTGCCTTTTATCTGACGCTTTCGCCTGCACAGGTTCAGGTACCGCTAACGATGGCATTACTTGCCCAAACTGATGACCAAAGTTGGTTGCATGATTTAGCTGGGTTTGGGTCCCTGCACCATCGCCACCCAAAGATGCCTCTATAAAGGGTGAATCAGTAAAAGGGCGAAAATTTGACAGAGAAATTTGCTGCTCACGCCTGTCCGTCCTGGTAGCGTGCTGCATCGTTGGCAATGATGATGTTTTGGTCAATGTCCCCATCGAGGTTCCCCCAAACGTCTCATTAGGTAATTGATTAGTCCAATAAATCCTTGAACAAATTACTGCCACTGCCCAGCGCTTTCATAATGTTGCCATTCATGCCGCCCGCACTACCGCCGCCAAAGAGTGCGCCCAGGCCTCCCATACTTGATAGGTCGGGCATTCCCCCGCCTCCACCGCCGGGCATCATACCCTGCATACCGGGTAAGCCGTTGCTCATTAACGAACTTAAGAAACCACCCGCCCCTTTAAACGCGCCTTTGGCTGCACTACCAATGCCTTTACCCACTTTCTTCAGACCACGACCGATTTTTTTGAAGAGGCCACACTGCACTGGGGGAGCTTCCATACTGGGTGAAACTAAGCCACCGCCCATCAGACCGCTGCCGGCCTGTACCGATTCGCCCCGTGCAGCTTTAGCCCCCAGTTGATCGGCTTCTGCTTCTAACCCAGGGTCAGCGTTGATGGGAATCTCCTTCCCTTGGGGCGTGGGCACCCGGCCTGCCCGCTGCTGGATGACGTGGGTTAGCTCATGGCCCAGGAGAGCCTGGCCGTCTAAGCTATTGGGGCTATACTGCCCTGGTGCAAAATGGATATCTTTACCCTGGGTATAAGCAGCGGCTCCGATGGATTGGGCCTGGGGACTTTCGTGTACCCGCACATCGCTAAAGCTAGTGCCAAAGGCCGCTTCCATTTTTTGTAGCACGGGCTGAGGTAGGGAACTCCCCACTCCCCCAGACTTAGGGGTAAAGTCGTTAGCTTGTTCACGTTCAGTGGCTTTGGCTTGGAGCGGGGCAGCAATTGCTGAGGGGGGGTGTCCAAATGGTTGATGACCAAATAATGTGGCGTGGTTCATCTGTTCACTAATGCTAGCCAAGGGGGTCGCGACGTTCTCTGCAGCTGACGCACTCCAGGCGGTGGCTGCGGGCAAGTCATGGGTAAGGGCAGAAATACCCTGCCGGGGTGCGGCTGAAATGTGGAGCGGAGCTTTGGTTCGGGGGAGTGTTACAGTGCCCATGGCTATGGATGGAAATGGAACAAGTGGCAATGAAGCTGAACAGTTGTTTTTATTTTCTCTTGATCGGTGGAGAATGTCAGTAAAGGTTAAGACTTTGATATCGATAAATCATGATACCCAACCTCGTATTTCGTTTTCGTTGAGGGAACGCTCCAGTTTGGCATATTCACTGCGGGCAGCTTTGAGTAGGTGTTTCATCATGACTGGTTGATTCTCATCGGCGGCAAAAAAAGCGGCATTCAAGGCAATATTACGAATATTGCCACCAGCAACTGTTAGTTTTGCTAATTTTCTAAACTCTAGCCCTTCAGTTGGGGTTTGATGCGGAAACATACGTGACCAAATTTGCTGTCGTTCAGAGACCTCTGGAAAGGGAAACTGAACAATAAAGCGAATACGGCGGATAAAGGCTTTGTCAATGGAGTCTGGCAGGTTAGTGGTCAAGATCGCTAAGCCGCGATAGGATTCCATGCGCTGCAATAGATAGCTCACTTCGATATTGGCGTAGCGATCGTGGCTATCTTTGACTTCATTCCGTTTGCCAAATAGGGCGTCGGCTTCATCAAACAGGAGTATTACGCCTCCAGATTCAGCGGCATCAAAGATTTTGCTGAGGTTTTTCTCAGTCTCACCGATGTATTTGCTAACGACCGTACTCAGATCAATTTTGTAGAGATCAAGCTGCAATTCTTGGGCTAAGACCTCGGCCGCCAGGGTTTTACCGGTACCGCTAGCCCCTGCAAAGAGAGCCGTGATGCCCAGCCCGCGCTGGCTTTTTCCACCAAATCCCCAGTTTCCATACACTTTAGAGCGCTGTCGCAAGTGGGCGACAATCTCTTGTAGTGTAGATTTTTGTTTTTCTGGCAAAATTAGTTCATGCCAAACAGCATCTGACTCAATCCGTTGGGCATGGTTATCCATACGGGGTCGCGCTTGGAGACGACAGGCTTGCCAAAGCTTGGGAACAACGGCTTCAACTGGCTCAGTATTCGGCACAACATTCTCTGTAGCAACTCCGGGATCAGCCGCTCCTTCTGCGCCTGGGTCAGGTGACACATGCCCCAGGGCATCGACGTAGGCGGCCTGGATCAAAGATGTATTGAGATTGAATTGGGTGACCAGCTGCTGTACATAGCCATTGGCTGCTGGTGACGTGTCTAAGAGGGAATGCCAAAGGTGCTGTTGTTCACCATCTGTGGGTAATGCCACATCAAAATTCACGGTTGTATGTGTCCCTAGGTTTTGGCGATTGCGACTAGAGACCATGACTGGACTAATCACGTCTTCTAAAAACTGTTCGACCCGCTGTAGAATAACGGCCTCATTGTCACTGTGACCATCCCACTCTAGTAGCAGGGTACTTTGGCTTAAAATCGATTCTCGCTGCCATCGCCGGGCTATACGATTGAGTTCTGAAACACTACTGGGTAACCGAGAAACAGAAAGAATATGTAAATTAAGATTGAGGGCTGCAGCGGCGGTAAAGGCAATGCTGCGACAATCCCGAGTTTCGCCCCCGCATAGTTGCAGTACAGGTAAGCTACGACCCATTTTCTTTGCCTGGGTCCAGGTATGAGCGATTTGTGTTGCGATCGCACCATGGGAGGGTACCAGCTCATCGGCAGCTTTGACGGATTTCACTACCCCCACCAGTTGACTGTCTAGATGATAAATTCCCGTCAAGAAATTCAAAATCCGCTCATCAATGCGCAGTGGGCTTAGGGTCAGTGCTTTACCCGGTCCCACCTCCACCAGCTGCCAGTGGCGCAGGGGTGCCCCCGGAGACAGGGCGGCCCAACTGGCCTCTGGTAGATTTCCTAAGGTCAAACTAAAGGTGGGGTAGTTACGTTGTGCATCCCCATGGAGGGCGGCAAACATGGGGGCAAAGGTGGCATCGAGTTCCATAGCTGCACACAGCAGTAGAATCTCTTGTTCAAAAGCCGATAGGTGACAAAGCGCACTTAGTTGCTCTAAAGCAGACGGTAATTGGGACATCTCTACCGCATGAAACTGCTCTAGGGCTGTTTTCAAAGAGGGCACATGGGACAGCATGTGCAAATCTATCGAGGCCTGTTGTAGCCGTTCCACTAGGCGAGCTTTTACGACAGTAATGGCCGCACTGAGATATTGCTGGTTTTCGGCTTGCCACTGACTACTCGAATTACTCATACAGCCGCTCCAATGGTTACTGTCGGGCCAATGTAGCGCTGTACCATAGGATTGTCTGATTCGGGTGAATCCACATCTAAGGGACTTTCTGCACCGTCAATTTGCACCCTAACTAAATAGGTGCCTGCTCGTATTTCTTTGAGGAGAAATGAGAGGTGATGAGTCTCTGTGGTGCGTCGTTCTCCTTTGACTACATATACTTGAGTGTCACGCTCTTGATCATTTAATAGCAGATAGATGCTCTGGTGGGGCTCGACGGTGACATCAACATTCAACCCCAGCTGTCCATCGTAGGTGTCTTCATCAATTTCTGTTACGTCTAGGATAAAGGGGGCATCGGTTGTTGTCAAAATGGTTGGGCACAGCACAATTGGCATCAGGTTCGACAAAATTGAGAAGTCTTGGCCGTGGTTGCCAACGGTCTCCACATGGGCGATACGAATACCTTGAGCCCCAGCCCGCAGATGGGCTTTTTCTGCTGCGGCAAGTGTTGGCAATGTGATTTCCACCTGTTGTTTACTAATCTGTTGAGGCGTCAATCGCGCCTGGCCCAGTTGTACCTGCACTTTAATATCGTTAGGGTTGCTGGTTTGCCCACTTTGTAGCTGTCGTCCCTGCAAAATCAAATGACTGTCCAAGGTAATGGGAGTATTTAGACTGCCACGGGCGTTTACCTTAGTCAAAACTGGCCGTGCAGGCGAGGTAAAGAAACGACGACTGCGCACGGGTAACGGCGATCTGCCAGGTTTGCGCCCTTGAATCACCACCGCCGTGGCCTGGTACGCAAAGGAGAGGGAATAGGGAATCTGAAAAAAGACTGACCACACCCGCGACAGTTCTTCGGTGGTCATATCGCTGGGGAAGAATTTTACCAGCTGCACTTGTTCTGCCAGGGTGGACCCTTCTAATTCCTGTAGTGTAGAGCTAACCACCGTCTCTCGGATAATCTCCTGGGTAATTAAAGGGCTGTCCACCAGGGTTTGGATGCTGCTACCCATCAACCGCTGGGGCTCTAGGCGCTGTTCGTTGCCATAGAAAGTGAGAATGTAGTGTAAGTCGAGGCTGGCCTGACCATGTTTGACTAAATCTCCCTTGGGGCGTCGGGTTCTGATATCGGCATTGCGCCAGGCAGTATTGGGGGTGGCATGGTAGAGAAACAGGTTAATGCGAGCACCAGATACATTGCCGCCGGGGGCGTCGGGCCGCTGGGTGGTAATCTGGGCTCCAGGCACATCCTGGGAGATGCCCTCTTGCAATAGCTTGTTAAGCACGGCGGTGACCGTTGCGATCGCAAGATGATTACTCATACACGGCTCCACAGCTCAACTCTAGTTACAACGACGCAGCCTAAAAAACTTCGCACCTTCGGAGCAAATCCATACATAGCTTCAGATTTAGGCAATCGTTGGGCCATATTTGTAGCCAATCGCAGAGGCTTACCGTAGGATTGGGTAGGAAAAATAGGAATTGGTGTCCTATGAGTCGCCGTTGGTTGCGCTGGCTATTACCTGTGTGGGCCGTCACCAGTTTGGGTATGCCTGCCTGGGCTCAACAAGCCGAATTTGAGCTAGAAGATTTTGACTTTTGGGCTGAACAGTGTTTGCTGTTGAGTCAAGATACCGACTATGAAAAAACGCTGGAAGCCTGTGAAAAAGCCATTAGTCTCAAGCGTAAACGAGACAATTTAGAACTGTGGTCAGCCCGCAGCCGCGCCCTGTTTGAGTTGGGGCAATATGTAGAGGCCATTGGCTCCTACAACCGGGTGCTGACGGTGGCTCCGCGTGAGTCGGTGGCGCTGGCCTATCAGTGTGCCGCCTATGTGCAACTGTCACGCTTAGATGATGCCATCGGTACCTGTGAGCAGGCCTTGACCATTGATGGCAGCTGGGGCACCGATTCCCCGGCCCTGGCCTGGTACTACCACGGCTTAGCGCTGCAAACTATGGGGCGTTTAGAGACGGCCCTGGGCTCCTATGGTCGGGCGTTGCGGGTGGATCCTGAGAATGTGATGGCCCGCGCTGGACAATGTGCGGTAGCTGCCGAACTGGGGTACAGCGGCGGCTATGGCAACAGCTATCAGGGGTGTACCCTGGGTGAATCGGTGATTGCTTATGAGCAGGCTTTAGCCCAACAGCCCGATGCAGAAACCCTATGGTTTCAACAGGGTCTGGCCTTAGAACAGCTAGGGCGCTATGCCCAGGCGCTGACATCCTATGAACAGGCCATCGCGCTAGTGGAAGACTATGCCCTGGCCCTGGCCCATCAGTGTGGTGTGCTGAACCAGTTAGAAGACTTTGAAACGGCCCTCGCAACCTGTGACGCAGCCTTGGCGGGCAATGATAAATGGGATCGCCTGGGGCCGGGCTATGCCTGGAGTCAGCGCAGTGCTGCCCAGATCGGTGCCGGAGATTATGAAGGGGCGCTGGCCTCAGCGGATCGGGCGGTGGCGCTATTGCCTGAGTACCCTGGTGGCTGGAACAATCGGGCGGTGAGTCTCTGGCATTTAGAAAAATTAAACGAGGCGACGGTGGCAATCACCACAGCCCATAGCCGAGAAAAAGAGATTTTAGCCACCTTGACAGAAGAAACATTTGATCGGTCCTATCAAGAGTCTCCGATTCTCTTTCATCGACGTCGAGTCTTTACGGCCTTTAATCAGGGGTCGATTTTGCTAGATTTGGGGGCCTATACGGCAGCGGTTGAGGCTTATCAGCGGGCTGAGGACATCTGGAATGAATGGAAGCCACAATTAGTGGGGGGTACACTCGTCAGTGATGCTTTTTTGGCACGGCTGTGGTCTAATTTTGCGATCGCGCTAGCTAACAATCCCAGACTATCCTGGCAAGCTGGAGACTACGCTAGTAGATCAACTCAATTTGCACCGGATTCTTACGAGATTTGGTATAACTCAGGAATCATCCAAACAGCTGTAGGTAACTATGGATATGCCCTAGAAGCCTTTGACCAAGCTGCTGAGCTAGACCCTGAAAATTCTGATTTGGCCTTAGGCTGGTTCAAGCTGGGAGCCGATGCATTGAGAAATTATCAATTGCCCATTGCTTGGGAGGCCTTCCAACGGGCGGCCATACTAACACCGGACAACATCGATATTGCCATCAAACAAGGGGATGTGTTAGCCCAAGCAGGCTGTTCTCAAACGGCGCTACAGTTTTTTGAAATGCTCCTCAACGTTGCCCCAGACAATACCCTCATTGCTGAACGCCATGGGGAGCTAATAGCAACCTTAGGTGCAGAAAACTCCCCATTTGTTAGTACCTCCACCGTTGATGTTAGCCAATGTACAGCGATCTTTCGGGATAGTCTGCCGCCATCACCTTTGTCTCCTGCCTCCCTATGACCAGTCTGTTTGCAACTACTTTCAATTTTGTTTTACCCAAGGGGCTAATCGATTCCCAGGGCCATCTCCATCGCCAGGGTCAGATGCGTTTGGCTACGGCTAAGGATGAGATTGTTTGCGCGCAGCATCCCATGGTGCAAACTGATTCAAGCTATAGCACCTTGGTCATGTTAGCTCAGGTCATAGACTATCTGGGAGACCTAGAGACCATCACACCAGACTTGCTAGAAAACCTTTTTAGACCTGACTTTCAATACCTAAAGTTGTTTTATGAACAAATCCATCAAGGGGCTACGGCTGAACTCACAACCCAGTGCCCCCAGTGTCAGCATCGCTTTAGCGTGGGGCTAACCCCGTCGGAAAAGCCCTAGGCTACCCCTCAGAAACGCTGCGCGAGGAGGTAGCCAGCATTGCGTATCATTTTCACTGGTCCTTGGAGAGTATTTTGGCGCTCAACCATGTCAGCCGTCGTCGGTGGCGTCAGTCCGCTATCCAACTTGATCAGAGACTACAGTCTGGGGATCACATGGAGGAGAGATAGATGGGGAAGCAGTAGCAGGATGCACAATCTCTAGGTCATAGGTGCAAAAGGCAGGTTTCTCTTGCTCAATCAGAGCCCGAAGAGCAGCTTCATCTAGACTATCTAACTGGTCTTGAGTACCGGGTTTAAGAATGACAATAAAATGATAGGCCCTGCCACCCCCCAAAGAGGGTTCATCACCAAGGGTAATCTCCCCAATGGCAAATTCACGTTCGTCGGGTTCGGTTACCTCAATTTGTTGCTCCTCTAGTCCAGTACATAGCTGCAGACACAGGGTGAGACCACGGGCGGTACCTCGCCACTGATAGATCTCCACAGCGTGTCGAATCAGCCGTCGCTGCTGGCTAAGGGTTAAATGCGGATTCATGGGCCAAGCCACCCAGTGGGCCACGAAGGGCACCAACGCCTTAGGTGTGAGCAGTGGGTCTAAATAGGCCCAAAAGGTTTCGGCGGTTTCATAAATTGGCTCAAAGGACTGTTCAAAGATGCTGAGAAATCGTCCTAAAAAGTCGGATTCTTGATAAAACTCAGGGAGAAACTGTTGATAAATTCGGGTGGGCCGGGTGTAAAGCTGTAGGGTTTTATAGCCAATTAGATGTACCGTCTGTCCATCCTCAGCTAACCGATGGTACAAAAAGACTTCACCGTTAAAGTCAAGGGAGAGATGCTGGTGCGATCGCAACGCATTTGGAGCTTCAAAAAAATCATCTGGCAATGTAAAACCCAATGTTTTATAAATAGTTTGCTGCGGTGACAAGTCAAAATAATCAGTACTAAATTTTAGAGACTGTTGTGCCGGTAGAGCAGTATTCTCCTGCCAGAATGCGTCATGAGTAAACCATGCGTCCGGAAATTCTCCCTGTAATCCTAAACTGACTTGCAATGGCTGCTGACTGTTGTTTTTTATCTTGACGGCCACCTCAGTCAGCTTACCTGGCACCAAAAGCACGCCTTCAGGAGCCGGTGCATCAGCCGCTGAGGGAGTAATGCCACTGAGATTGCTATCCCAATCAATTGGCTCATGGGTTGCCAAGGATAAATCAACATCGGGCTGGAGCAGATAGACCATATTAGAGCGCGACAAAGGTAACCGTATGTCCCGGATTTGTTTCATCTTGCCATGACGTAGCCATTTCCAATTCCCCCAGCGGCACCGTTATGATGGGGGTAGGAATTCTCATCCAGCCGGATGTATCTTGATGACGGTAACGCCGCCAGCAAAATAACTGTACCTGTCCAACAGAACGAACTTCAGGAAAATCCTGTAAAAGCGCAATCACATCCGATGTTTGCACAGCCCTGCCAAGGGACCAGCCCGTACCCTCAAACCCTCCTATAATTGGATTGAGAAACTGATATAGCTTTTTAAGTAAAGTCTGTTGAAGATAATTCAAGTCTTCAGTCTGTTGATACTGAGGCTGCAAGTAAACTTCTGCAGTTACCTGGATGCCAACGTAGCTAGGGGGCTCAACGGTTGCTCGAATGCCTAACGCCCGATGCAAATTTAAATGCTCTTGTAGCGCATGTTCTAGCGCTTGGTTTAGCGCCAGCTCCTTTGGATGTAAGCCTTGTTCAAAAGATCGAATTTCTGGGCGTGGAATAATCAGCAAACGTACGACACCGGGCGTTGTCAGATGGGAAGAGCGGACGCAGTGGACAAAGTGAACCGCTTGCCCTGATTGAAACTGCTTGGCCGTTCGCTCAAAGTCTTCTGGACTAATGGCCGTTTCGCGAGTACGCAACAGTTCTGGCACCCGAATCATCGCCTGGTTTAAGGATTCAGCATCTAAGCCCCCTGTCGCCGCCCCATAGTTAACAACTCGCTTAACATAGGGAATTGATGATTTTAAAACACTCAAGGCCCCGGCACAGACATTACCTCGGCTACCTCCACCCACCCGATAGGCAGTCATATAAATCTCTGCACCCATGGGGGGAACTTTGCCATACTGCCGTTTATCCAGTCGATCAGTTGGCTCTAAAACAGCTGGAATATAGCCGTTTTCAACCACCGAGGTAACCGATTTTCGAAGACGGCTAGGTCGGCCCCAGGACTGAATTGCAGCCCGCTCATGGATTTTTTGCTGCAGTTCATGGGGTTCTCGAATCAAAGGACCAAATTGAACAGTGCCGCTGTCGTTATTGATCAAATAATGGGGATCGTCAGCCCCTGAAGCACCAAAATTTTTCACCTCTTGCCAATAGTCTGGCTGACCATTAGGTAGCTTGACCTTAATTCGTTCTGTTGTCAGATGCCGGTTTAGAACAGGTTTTCGGCTAAGTTCAAACACCTGTCCTGGCTTACCTGTACTTACCCCCAAGAGTTCTTCCTTGAGTTGTATACATTCGCTAGCTACGGTTACCCCACCGACAGAACGGACTGTAACACCTGTAATCTCTGGTGAACGCTCGTAGCGAAACTGCTGCTGTGTAATAGTTCTCTCTGTCAAGGAACTTCTAGGCGCTATGTAAACACAGCGGATCCAGTGACCTGTATAGCTACCAAACGTCCATGCTGGCCAGGTTTGCGGCATATGTAATATGACATCAGCGCCTTCTTCTTCAGGGTTCGGACCTCCCTGACCAAGCTTATCAAAGCTAAAGCCTTTGGTTTTATCGTCTGAGGCTTTGAGGATGCCCTCTTGCCAGGTGTGGCCATCCCAATATTGCCAGCTAAGGGGAGGATTATTGGGATCGATTCCGGTGGTCACAGCGGCGGGTCCGTTAAAGTTAAATGCCAGAATATTACCTTGAATATTATTCGAAATTTCTCCAAGTTCTTCTGTATTGGACTCATTATTATCAATAACAGCGCTCTCGTTCTGGTCTGGATTTTCTGCATCTAAAACAAAGTAAACACAGTTACCAACCTCACAAGACTTAAACAACTGTAGCGATACATCCAGAGTGGCAGCATCTTGGCTGGTGCGCAGTACATTGTCCAGGTCTCCATCTGTAGGCTGCTGCAATGCCTCTAACCCCAACAGCATATGCTTGAGGCGGGGAATGCCGATAACTAAATGATGATCGGTGGTAAAGACAATGGCCGACTGATTTTCTGTTCGTACCGTAGCTACCTCAGTGCCAGCTCGGATTACCTTGGTCACCGGTTGGGCCTTGGTCAGATAAAATATGACATCTGTTTGGGCAGAGGCAGGCGGCTGTAGTCGAATGCCCAACAGTTCTAGAAAAGCGACATAGTGGCGTGTCGGTACCTGATTAAACCGATAGAGCATTTGGTGGACGAGCCATGCAAACAGTTCTATCAGAGTTACCCCCGGATCTCCCGCGTTATAATTTGTCCATTCAGGGCAATAGCGGGGAATACGAAGTAAACACTCTTCTACCAGTTCATCAAAGGTGCGATCGTCCAAGTTAGCCTTGGGTAAATCGGGCAGGTAGTCGGTAGCGGTTAAAAAATCAGGTTCCATAGGTTTCAATCAGGCTCATTGCTCCGCCACGGTGTCAGCTGTCATTAAGTAAAACGGATAGACCATACTACGGCTGTCGTAACTGTCTTTTGGCTGATACAAAATTGTAATATTCACCTGACCACTACCGGGGTCAGGCTCTGTCAAAATATTAAGCAAATCAATCCGAGGCTCCCAGATTTCTATTGCTTCACGCACATACAGACGAATCAGCGACAAGGTTTCAGTGTTCATGGGCTCAAAGGCTAACTCTGATAGACGTGAGCCAAAATTAGGTCGATAAACCCGTTCTCCCAGTTTGGTTTTTAGGATGATGGTAATGGCTTCTTCTAGATTTCTAGTGCCATGACTAAGCTGAAAGCTGCCCTGGGCATTGGTATGAATGGGACAGGCCAGTCCAGCACCAATATGGGAAAGGGGAAGATCGTTGCTCATTGTAGTATCTAGAATCATTTAACTATGCAGGTAGTAGCATGGGAATCAATCCATTAATTTTTACTAATCCGTTAAGAAAAATTGCTGGTGCTGTAATTGTAATATTTCCTCCAGCTGTGATTGTGATAGCTGCACCACTACTTAATGTTACTGCTCCTCCAGAAGACCAGTTAATAGCGCTACTTGCTGTTGTGCTAAAAGATCCTGTTGTATTTGTAATTGACATTGGTGCTTTTGTTGTTATCGCACCATTGGACTGAATGGTAATGGTGTTAGGGTCTTGTATCAATACACTCTGCCCTGCAGTTGTTTTTACTTCAACGAAGCCTTGACTATCATTTAGGCTTAATTTATGTCCTCCTTTAGTCTCGATATAAATCCCTGCCTTGGTATCTTGATCTTCTTCAACAAACTGAATTTTATGACCTGTGCGAGTTTGAATGGTTCTTAACCGGACTTTTCCATCCTGTACGTTTTTACCCACCGTATTAGGGGGAGCATCTTCTCCATTCCAGACACCACCCAGAATATAAGGACGATGGATATCTCCATGTTCAAAGGCAACAAGGACTTCGTCGTTAATCTCGGGAAGACAGTCATACCCACGGCTGTCGCCTGCACCCATACTCACTACCCGTGCCCAGTTACTGTTGTGGTCTTCGGTGAGAGTGGGAAATTTTACCTTGACACGACCTAAATCATCAGGATCTTCATTGTCGGTAACGATGCCAACCAGTAATGTCTGACCTGGTTTTAGGGGAGATGCTGGCGTTAGCCGATCGGCTAAGTCCCCACCTCGTAAACCACGAACACTAAATTCAGTATCATAAACTCGATTAATATAGGTATGACGGGTTTCAGTCACATAGTATTCACCACTGTAAGGACCTAATTCTTTAAATTTGACCGTACGACCAGGGCGAATATCTGGGTTACCCTCAGCCATGGCATCACCCATGACAAACTGACCGCTAATCTCATCACACACGGCTTGGGCCAGGATATCGGCTTCTTTACGTTTAAAGACGGGCTGATCAACAACAATTTTTTGAGGATCTGACGGTTTGTCAAAGGATTGACTGACCTTAGTGCCAGACTCTTCAGAGCTATCAATCTGGGTGAGCAGTTGCTCTTGATCGGCAGTAGCGATAATGGGCTTTTTTGTTGTGTAGTCCCAGCCGCGTACCTCCACTGATTTTACTTGCTCAGAACTGGTGACTCGTACCTGAAAACTACGCACATCTTCTAGCCAAGTTAGTTCTAGTGTGTCATCTGCTTTGGGGTTACGAAAATTGAGCTTACCATCGCGCACAAAGAGTTCAAACCCATTGCGACTAGCCCGATGACGCAGAAAAGCCATATTGGTTTGATTTTCTTGGAAAAGATAGTCGTGGGGCTCACCACTGTCGTCTAGCTGGTCGAGTTTAATGCCCACCTCATCGGCAATTTTTTCAACCACATCGCTATCGGTCATGTTTTGAAATGAGCGATTATGATAGCCTCGGTGTAGTCGATGGGAGAGATCGTAGCCGCGTATGACAATAGGGGCCTGGGTTTGTTCGGTAAACTGGGTCTCTAACGCTGTGATTTCCCCCTGAAATAGATAATCAGACTCGTTATCGTTCTCCTTGATTTCTGTCTCAGGTAGGCTAGGACTTAGCCCGATCGAGATTGTTTTGCCAATACTAAAGGGTTCTTGGCGTTCCCACGGTTCATCTTTGGACGCGCCAGACTTGTAGTCGTTGCGAATGACCAAAGTCAGCATGCTGGGACGATGTAGACTTTCTTCAACAACAATCTGCAGGACATTTTCCAGGATGTCTTCCGGTGCATCTTGATCGTCAATTTTGATAATGGGTAAGGCTCGGGAGCTGACTGACATGGAAACTCTAGTAGAAATGATTGCTGGCAAGAATGTTAGCGTCTAGCGTTTTGAGGATTTGGCTGACTCTTTCTTTGTTTAGAGGCACTATCAGCTGGTTTTTCTATTTCCTTGAGTCCCAAGCGTTCAATTACGGCTCGTACAGGGACTCCATTAGGCATAAATTTGGTGAGTCGATAGTTGAGCTGTTCAATAAAGCAATAGTCCAGATAGGTATGGGGTCCCCATTGAAATTGATAGATGGGGGGACGTTCCTGGTTTTTGGTAAATGTAACGGCGTCAATAAAGTCTTGCAGATGTTTGTTGAGTACATCCTCCCCTGTTTCATAGGTGTCAAACCAAATGTCTTTAATCACAAGCTGTTTGGGAGGTATATCGCTAAAGCTGACCCGAGGTCGTCCAGAGGTTTTAGCCCGAGCACCAGGATTATCAACCGTTTGCACCTGGTTAGAAAATGACAGCTCTTTGGGATTAAACATAAATACTAGCTCCTTTTTCTTGCCCCCTGATTTGGCAATGAGCTTGGCTTTGACTAGCTGAGATTCTTTACCCATGGTGGTGCGATCGCAACCTAACTAAACTTCAATGACTAACAACTTCGTTCAAAATCCTGACGTAGCCTAACCTGTAGTTTTAACCGGACGCTGTTACCCAGCTGGTGCAAAGGGGGAGGCCATAGGGCTAGGGGCAAATGGCGCTGTCTGCTATCCCTCGATAGGATGGGCATCAGACCAGGGCTAGCCCGTTGAAAAGTAGATGATATGGGTATTAGGGTAGGATCACTTCGCAACTCGCTGTACAAAATATAAGCTAGCTGCCAAAGCAGCTGATCCTCGCCCTCACGGGATGAGATATTAGCCGAGGTGCTCTTTTTAGTAAGTTCAGTCAGGGTGTCGGTAGCCGACAATGACACCGTCTGAGACATCTCTTCTAGAGGAACGTCATCCATCACATTAAACACTTCTGCGTCTGATTCCAATAAGGAAGATAGCTTATCTAAAGATAAGAGATTAGCAGACGGTCCATTTGACCCATATTTTGCAGCCAGCGCCTTGAATTTAGAGGCTGGCGGATCCTGCGTCTGGTCACGCACCTGGTCACGCGCCTGTAAGGCAGGTACAGTGCGCGCTAGAGGTTCGACCTCTATACCAGCTTTCAGAGTATCTAATATCAGCTCGTGCATACCCAACGGCTGGGTGGCAGCTGCAGATAGTGATTTTGCCTGAATTGAGGGGATTTGTGTAGAAGGCTGCTCAGATACTGAACGAGAAGCTGAATGTTTGACCGGTACGACAGACTCAACAGTTGAGGAATGGGGCGGTGAGAGAAGCGGTGGGGGAGCTGTCACCGATGGTTGGGACTGTAATTTAGCTAGAGCGTCTGTTGGGGGAACTTGTATCTGATCGGGTGAGTTCTTCTGCGATTCTATATCAGGGGAGAAAAGTTCTCGTTGTGTTTCTCGTTGTGTTGGTGTAAAGTCAGGCTCCAGGAAAGAGCTTTCTGGGAACAATAAGGGCTGTTGATTTGGCTGTGGCTCGGAGAATTCCGCTTTTTGTAGCTTAGCTTGAGGTCTAGCGGGCGACTTAGTTGGCTGTTCAAGCTGTCGCTGTATTGATGGCTGCTCAGCTGGTGCTGACTGAGGTGATACCAAGGGGAATGACAACATCCCAGGTGCAAAAATCTCAGGTATTGCTGATTGGTCTTCTGGCTGCGAGATCCGTTGTATGGGCTGATTGTCTGGGGATGAAGTCGATGTCGCTGGTCCGGGCTCAGCTGTGTCAACGGGAAGAGAATTGGCTATCGTAAAGGATAGTTCTGCGCTTTCAGCTGAATCAGTTGCAATAATGTCAGACCCACGACTTGGTTTTGACGGAGTGTCGAGTTTAGTCTGCTCTAAAAAGGGATGTGGGGTGTCTGGCGAAGCTTGCCCTGGAGCTGTCTGAATAATAGGAGGGACTGTATCAGGTGAAATGGGTGCAGCTGTAGGAGACTCTGGCGCAGTGCTAAACTCCGGTTGCTCACATTCCACAGAAGATGGTAAGGCTTGCTCAGGCTGAATCTTCCTAGCATTAAGGTCTGTAGTGGGCGTTGTTTCTCTAGGAGTCTCTGATGGAGGCACTGTGCCCATATCACATGAAACAACGTCACCAGTTTCATGCTCAGCGCTGTTGTCAGGGAGCTGGCCGCTAGGTAAATCTGGTTCAGATATCTTTAAAGACCGACGAGGAGCACTAGTGTCTTGAGCTTTAGCCGTGGGTGGCTCCGTGCTGGGGACGTTGGGGAATGTGCTTACAGTGCGACCAGTTTTACCATGGGGAAAGTCTCCTGTCTGTGGTGCTGCGACGTTAGTTACTAAAACAGTTTTATCCGTAGCGTCTTCAGGTTGAATAGGATACTCTGTGTCTGCAATGGCTGATGGGTTAAATCCTAGGGACTGATGCTGCCCCAAAGGCTGCTGTTGCAGCGGACGGGCTAAGGTGATGTCCTCACTGTTAGGCTGACTATTCTTAAAAGGGCTAATCTCAGGGTGGTTAATTTCTGGTAAATCCCTCTGAGTGCCATGGGTCAGGTCAGCTGTGGGTGAGCTTTCTGTAGCTTTGATGCTGATCTCTTTAGAGCCTGATTCTTCAGAGGCTGGTTCTTTAAAACCTGTTTTTTGGGAACCTGTCTCTGCAGCAGATATGCCTGAGGTGCTCTCTGAGGTTTGAACGGGTGGAGTGATGTGTTGGTCTTGGCGTTGGACTTGATCAACCGATGGTTGCCAACGGGACTGACTATTGGGTCTAGTTCCCTGAGGCTGTTGCTGAAAATCTCTAGGAAGTAGATTGATCGCTCTATTCTCTGCACCCTCAACAAATTTGCTAAAGCCGGAACCATCTCCTAGTGCGGCAGGTAGCCCCACCAGCTGAGCGGCCTGACGTAAAACCTGGGCTTGTAGGGTTGGCTCAGTATCCAACACCTCAGGACCGGGCAAATGACCTAAGGGTCGGGCTTGCCATTGACTTTGTCGCTGAGGGTGCCATCCGAGGGGAGGATACTGCTGGGCGAGAGCGATAAAAGGAAATTCAGTGGCCATTAGTTATCTCCCACAAAGTAACCGGTATCGCCACGTTTATCGTGTTTAGTAGTATCACTGCCACCGCCCTTTTCAATCTTTAAACCTTCATAGGCTAGGGTGAGTTCTTCTAGAGCAACATTCTCGGCACTTGCCTGTAGGGCATCTGCTTTCCAGCCGATGGGCATGGCTCCCACCAGGGTCCAGGCTTGCATGGTGTCACCGGCCTGATTAAAGAGCAAAATACTGACATTACGCCGTTGTTTGGATTCATTATTGAGTACGGCTTTAATCCAGCTCCAAAAGTCCATGCTGTCGGTAATACCGCGCTTTAGGACAACATTGGAAAATTCAGGATTGTCCATAAAAAATCGCTGCTGTCCATTAACGCCACCTTCAACAATAGATTGGGTTTTAAGGGTAACGCCAATGCCTGAGCACTCACTAAATGAGGCGGCAATCTCACTGTCAATTTCCACATAGAATCGATTGGCGGTGACATAGCTAAAGGGGTCTGTCATGATTGTCTCCCGCTACGCTCTTGTTGCAGACGCATGTCTGTTTTAAGTAGGTAGTAGATGCGATCGCAAAGTTTACCCATCAACACCGGATCCTGTAGAACCTTTTTTGCTATGGTCTCAATCTGTTGGGGCGTCATGGGTTACCTCCTGTTGCAATCGGGCTCCAAAGCTTCTGTCGAATCTCTGGTATCGATGACACCGGCACTAACCCCACCTCACTCAAAAGGTATTGCCCTTCGGGAGTCATTAGCTTATCAGCCAACAGCTGACCTTTAGGACAACCATACTCATAATGCTTGCAAGCCTTTACATTAGCAGATCGATGATAGACAACAGCCATTTCATAGGCGAGAGGATAGGTGAGCGACGACCGTTGAAACAGATGCCCATTGACCCAGTAGGTACCCTTATCACCACATAAATCAGTCGTTTTATCAATGGGATTACCATCAGCATTTACAAAGAGATGACGGGGCTGGCTACCATCATCTACGAGCGCTAGAGGATAGACTGAGCATTGACCAATCAGCTGGCTGATGCGATTAAATCCGATGCCAATGGTGTCTCCATCACCCGTCTGAGCATTGGTTTCAAAATCACTCAGCATCCGCTCATACATGTTTTCCCTTTCTGGAAAAACGTGGGCTAAACGCCTTGCTTCACTCCGTTGCTGCTCAAACAACACTTTATCTGCATCGCTTTTAAAGAGAAAATCCCTTAAAAGGCTAACGGTTGTTTCATCCTTTGGCCAATACAGTTTAACGCTGGCACCATCTAGGGTGGCATTGGGATCTAGCAATAGTTCGCGGAGTTTTTGTAAACTGATCTGTCCCCTCAGACGTTTAGTAATACTATCCTGACGCTGGGCATTGCTATGGGCAACAAATACAGCAATGCCGTCATAGCCCACAACTTTTTTTTCCAAAGCGTCGGTAGCAATCGTCTGGGCTTCTTGATTTTCCAAAGCAGTAGGAATCGCTTCAGTCTGTTGCATCAGAGCGACATCTAGAACATCCGTGCGCAGATACTCCATCAACAAATCCTTGGGTACCAAAGATGAATGTACTTTTTCCAAGGGTAGTGTGGGATCTCTATCCAGCAGTGTGCGCTGAAACTCCGCTACGGTTAACTGACGCCCTTCCAGGGGAGATGTCAATGTACTAAAAAATCCTTTACCCCAAGAGCTACCGGCCTCAATGTCGTACCGTAGTCCCTCAATGCCGTCACTGGCCACATCCTTTAAACGACAAGGATCATCACATACGATCTGTTGCTTTTCAGAACTGATAGACAAGGCCAACCAAGTCAGGAAGCTCAGCAATATGCTCCCTCCCAGCAAGCATAAAGGTAGGAGCAGAGAGGGTTTTTGTGGTTCTTCAGACTCTTCTATACTCCCTTGAAGTGCTTCAGGTGCTTCAAGGGAGTATGGTGGTTCATAAATGTCTGGCAGTGATTGCAGAATCGAAATGGCACTGTCAATTGACTTAAAGCGCTCCCTTTCTCCCTGCCCAAGCAACTGAAGAACGTAAGGGTATAATGCTCGAAGGTTGTCATCATTGGGCCATAGGTCTAAATCAGTCGGGTTGTCCTCACTGGGATAGCCGCGTATGAGAGCAAAAACAATGGGGGCTAATGTTTGCAGGTCATCATGGATAGACCCAATGTCCCCATTGTTGTCAGCGATGGGCAATTGCTGGGGCCAGACCAACTGCTCCCATAGAGTGAATCGTCCTAAATAGATAAAAAACGGATGGGCACTCAGTTCAGTGCTATCGTCTGGGAGACGGACCCAGAGGTGCTCGTAGGATAAACGGCCATGGGACAGTTTTTGCTCCCAGCGATCGCCTGGCCAATTTACTAAATAGGTTTGCAAATACTGTAACGATTGCAATACCTGATAGAGAAAGCGTTCTATCTGTAGTCTGGTCCAAGGGCCAGGCTGCTGCTGTAAAAACTCTCCTAAGGTAAAGCTTTGGGGTAGGGGTCTAGTAATTAGGTAGACTCGATTTCCAGCAGGATTAATGACATCTTTGGGACGAATAATCCTAAAGTCAGATCCTTGACCTAGCCGTAGATTTAGATCGATCAGATGTTTAAACCTACGTTTACGTTCGTCAATGTCATCCTCTGACCAACTATCTGGATCAAAGCAATATTCATAAATCCAAACAGCTTCATTCCCGTTGTCCTGCAGACCGTCATAACACCGCATCCAGCCTTGGGAATGGATGCATGATTTGATGGTATAGACTCCCCACCAGCCCCCCTGCAGACGCTCACCTGGTTGTAGGGGAGGTGGGTCTGACCGCTCTGAAGTCTGGTCTAAAACATGTGTTGGGATAGTCGGTGCGTTAGTGCTCCTGAATGCTACAACGGCTGGCTGAGCAGTATCATCCGGCACTGGGGGAGACGCGTTAAATATTTCAGGAGTCTGCTCTGACTCAGTGGGTTCAGGTGAGGCTTGGTCAGATAAGGCTTTTGGGGCATCGCCAGGGGAGAGCGAAAGTTTGCCATAGGCTAGCATGCCGTATTTACGCACAGACTGCCAAACTATTTGCACAGGATTCTGGGCAAAGTTTTTACCTTCGCTCATCCGTCGTCGTGCTTGATTGACCAGCTCAGACAGTCTGACCATGGCCTTCTCCGATCTTTGCGCTAACGGTATTGTTTTCGACGATATTGTTTTCGACGGTATTCTTTTGGGGCTCAGGATTGACTGTCTGGGAGAGATTTTCTAAGGGGGGAAGCTCATTTATCTGGCGATAGAATGTATAGAGATAGTTCAAGTCAGCGGCGTATAGATTCTCGATGATGCGAGGGGTAACGTCCGATAAGGCACCTAAGCGTATGACTACCCTCGACAATACTAAAACAGTGGCATAGGCTGGATTTGCCTTGACTCTGGGATCCCGCATCGGAGTAATTTCATCTACAGCCTTGGCTAAGCGCATCATGCCCTTGCGATGGAGATTACCTTCGCCGTCATAGTAGCCTTTAGGTAATGAGAATTCAAACTCCGTTTGAAACATTGGGGCTCCCTGCATGAATTGTGTTCTATCGCATCCGATTACTACTGACTGCGGGCGAAGCCATCGACCGCCAGCTCTAGTTCTTCGATGGCGATTTCGTTACTTTGGGCATTCATATCTGATGAGCTGTAACGAGTGGGCCAGGCCCCAGTAAAGTCAAATTTGGCCTTGACGGTACCTGCTTGGTCAAAGACATTGAGGGAACCAGCAGAGACATGGTCGCTATTCCACTTGCCTGCTTCGATATCTGTAAACCATTGCCAAAAGGCGAGGGAATCTGTGAGTCCCCGTTTGAGTACAAGATTCTCAACGGTTGAACGACCTGGAATTTTGGTTGTAACTAATTGTCCCACTTTGGCATTGGCCCATTTTGCCTTAGCGACTTCAACAATCTCAATTATTTTTTGGTCTTTTTGGAATTTCTGACATTCTAAAAAGACAGCGTCAACGGTGTCGTTACCTCCCTTTAACTTAAGAGATAGTTCGAAGTAAAACCGGCTAGATAGTAACAACTCGGATGGAAAATCAACGCTGGGCATAATCTAGCCTCCTGGTCTGCCATGGTGTACAGGGCTATTGAACACGGGTAATCCCTTCATGTACGAGCTCAAGAGTTTCATTGGCCATGTTGCTATCACCAGCTGTAAAACTGGGACCTTCGTATTTACAGGGGTAGGCATTCACCAGTTCCCAACGGGCTTGCATATTACCCGACTGGTCGTAGGCGCTGACGGAGGCGGCTTTGCGATTACTATCCCAAGCTGATGAACCCCCATCGTTGGTGTTGCAGTTTTTGTACCATTCGTATAAATCGACGTCGGTGGTGGCAACCATCTTGACGGTGACGTTGGAGAACTTTTCCACCGTGGGAGTGGCCTGGCGAATACGCACGCCACTCTTCCCGGAGCCATGTACTCCCCCGTCTCCAGCTACGGGGGACTCCACCGATAGCCCGGCCACTTCTAGAACCAGCTTTTCTGATACACCGTCGGCTTCGAAGTAAAACCGACAAGCTGTCAATAGTTCAGCCATGGGTTGTTCTGTGTCTCCTTATGCTAAAAAACATTTTTTCTAGGGGCGTTGCCTGCAGCTAGTTGTTGTGGGGATGTTGCATGTAACTCCCCCCACGCCTAAGCCTCATCCTGGGAGGGATCCCATTGGCGAATGCGGAAGATTACAAATTCAGCCGGTCTGACCGGGCATACTCCAATTTCGATAAATAGCATGCCTAATTTCATGGTTTCAGGGGTGTTGAGCTCGCGATCGCACTTTACATAAAACGCTTCCTCTGGGGTACTACCAAACAAAGCTCCCTGCCGCCAGATGCGTTCTAAAAAGTTTTTAACAGTGCGGGTAACCCTCGCCCATAGATCCTCATCATTGGGCTCAAATACAGCCCATTGGGTACCTTCTTCAATAGATTTGGCAATGTAGCTCATCAGACGACGAACACTCACATAGCGCCAGTCGGTGTCATCTAACTGGGCTAATGTACGAGCTCCCCACACCAAGGTGCCTCGGTTTCGGAACTTTCGGATACAGTTGATGCCTTTAGGATTTAACAGTTCTTGCTCTCGAAAATTAGTCTCATAAGCAAGACCCACTACCCCCCGAGGTACATCATTGGCCGGAGCCTTGTGGATACCGCGAGATTCATCAGTTCGACACCACAGCCCCATCATGTGGCCACAGGGAGGAACAGCAATCGGTTTGCCAGAATTTTTTGGGTTCGGTACTTGAATCCAGGGATAATACAGGGCACCAAACTGGCTGCGTCGACCAAAGTGATCCATGAGCCAAGACTCAACGTCTTGGGGCGTTTGCTGTTCTGGTTTCACTGGCAACGCACTCTTGCGGGGTTTGACCGGGGGGGGATCGATCACTGCCATGCGATAAGCGGGCCCAGGGGCTGAGGTTTCACAACTTTGTAGCATGGTTTCCATCACCCCATGCACCTCCGGCAGACCCAAGAGACCTTTTTGATACACCAGCATTAGGTCTGGACAGGCCACCATGGCCACATCATCAATCTCAAACAAGCCTTGAATACCCGTACGACGTTTTCTGTTGCCGGCTAATTCTTTATACCAGCGCTTGGTGCGATATGGTACTCGCCGGGGTTTAATGTCAAACACACCGTTGCTGGGGCGTTTGGCTAGGGGCAGTCCTGGTTCTGGGGCAATGGTGATATCCACATAATCCTGCAGCAGAACACCTTCGTCGGCAGCATCTTCGGGTTCAGAGCGAGCATCCATCAGGTAAACGCCAGCGGAGCGATCGTCTACGTCTACCCCCTCTGGGTTTTGCATCGTCAAGTGACGAAATATTTTTTCATCCCCGTTGCCCGCTTGCACTCGAACTTTAAAGAATTCTCCACTATTAAAGGGATCCTCATCTGGATCGTCAGACGGTTGCGGTTCATCCGGCTCAATAAATACCCGCACCCGTCCTTCTTCTTCCCGTTCCGGCTTAACGGTAAATTCCAGAGACTTTTTGCGACCTGATGTGAGAATCGGCGTAGTCGGCAATGGAATATCTTCTATATTCTCACTGGGGGCTGTGTCTGCCAATGGTAGCTGGGTGCCGAGGCTAATCACCCAGCAGCGGCCGCCGCCATTATCAAACCAGCCCTTAATGGCAAAGGGTAAATAAGCCCCAAAATCAGTGAAGCCATCCGATCCTAGTTTGGCAAAACTTTCTAAATACTGACTCCAGCTAGTTACCAGCTGAGGTTGAAAAATCTCAGCATCCCCTCGTATATCTTCCGTAAATCCGACAAAACCAGCCACACTCAAGCTAACTCCTTGAATTGCCCGGCTACCACTGGGAATTTCTTCAACGTATACACCTGGGGCAAAGTAATCTAGTCGAGCCATAGCGCTATCCTTTGAGCCTATACCGCACGTATTGTTCTAACGACGTTGAACTAGTTTTTTCGCAGTTGCATATTTCCCTGATCGGATAGAAATATGCAACTGCAAAAACGTCTGGTTTCAATCGTGGAACTATTAGGGGCTTGTTGTTTAAACGTGGTGGTTAGCTTGGGCTGTTTAGAGGATAATGATATGGGTCAAGGTTGTGTTTTTTCCATCTAAACCGTTGTTATTTGAAACGGACAGTACCGTCGTTATGCCGACCAAATCGCTGCAGCAAACAGCGCAACGATTTGCCCAGAGATACCCACCTTGCGGTCAACGAATTTATCGCAATACGCTAGCCGTGGGTGTGGTTGATCAATATCTCAGCTTATTGGGAATCAAGACGGACATTACCCAGGGCGATAGCTGGAACCCTGTTATGCAAGTGGTCAATGATGTGGCCGACCTCTATCTACCGGCATATGGTCGGATTGAATGTCGTGTGGTGGAGGCGGAATCCGCTCAATGTTACGTACCTGCAGAGGTTAGTTGCGATCGCATCGCCTATATCATCATACGTCTGTACTTAGAGCCCGGTGAGCCTGAAGCGGCCCTCCTGGGGTTTGCACCTGAAGTGACTGACGAATGGATACCGCTTCATAATCTACGCAGTTTATTGGAGCTACCTCAGTATTTAATTGATTGTTCAATATTTAACCCAATCGATCAAGATCTGCTTGATTAGCGGATTAAATTAATCTGCTTATTCAACATCTCTAAAGTCGATCAAGAACGGTTGCGAGAAGTCAGACGCACCAAGATATCGATGGTATTCCAGCGGTTTGGGCTGTTTCCCCACAAAACAGTTTTAGAAAATGTTGAATATGGCCTAAAGATGCGCGGTGTCCCCGTTGAGCAGCGCCGAGAAAAGGCCAGTAAAACCCTAGAAATTGTTGGGCTACAGCAGTGGGCTGATTATGCGCCTAGTTCTTTGAAGCGAATCAAGAATTTATTGATAATAATCCAGCGGCCGCTAAATTCTTTAGCCTGGTGCAGGTTCCTATCGATGATATTAGTGCTCAGAACCAACTCGTCAATGACGGAGAAGACAGTCCAGAAGAAATTCGTGCCCATGCTGAGGCTTGGGTTGCAGACAACCAGACCGAGTTTGATGGTTGGGTTGAGACAGCGTTATCGGCTCAGTAGCCACACATGGCTGACTTCAAGACCGTAATAGTCCGATTTCCTCTCAATCAATAACGGTAAATTGACTCTCAAGACAGTGAAGGTAGCAACTACCTTCACTGTCTTTTTGCTGTGGCTTTGATTATTTTGCCCCAGCCGCTAAGTTAGATCGTGACTCTGGCCCCCTGTTATGTCACCCCAGCCATTTTCCTTGACACCTGAGACCCTGAAACTGCTTAACGCCCTGGAACACTATGGGCAATGCTTTGGTAAACCCAACTCTGCAGTAGAGTTACAGGCCACCATCGGGGCCTTGGCTGCAGTGATGGATCTGCCCGATCGGCTAATCAATCAGGTCGCTATTTATCACCAGCAAGTCGAAAATTCATCAGAAGAGCCATTTTCAACTCTCGCAGCCCCTGACAGCACAATCCAGCAAGCCAAAGAGCGTTTGGACACCACTGAAGCAACGCTTATCCTATTAATTCGGACCTATCTCCAACGGATATCGTCAAAGCTATCGGCAACAGAATTTATCGACCTCACCCAGGCTGCCGTAGCTCTACTGGGCCAAGAACGGCCGAGACTTCGTCTGGCTGAAGCCCAACGGCTGATTTACATTACTCTGAAAACCTTTGATAAGCAGCTGTCTCAGCCTATTCCTACCCTCGGAGAACGGCTCCCCAAACCCATAGATAGACTGCTGGCACGGTTAGTACGGCATCAAAAAATCATACGCACCCAGGGGCTAGAAACTGTGGTGATGCCATTAGCTGCAGTCCAACAACTGAGCCCCGATATGATTCGTACGGCATTGGCAAACAGCGCTGTGACCCTTGCCCCAGACCTTGATACCCAGGATGGGTTAAACGATTTAGCTCATATAGTGCGTTTCAAACTGCAGGTCACGTCTGCTCGTTCTACTAAATCAGCCAAAGAAATAGCCATCCAGCTTACCCAGGCAATCTCTGAGTTTCAGTCTGAAGATTCGGGCGACATTACTCGCCCTGCCTGGGACGACGATCTATCCGTTAGCAGCCTCTTTTTTACCCCTGATAACTTTGCAACAACCAGTAATGATGTCCCCTGGTCGAAGACCCAAAACCCAGGAAAAACTTTAAAAGACGAAACAAATTCTTAGCAATCTGTTTTATTTCTAGTCAACTAAAATATTCTTAACAATAGACTGAGCTATAGCTATCGAGGCCCATTAAAAAAATTCAGTTAACTCCATAATCCAAACGGTATCGCTACGGGTGAAGGTCTACGCCTAAGGAGAGTTTGTCCACAGATTAAATCTTTAAGTGGACGCCGAAAACCTTTTTTCTCAGGGGATCCAGCAAAAATGAAAATTTTGTCTTTTGTTCTATTTTTTATTTGATTGAAGGTCAAAAAATGATTATGGCTGAAAATAAAATATTTTTGGCTTTCAAGCGTTCTGAGTGATTTTTTAGAGCCCATTAAGCGAGTAAACTCTGCTTTATTAGGTTAAGTATTTTTCTGCCCCCTATCCAATAACCCACTTATTCCCCACAATGGCCCACAGACATGGTCGCTGAGACCACCCACCAAAAGGAGACAACGAGCGTGAAACTCTCGGTCTACGGAAAAGGCGGCATTGGCAAGTCCACCACTAGTTGCAATATCTCTGTTGCCCTTGCTAAACGCGGCAAAAAAGTACTGCAAATCGGTTGTGACCCCAAACACGACAGCACCTTTACCCTCACGGGCTTTTTGATTCCCACCATTATCGACACCCTCCAGGAACGGGATTACCACTACGAAGACATCTGGCCTGAAGATGTCATTTACCAGGGATATGGCGGTGTCAGCTGCGTCGAGGCCGGTGGCCCTCCGGCTGGAGCCGGTTGTGGTGGTTATGTCGTCGGTGAGACGGTCAAGCTGCTCAAAGAACTCAATGCCTTTGACGAGTACGATGTGATTCTATTTGACGTACTGGGTGATGTGGTCTGTGGCGGATTTGCCGCGCCGCTGAACTATTCTGACTACTGTATGATCGTTACTGACAATGGCTTTGACGCACTGTTTGCAGCTAATCGGATTGCGGCATCAGTTAGAGAAAAAGCTCGTACCCATCCGCTGAAGCTGGCTGGTTTGATTGGTAACCGCACCTCCAAGCGTGACCTGATCGATAAGTACATTGAAGCGGTACCTATGCCGGTACTAGAAATTCTGCCCCTGATTGAAGATATTCGGGTGTCACGGGTCAAAGGCAAGACCATGTTTGAAATGGCAGAGACCGATCCATCCCTAGAGCCTGTATGTCAGTACTATTTGAACATTGCCGATCAGCTAATCGCTCAGCCTGAGGGTGTGGTCCCCAAGGATGCCGCCGATCGCGAACTGTTCTCCCTACTGTCGGACTTCTACCTCAATCCGCCCGAAGCGGCCGCTCCTCAGCAAAATGAAATGGACCTAATGATGGTCTAGGCCTCTTGTAGTAAGACTTTCCCGGTTAATCTGAACGGTGGCTACTTGTTTATTCGCGTTGAGTTTCTCAAAAGACTGGCCATTCTGACGCTGAGGTGCTACATTGCTGCGTGCCTATTCATTTTTAGAAACAGTCTCAAGCTATGGCCTTTTTTGAGAATTTCACCACCGCCATCCGCGATAAGTGGTTGAACTATGTGCAAGACAATCGTGCCTGGTTAGAGCTACAGATGAATAACGTCTCTGTTAGGACTCCTGACGGTGGACGTCGTCCGTCTTCGTTACTGATCTTGGGTGTGATTAATGCTATAGAACCCAAGCTATCAAATCTGATGGTGCCGTTTTATAAGCTCAACTCTGATGAGGATGCTCTAGTCGAGGTGCTGGGGCTAAATTTTGACCCAGAAATGGCCTTGGATGGAAAGGGTGATGTTGGTCCCACCCTAGATGCTTCCCCTAGTGATGACAATACTCCCCTGTTAGAGGGGCTAGAAGGGCTTTAGGATAAACAAGTAAACCCATCGGATTGCCCGGCGAACAATGGTTGCATACGCTGGCTTAGTCAGTGTCAATACTGTTCCAAGGACTTTAATCACGATGACAACAACTGCGAATACTCCCTCCCTTGACTTTGACTGCGACACGGGCAATTACCATACGTTTTGCCCCATTAGCTGTGTGGCGTGGCTGTATCAAAAAATTGAAGACAGTTTCTTTTTGGTGATTGGTACCAAGACCTGTGGTTATTTTTTGCAAAATGCCATGGGGGTGATGATCTTTGCTGAGCCTCGCTACGCTATGGCTGAGCTGGAAGAGGGTGATATTTCAGCCAAGCTGAATGACTATGAAGAACTCAAGCGGCTATGTTTGCAGATTAAACGAGATCGCAATCCCAGCGTCATTGTTTGGATCGGCACCTGTACCACTGAAATCATCAAAACCGACCTAGAAGGTATTGCCCCCATTCTAGAAGACGAAATCGGCGTCCCCATCGTAGTCGCCCGCGCTAACGGTTTGGACTATGCCTTTACCCAAGGCGAAGACACCGTCCTAGCCGCCATGGCCCAGCGCTGTCCCACCGAAGAGCCCGCCGCTTCACCAGCCATCAAACCCGAAAAGCAAGAGCGCAACAGCCTAAGCAAGCTACTATCCCTGGGTCGCAAACCCGAAGCCGCTGCCCCAGATGAAGCACTAGCTGCTGACGAGTATCACGACCATGCTCCCCTGATCCTCTTTGGTTCGGTACCCAACCCAGTTGTCACACAACTCAATTTAGAACTCAAAAAGCAGGGTATTAAAGTTTCCGGCTGGCTGCCCGAAAACCGCTACACTGAGTTGCCCGTCATCAAAGAAGGCTATTTTGCCTCCGGCGTAAATCCGTTTCTCTCACGCACTGCATCTACGCTGATGCGCCGTAAAAAAGCTAAAGTCATTGGTGCTCCATTCCCCATCGGTCCCGACGGCACCCGAGCCTGGGTCGAGAAAATCTGCTCGGTGCTGGGTATTGAACCCCAAGGCTTAGCCGAACGAGAAGCCAAGATTTGGGAATCTGTAGAAGACTATGTCAGTCTGATCCGTGGCAAATCCGTCTACTTTATGGGAGACAATCTGCTAGAGATTGCTATGGCCCGGTTTCTGATTCGCTGCGGCATGACTGTACCGGAAATTGGGATTCCCTACATGGATAAACGTTTTCAGGGAGCTGAGCTGCTGCTGCTGGAGCGCACCTGTGAAGAAATGGGTGTTCCCAAGCCAAAGATTACTGAAAAGCCAGATAACTACAATCAAATCCAACGCATTTTAGAACTGGAGCCTGATCTTGTCATCACAGGCATGGCCCACGCTAATCCCCTAGAGGCCAGAGGCATCAATACCAAGTGGTCGGTAGAGTTTACCTTTGCCCAGATCCACGGCTTTGGCAACACCCGCGATATTCTTGAACTAGTAACACGCCCATTGCGACGTAACAGCAATCTCAAAGATTTAGGATGGAACAAACTCGTCAAAGAAGAGGTTAACGTTTAGCAATTTCTAACATCAACGAGTCGGCTATTGCTCCAGAGCAATGGCCGACTTAGAAACTTCGTTGGTAGTGCTAAACGGGTAAGGACGCATTGTAATGGTGAATGAAGTACCAGATAGCCCCAATCTGAAGTTTAAAGTGAACCCCTGGTTTCTGATTTTACTTTCCAAAACCAGGGGTTCACTTCAGTGCATGCTCGTTGCCTGCTTAAAGACCCATCGCTGAAGATGTGGCAAAGGTGATAATGCCTAGCGCTACCAGTCCTAAGCCGATGACAATAACAATTTGTGGCAGTTGGAAACGGAGACGATTATCAGGGTAATGAAAGGGAGCATCCGCAACTGTTATTTGACTCGACGCTTGTATAGCCTGAATCGACAGTAGCATCAGGGGAAATGAGAAAACTGTTCCTAACACTTCGATTGCCAGTAATGCGAAAGGCATCGCATCGGGTGATACAGGAAATATTTTAGCCAAGTCTAGACCGTACACCCCAAGATAGGACAACCCAAAACCTGCTGCTGTAATCATTGCCCAGTGCTTAGACTGCAAAACAAAATAAATCAAGAGCAGACTACCGAGGACTAACGTCGTCAAAAACGTGTTGAACACTCCTAATGTGAGGAGATCAATGTGAACAAAACTACGTGTTTCGATGGGGCCGCCGGGCACCAATGTGCCGAGTGCAATGCCAGAAATCCCGAGTAAACCAGCAACCCAGTGTTTGATTTGCAATGTCATGGTGTTGACCTCAAAAACTCAAAAAGAATATTTCAGCAGTTTGTAGAAAAGAGAGTCCTATCAGTTATTGCTTGGACGGTAAGGAAATTCCTTAAGCAAATGACTGATCAGCAGCTTTAGGAAAAATAGGGGCAGGAACCATTCCAAGCCTGAGGTGGAGGTAAAAAGATAGCGATCGCAAACCAAGATCAGTCCGTACAATCCCAGGGCAACCGGTCGTTGCAGATAGAGTGGACTGGCTAAAATCAGGCCCGTTGCCAGCAATAGATAGCTGGATATACCCACAAAAAATAGGCTATCTCCCCCGCGAAACAGCAGCGCCACCAACCCAATTGGAACAAATGCATACTCACAAAGGCCATATGCTGCAGACATCCCTGGCCAGGACGGTGATACCAGCGTTTGGCCGCAGCCGTGGCATTGGTCAAAACACCGCCGACTAAATCAAAGCCCAAAATTGCGATCGCACCCAGCTGCCAGGGAGTCCAGTCAATGGGAAGTGTTAAGGCATAGAGAGGCGCTGTGATCGCAGCAAAAACTGATGGCGCTAACTGCAACACCATTTCGGGGTAGTGACAGCGTACGTGCAACGAAGTGCAATAAGGGTAAAGGCGAAGCCTGAAACAACGTAAATTCGTTGCACTATCAGGAAAAGACTAAATTTTCTGAGAAAATCTAGCACAAATAAACTTACCTGAAACCATTGTATATCAAAGCTTTCAGGCTTATTGCACTTAGATGCAGCTACGCTTGCAGCACCCCATTTCCGCCGGAGTGGCTCCTGGCCCAATAAATCGGTCGAGCTGACCTTTCCAGCCTTTACGGGGAACGGGAACCATCGGTTCATAAAATATTTCAGCCTGCATGACCAAAACCTCATAACAGTTGTCATGCAAAATATAACAACTGTTATAATAGATTATCAACATAGTAATAGAGAAGTTTGAAATGTCTATGGTTCAACGCGATCGGCGTCTCGAAGTTGCTGAAGCGGCCTGGCGGGTAATTGTCCGGGAGGGATTGGATCGCACCAGTATGCGAGCAATTGCCCAGGAAATGAGTTGCACAACAGGCGTGGTTACCCACTATTTCCGCAATAAGCAGGAATTGATTTTATTTGCGCTACATCAGGTGACGGAGCGATTGCAAATCAGGATGGAGGCTGCGATCTCAAATCTTTCAGGGATAGATCGTCTAGTGGCAATGCTTTTGTCGTTTTTGCCCCTAGATCAAGAACGGCAGGAAATTCTTCGGGTGTGGGTTGCGTTTTTAGGCTATGCCGTCGGGCGCGAAGGTCTGATGGCGGATCATCAGCAGAGTGCCGGGGAACTGCGGCAAGTAATTATTCAGGAATTAGTCACGCTTCAGAGTCAGAGATATATTCGCCCCGATATTGCTCCGGAACAGGAAGCCAATGTGCTATTGGCGTTGGTAAATGGCCTGAGTTTAGATACCCTTATTCAAGCTCAGTCGTTAAGTCGTGAGCAGCAGGAATCCATTTTACAGCGCCATATTGATGGGTTACGTCCGAAACAGACTTGTGATTAAACTACTATCAACTTACCCAAGCCTGAAAGTAAACAGTAAACTTCATCCAACAAATATCGAAAACTAATCCTTTGAACCGGTGGTCCAATCATCGATTTGACGCGTATTGCACAGGTTGAAGACTGTTTGGCTATCCAATGTCAAACCTTGCAGAATAACACTCGTGATCTCCCCAACTATCATTGGTGGCCCTCTTAACTAAAGGCTTTGGGGTTCGGGTCTAGGCCAGACGGATTTGGTGTCAACTGCAAATATAGTCCTGGTACCACCAGTAATGCAATCAACGTAGCCGACAACAACCCAAAAATAATCGCCATACATAGCGGAAACCACTGCGCATCACTAAACGCCAATGGTAACAGACCAATAATCGTCGTCAGCGACGTCGTCAAAATCGGCCTTAACCGATCGCTGGCCCCCGCCGCCGCCGCATGGCGTACATCCAACCCCTCTTTGCGCCGCTCATTCATTGTCTCCACCATCACAATTGCGTCGTTCACCACAATCCCCACCAACGCAATTACGCCAATCATCGCCGGGAACGAAAACGACAGACCTAACGCAAAGAACCCAAACAACGTACCAATCAACGCAAACGGGATCGTCAGAATAATAATCAACGGCTGCGTGTAGGAACCAAACTGCAACACCAGCACCGCAAACACCAGGAATATGGCTACTACCAGCATCTGCCCCGCCGAACCAAAGGTCTCACTACTCGTATCCGCATCCCCGCCAAAGCGATAACTATATCCGCGAGGCCAATGGTCAGAATTCCCATCGTCGCTCGGGTCATACTGCATCGCATCCAGCTTTGGTGTTAGCTCAGCCAAGATTTGAGAGTCATAGAAATCCTGCCCCGGAATCACCTTCGCTAACACTGTTACACTCCGCTGGGTGTCCCGATGGGTAATCGCCAGCGGTACAGCCCCCGGCACTTCTTCTAACAAAGCATCGGGCGATATCGCATCACCATCGGAGTTGATAAACCGCATGGTGGCAAATTCATCCAGGCGGGAGGGACCACCAATTTTGCCCTGCTGCGATGGCCATTGGGTACTCAGACGAATTTCAAGATCCTCTTCACCGCTACCAAGGGCATAGTCCCCCACATCGTTGTCGATCATCATATAACGACCCTGCAGACCCACTTCATCCTGGCTGATGCCATAAAAGTTAAGCGCCTCCCGCTTTGGCACCAGCTTATAATCTTCTCGCAGATTACCCAGGTCATCTCGCACATCCATGGTGCCCGGAATCTCCCTTAGGGCCTGTTGCACCTCAGTAGAGATTTCCCTTAGCTGCTCTAAGTCGTCACCAAAGATCTCGATAGCAATCGGATCGGCACCACCACCGGAGAGGGGAAACCCAGTACTCAACACCGCTCCTGGATAGTTACGGATAATGTCTCTTTCTAGTTCAACTTTGAGATCGTAGGCATATTCAAAAGAATCCCGTGCCCGCTGGTGACGATCTACAAATACTGCTGACAAACCAACAAAATAATCGGCATTGCCCGGTTTAATTTCGCTGGAGGCTACCAGGTTACTGCGCTGTCCCACCAGCTTAACTACACTTTCAAATACCTTCTCACCATTGGGGTCACTGTAGTTGCGCACTACTTCACCCATCCGGTCCGCCACCTCTTGAGAAGTTTCTAATGTGGCAGCTGGGGGCAGTTCCACATTGAGACTGAGTTTGTTATCATCGGCCACTGCAAACAGAGAACTGGGTAGCTGACTAAAGAGAATGACAGCACAGACGAATAGGGCAATGGCTCCTGCAGTCCACAAACGAGCTACATGACGATTAGATACCGTCATCCGTAAACTCCACTCGGAAAACTTTTCGGAGACCGTTTCCGTCAGCCGGTCAACATAGGTTTTAGACTCACCGCTATCGCCCTGATTGCCCAAAAGAAACTTAGACAGAGGTACCACCGCCAATAGTGCCAGGGCATAACTCATGACCAGACAGGTAATGGCACTAATGGGAATAAGACGAATATATTTACCCAACGTACCGGAGATGGCCATCAGCGGAGCCATAGCCAAAATAGTGGTGAGCTGTCCGGTAAACGCAGGCGACGCATAGGTCTGGACCGTTTTAATCGCCGCTTTGGGCCAGCTTAACCCCTGGACAAAGATGCCATCATGCAACCCCTCCAGCATCAGGATAAACACATCCACCAACAGCCCCAGTGCCAAGATCATCCCCACAGTGACCATGGTGTTAAGGGTATAACCCAACATCCAAAGGATAAACAACACCCCGGCAAAGGTCATGGGAATTGCCAACCCTGCAATCAATGCCTCTCGCCAGGTAAGGGCAACAAACAAAATAGCAAAGACTAACAACGATGCCTGTAGTACGTTGCTGGCCAGATTTGATAATTCGCTGCGAATGGTACCGGCATCATTGGTCAGTACCCGGTAATCCATGCCATAAAGCCAGATACTGGGATCATTTTTCACCAGCTCCATTTCTGCCAGGACGTCTTCGATCACCTGAATGGTGTCACTGCCAGCAACTTTGACCACTTCCAGGTTAATGGTGGGACTAAAGTCACTGCCTTCCCAACTGATAAAGGCTCGCTGGGTTTCTCTCTCCAACCCCTGATAGACATCTGCCACCTCTGACAGCAGAATCACTCGATTTTCATCCAAACGGGTTACGGGAAGGTTCTTTAAATCTTCCAGGGTTCGAAACCGTCCATACAGCCGCACCTGGGCTCCAATTTCATCATCTCGCACCAGGTCCCAGGAACGATCAATATTGCCTCCTTGAATTGCATCACGCACCTGAGTAGCGGAAATTCCCAAGGTGGTTAACCGACTGGGAATCATCTGTACGTGGATAACCTCGTCCCGCTGACCGCCTAGATTTACTTCCCGTACGTTTTTGACTGATTCCAGTCGCTCTTGTAGATCTTCCGAGACCTGACTCAGCAGACCAATGTCCAATCCCTCTCCCGTCAGAGCCAGGGTAAGCACTGGTGAGTCTTGCTGGGAGAGCTGCTCAAAACTTGGTTTCTCTCGTCCCGTGGATTCTTCAGGCAGCTCCGACTCAGCATCGTCTACTTTACCCCGCAGTTCTTGAATCGATTCGGCAACGGGAGCCTCTGCCTTAAAGGCGACATTGATAATAGAGAATGAATTGAAAGTGGCGCTGGTAAAGTCATCCAGACCCTGGAGACTTTTGATCTCTTCTTCTAGTTTGTCTGTGACCTGGTTTTCAATGGTCTCTGCATCAGTCCCTCCCCAGGTAGTCGTGATCATCGCCCGAGCAATTTTAATTTCGGGGTCTCCCTCTTTCACCATGGAGAAGTACCCCATCAAGCCCCCCATGAACAACATAAAACATAGGAGAATGGCGAAAATCTGACGGGTAAAGAAGAACTCCATCCAACCGGGAATTGTATTAACCCCCTTCTCAGTAGCAGGGGCCGCAATGGCGCGCTCGTCAATTTGCATAATGTGTTACTTCCGGTCAAGAATCTCGACAGGGGTACCATCCACCAGACGGTTTTGCCCTTCTACTACCACTAGCTCTCCCGGTTCAATACCAGCAAGAATTTCTACACCAGAAAGTCCTTCAATACCGCCAGTCACCCGTCGCTGCTGGACAGTACCATCAGCTTCATTAACTACAAAGGCATAAAATTGTTGATTTCTAGAGACGATGGCTCCAACGGGTAAGACGACGGCATCATTATCACTAGCCACCTCAACCCAGACATAAACCCGGCCTCCCACCTTGAGATTACCGACCTGTTCCAGTCCACGAATGGTGATTTCAGTCCCGCGACTGCCGGGGGTTTGGGATGGACTCACCGCAAACACCCGCCCTCCACTGCCTCGCTGTCTAGCGATATCTAACAATCCCTGAGAGTTAGCTCCGGCAGCCTGGGCTGCACTCACTTCTTCTTCTAAGACAACAAAGGCTCGCTGGCCTGGTTTAATCTCCTCTGCTTCACCCGCCTGTAGTTCGATCTCCACCTCAAAGGATGTGGGATCAACCACTACAATGGGGGCAGATTCAATCAAATCCTGGGGGCTGCTGGTATTGAGATACTGGGTACTCCAATACTCTCCTTCTCGAATGTTGATATAGGCCACCACCCCATCAATGGGAGACACCAGCTGGGTATCTTCTAAATCAACAGAACTTTCATTAAGGCGGGCAAATGAAGCATTCACCGATGCTTCCGAAGACCGAATGCCCTCCTCAGCGGAGCGCACATCCTGTTCAGCTGTCTTTAGTGCCGCTGCTGCCTGGTCTACTCGATTAATGTAAGAGTCGCGATCGCTTTCTGAAACCGCTCCCTGTTCAAATAAATTCTCGTAGCGCTTCAGCTCAGTTGCAGCCAATGCTAGATCAGACTTAGCTTTTTCTAGATTGGCTTGGGATTGCAATAAACTGGCCTTGGACTGATTTAGCTGGGTTTCCGATACCTGGATATCGGCGACCGCTGTATCAATGCTAGATTCCTGCCTGCGGGCATCGATGGTTGCCAACAGCTGTCCCTTAGAAACAAAATCCCCTTCCCGCAGTTCTACACCGTCCACATTTGCCACATAGGTAATGTCGCCGCTGGCCTGAAAGTTAAGCAGTCGTCGCCGCACTGGCCAGACAGACCCTTCGTCAAAGACCCATCCCTGGATCGGTCCTTTCTGTGCTCTCAGCACTCGGACGGGTAAACGGGCCTGGTCAAGAGCTTGCTCGTCTATATCCTCTGCTGGCGGAGCCGCTGTCAAAGACCGATAGGCTTTGACACCAACAAAACCAGCAACGACGACCATAGCCAAAGCAACCGCTGGCCACAGAGGTTTGTTTGCCTTTTTTCGCCAGCCTGGAAAGGCTGATTGCCTGGGAACCTGGGGCTCAGTTGATGACTCAGTGGAGGCTTCAGATGCTGGATCAAGCGAAGGTTGGGGGCTGAAACTTTCGGTAGACATAGCTTCAAGGATAAAACTTATGGGAATAGGCCTACGGCGTTTACCACTGGTGCATTCCCTAATATTAGGGCCATTTCCTCAATTTGGACGGATTGCTGATTTCTGAAGGCGACCACATTTCGGGAAAATATGGGCTATCGAGTGCGCGCTGGAAAGTGCTTGGTTCGTTGGCGCTCTCGGAAAATCCGTTGACGGTCGCCCAAATTGCCAGAATGATGGGTCAAGCACGGCAAAGCGTTCAGCGAATCACGAACGATATGGCAAAAAGCGGATATTTTATCTAGGAGGACAATCCGGCAGACAAACGAGCGAAGCTGCTGAAGATAACTGAAAAAGGGAAGCGTGCATATATACTTTTGGACTCAGCCCAAGCTCCCTGGGCAAATGAATCCGCAAAACAGCTAGACATGCAAGACTTAAAATCTACGTTGATTGTCCTGTGCCAGTTGATCGATCACTTTGGCACTGGTAATTAATTAAGAGCTACCAGGCAACTATCTTACTTGATTGGATCGCTGGGCAAGATAACTGCCGATTAATATGGCAATCAACACAGAAGAGTACATTTGACCCACAATGGCTTCCAGATTAGTCAGCACCTGGGCGACTTCACTTAAGGGAACAATATCGCCATAACCAAGGGTGGTCAGGGTGGTAAAGCTAAAGTGAATTGACCTTAGATAAGAACCTGGTCGGATAAGGGGCTGAGAGAAGGCATTGGCATCTAGGGTGTTAACAATTCCATACAGCAATGCCCAAACAAACCCGATCAGCATGTAAACGCTAATGCCACCTCGAACAGTATCTATGGTCACAGTGGGAGCATTAAAGATATCTCGTCCAATCCAGTAGGCTGCTCCAGCTAGATATATGACAAAAATGAGCTGAGATATCAAACTAAAGGGTTGGTTTAGATAAGTGGCCCAACCAAAACTAGAAATAACTTCAAGACAAAACGCGATGATTGCGATCGCACTATAAATAGCCAACCATCGCCTAGGCAAGTCAAAGCTACGGACAGTCACGATAATCGTATACAAAAACAGTGAAATGGACAGGATATTACCAATTCCTGCGTTCAAAAATGGAGAGACCACAAAGAGAATAGCTAAGACAATCAGCAACTGCCGATATTTTTGAGTTTTATGCTGAAGGAGAGGCTTCATAAAAGACATCACATTTAGAATGCCTTGATAGTAAAGCGGTTATGAAAAAGATTGAGTTTTCTCAATTTTTCTATGCCATCGACCCAATAAGCGGTTAAAACAGGCATATAGATCTAGAGTTGCTGAGTTTTTCAGAGAATTTAGTTCTGCCGCCGCTCATTCTAGAGCGATTTATTTAGAGAATCAGCAGCGACGATCTGCCTTAATCATAAAGACAGAGTGGAGGGTCACATGGACTTTACACGACGGGATGCGCTGCGGCTGGGATTACTCAGTGCCGGTAGTCTATTGTCCTGGGGACAGGGAGGCAATAATGCCTTAGCCGATGGTTGTGACCCCCACGGGTTAGGAGAACCTCCGGGTCCCTACATCAACAGCCGATTTAGCCCAGAAATCCCTCTCTTTGATCGTCCCTTTGAGCCCATGCAGATGCTCCCGGCTAAATCGGTCAATTCAAATTTAAATGGCTACACCATCACCATGAAAAAAGCCCAGGTGGAGATTCTACCGGGCAAGCCCTCAGAGGCGTGGACTTACAACGGTCAGATACCGGGTCCTTTAATTCGCCAGACTCAGGATAAACGCTCTGTAGTACGGTTCATTAATCAGCTGGGCAATGATGACCAAGGCAGGGGAATTCCATCAGTTATTCATCTACACGGTGTTGCTTCACTCCCTCAATACGATGGCTATGCCGAAGATTTAATTCCGCCTCAGCACTACAAAGACTACTACTATCCCAACAATAAAGGCGCTACTTTCTGGTATCACGACCATGCCATTGAATACACTGCTCGCAATGTCTATATGGGCTTAGCTGGCATGTATATCGTCGAATATGACGACTATGAGTTTTGTGATCCAAAGGCCAAAGAACTACTTCCTCAGGGAGACTATGATATTCCACTCATTATTCAAGACAAGCGACTCACCCCTGATGGAGAACTGTTATTTAACGATCGTCGCCATCGCGGTGTATATGACGATGTAGTATTGGTCAACGGTGTCCCCTGGCCACGGCTAACGGTCAAAAATCGTAAATATCGATTTCGAGTTCTCAATGGGGGACCATCACGTACCTTAAGCTTAGAAGCGCGGGTGAAGCATAGCGATGGTTCGTTAGAACCGGTAAACTTGCAAGTGGTTGCCAGCGACTCTGGTCTGCTGGAAGTACCCGTTACCACTGATAACTTGCGCATAGGGGTGGCCGAGCGCTATGAGTTTGTGATTGATTTTGCCGACTATGCTGGTAAAGAAGTCCTGCTGGTCAACCCAATTTTCTTTGGCAATATCGATGGCAACCTGCGCAGCACCCAGATCATGTGCTTTCAGGTAAGCGGGGGTGCCCAAGATAATCCTCCCTTACCCACTCGCCTGGCTAACCTAACACCGATTGAAAAGCTACGGTCTGAGGTAAAAGCACCTATACGAACATTTCGGTTTGACCGGGCAGGCTCACGCTGGTTGATCAATGGAAAAGCGTGGGATCCTCACCGAGTAGATGCTTTTGTCGAACCCTGTGCCACCGAAATTTGGCGGTTTATAGCGACCGGTGGTTGGGTCCATCCGATCCATATTCACTTGGGTCACTTTCGTCTGTTAAACCGTAGTCGCACGCCAATTGCTCCCTATGAGCGAGGCCAAAAAGATACTTTCTTCGTCAACGATTTTGAAGCGGTGGACATGATTGGCCGCTTTGGTCCCCATGAGGGAAAATACATGATCCACTGTCATAATCTGGTCCATGAAGATCATGACATGATGACCCAGTTTCAGGTAGGAACTAACGGCTGTGAACCTTGTGCAGAACCAGCCAAATCGCTACCGGTGCCTGACACCTTTGACATTCCCAAATGTGTCCCACCACCGGAATGCAAGATCAATGTAGACCCTGTAAAGGGCTGCCTATAGACGGTTACTGACTTATCCGTGGGGTAGTACTTATGGCTACCCCACGGGTTCCAAAATTGATCTCAAATGCGATGTAAGAGATTACGGTGTGTCTAAATTGCCGTTGCTGATTTAGGGGATGAACCAGTCTAAAAGGATAGCAATTTCTCTGAACCTGACAGATAAAATCATCCCGAGGATCAGCAACGCCTCTAAATTATTTAGACCGATGGTCTCCGGCATCAAACTGCCTCAGGGCTTCCATGTCATAAGGGCTAAACGGTTGAGTTGGGGATTGCCCCTTGGACAATTGTTCAACCTGTGTCTTTGGTGGTTTCTGTTGTTGGTTGTTGCTAGGAGAGGTTGTTGATGGATGCAGGGTATTCGTATTCTTTGAAGACTCAGGTTTAGGCTGTTTTGTCGGCACTGTTGTCTGCGGCACCGTTTCAGCCAGCCAGAGCGATCCATCGAACCAAGATTGGCCCCATGCAGGGCTGGCAAGACCGAAAATTTGAATTAACCCGATTAAACAGATAAGAATAAGTTTCTTAACCATGGCAGTTCACCGGATATAGGATCTGCGACCAAAGTGAAAACAACAGGTTTGCGGATGGGACAAACTGCTGTACTCCGATCTTAGGCAGTGATTTTATTAAGCACGCTCTCCTGTTACAAAGCTTACGGTTGGGTATTGCTCATTTGCCATGTCATCTCTTCGCCTGCTCGCAAAGGCACAAGCCCAGTGTCAGTAAAAGGCACTTCGTCCGGAATCCGCCACGGTGTTTTGGTCAAGGTAATATGTTCAGTATTACGTGGTAGTTGATAAAAGTCAGGACCGTGAAAGCTGGCAAACGCCTCTAATTTATCCAGGGCATCGACACTCTCAAAGGCTTCGGTATATAGCTCCATGGCATGCAAGGCTGAATAGCAGCCTGCGCAGCCACAGGAGGTTTCTTTTCTGTTGCGGCTGTGGGGAGCGCTATCGGTACCCAGGAAAAACTTAGGGTTACCCGATGTGGCGGCTTGCAAAATTGCCTGGCGATGCTGTTCTCGCTTTAAAATGGGTAGACAGTAATAGTGGGGTTGAATACCTCCTTTGAACAATATATTGCGGCTAAACAACAGATGTTGGGGCGTGATCGTGGCGGCCATGTTGTCATTGGCTAGGACAAATTCCACAGAATCAGCGGTGGTAATATGCTCAAGCACTATCCGCAGCTGGGGAAATCGCTGTTTGAGGGGGATTAAATAGTGCTCAATAAATGCTTTCTCGCGATCAAATACATCCACAGTTTGATCGGTAACTTCTCCATGGAGTAATAACGGCATGTCCACCTGCTGCATGGTTTCAAAAACGCGATCGCACCTCCTTATATCTGTCACCCCAAATTCTGAATTGGTGGTCGCCCCGGCTGGATAGTACTTGACTGCCTTGACAAACTGAGTCGCGCTGGCGGCAATAATGTCGTCGGGACGGGTATTGTCCGTCAGGTAGAGGGTCATCAGCGGCTCAAACTGCTGACCTGCTGGAATCGCGGCCATGATGCGATCGCGATAGGCTGTTGCCTCTGCCACGGTGCGTACCGGCGGCTTCAAATTTGGCATTACGATGGCACGGGCAAACTGACGCACCGTATGGGGCAACACCGCTTTTAGTGCGGCACCGTCACGCAGATGCAGGTGCCAGTCGTCGGGTCGGGTGAGGGTGAGCTTTTGCATTGTTGAATCTGGTGTGAAACCCTAAAAAAACTAGTGGTAACTCTTTACACGCTAGCTGGCTGTGTATCTTGTAGAAATATTTTTTATTGAGTATTGACTATGGCTTGGCAGCGTCCTGATGGTCGTCAACCCGATGAACTGCGTCCGGTGAAGTTTGAGCGCAATTTTACGCGCTATGCGGCAGGGTCTGTGTTGGCCCACTGTGGCAGTACCCAGGTGCTTTGCACGGTATCGGTGTCGGAGGACGTGCCGCGCTGGCTGAGGGATTCAGGCCAAGGATGGCTGACGGCAGAATATCGGATGCTGCCCAGCGCCACCCATACTCGGAAGTCGCGGGAGCTGATGAAGCTGTCTGGACGTACCCAGGAAATTCAACGTTTGATTGGCCGCAGCCTGCGGGCAGCGATTGACCTAGAAGCCCTGGGGGAAATCACGCTGATGGTTGATGCAGATGTGATTCAAGCCGATGGGGGAACACGGACAACGGCCATTACCGGTGCCTATGTAGCGTTAGAAGATGCGATCGCATCCCTCATAGCCAAAGGGACTCTCCAAACATCCCCCCTCAAACATCAGATTGCTGCCATCTCAGTCGGTTTACTAGAAGGCAACGCTTTTCTCGATTTAAACTATCCCGAAGACGTGGCGGCCGACATTGACTTTAACGTAGTGCTCAACGGTGAGCTGGGCTATATCGAGGTACAGGGCACCGCTGAGGCCAATAGTTTCAGTCGTCAGCAGCTTAACCAAATGTTGGATTACGCCGAAGTAGGCATCCAGCGCCTGATGGCGTTGCAAAAAGAGGCATTAGCTTAATCCTTAGCTGATATCCCGCTGGCTTCGGCTGCGCTCAGCCAGCGGTCTTAGGTCGCGGGGGACTGGTCCGAGGATTTTAGGGAGAGGGCGAAGGTTGCGATCGCAATCGTCAATCCACCCGCCACAAAAAACGGTATGCCATAGCCAAACGTAACCAGCCCCCCAGAAATGGCTGGACCAATAGCATTAGACATGCTGAGATACGATGAATTTGTCCCCAGAGCCTCCCCCTGCCCATCTTTAGACGTGCGCAACGACAGCAGCGAGTCGATCAGCGGCATGGGAAAAGCATTAACAATGCCAAAGAAAAACAGCAGAATCCAGAACGCCTGAATCGTGGGAAATGAAGGATAGAGAATCAGCAAAATTCCTCGCATTACCAGGGCAATGACCAACAGCGTCACCAGGTTTATTCGTTTACGCAGGGGCTCCAGCAGAAATACCTGGGAGAGAAATGCCAGAATACCAAAAAACACAAAAGCAAAGGCCAGATCTTTGGTGTCTTGCTCCAGCACAGTTAGAAAGAAAGGCTGAAAAGCAAAGGTAAAAACAGTAAACGTAGCCCCGTTGAGAAAGGTCATCAAAAAGATGCGCCCCACCACCGGTTTACGAAATGAGGTAGCAAGACGACCAAAGCCAAAATCAGCAAAGGAGAGTTTGAGCCTAGCATCACATTCCGACGGTGGTCGGCTCTCTGGTAAGAGGGCAAAACATAGGACAGCTGCAACCAGCGCCATCACCGCTGAAATCATAAAGCTCATACCCAGGGGCGTAACCCCTGGCAGCGGTGGCAGTGTCTGGGCAAAATACGCCAGAGGTGGCCCGATGACAAACCCTAAACGAAACATACCGCCAAAAATGCCAAACGCCTGGGTGCGCTGCTCCGGTATGGTAATGTCACTCACCACGGCTTGAGCAACTGAGTTATTACCCCCGGTCAGACCATCCAACATCCGCGCCAGATAGAGCCACCAGGCAAAAGGACTCACTGCTGCCAAGATATTGGCCACCACCGTACCCAGCAGACTGATCACCAATAGTGGCTTACGGCCAATCCGATCCGACAGCCGCCCCAGAATCGGTGTGCCAAAAAACTGCGACAGGGAAAATGCCGTGGTTAGCAAACTGGCCGCCAGATCGCTCAGACCAAACTCCTTGGCGTAGGGATACAGCGTTGGAATAATAATGGTGAAACTAACGGAATTAATGAACGCCACCAAAGTGACAATCCAAAACTGTAGAGGCAGGCGCGACTTAGCAGCCATAAACAAGCAATATAAAGTTTTGTAACCTTGTTAGAGTATCAGGATAGCTGAGGCGGAGGAAATAAGCCGTTACTGATTGAGGAAACGGCCTGCTAGAAATGATTCAGATATCCATATTTTGTCGATTTAGCCGTACTAGGGATTGGCAATGGTTGAAAATTTAGTTGTTGACGCCGTAAAAGTTGTTGAGCTAGAATCTCGTCATTGAGTTTTTCACAAATCTCCGTTGTCATGAATGCAGCCAAGCAGCTATCGCTTCACAGTCTAACTAGCCTTCTAGGGCTAGGACTGCTGCTGCGCCTGGCGCATACTATCTTGACTTCACTCCAACATTAATCGATCTCAGCTGAAGCCTACCCTGGGTTGAAATGCCAGCGCTAACGGAGGGTTGTCCACTAGAAGGGACAATTTGGCTAGGAGACACCAGTGATCAGTCGTAGACCGATGAAAAAATAGCTGACCTTTGTAAAAGCGAAATCTAAAAATACCTCTTCAATGATTGTGTCCCTTCCAGTGGACACCATTCAATAGCCCTGGGTTTCCAACCCAGAGCGAGTTAGCGCTTCTCCACCAGATACTTTCTCACATTTATTCTCTAGCTCCGTACCGGAGCACCACTTTATCCTGCAAAAATATCATGCTACAAAATCCTGCTCAAAAATACCGTCCGTTTCAGCCCATTCACATCCCAAATCGCACCTGGCCTGGACGCACCATTACTCAGCCCCCCATCTGGCTTAGCACCGATCTACGCGACGGCAACCAGGCCCTGGCCCAGCCTATGTCCATCAACCAAAAGCTGCAGTTCTTCGAACTACTAGTACAAATCGGCTTTAAAGAAATCGAAGTGGGATTTCCCTCCGCATCTGCAACAGAATTTGAGTTTGTTCGACGATTAATCGAAGAAAATCATATTCCCGAAGATGTCACCATCCAGGTGCTGACCCAGGCCAGAGACCCTCTAATCCGACGAACATTTAAGTCCTTGCAGGGTGTCAAACAAGCTATCGTCCATATGTACAACGCCACCGCCCCAGTATTTCGTCGAGTGGTGTTTGATAATAGCAAATCAGAAACCATTGAGCTCGCTGTATCAGCAGCCAAGCTGCTGCGTCAGCTGGCTCAGCAACAACCTGACACCCGCTGGCGGTTTCAATACTCTCCTGAGGTATTTACCTCAACCGAACTACCCTTTGCTCGCGATATTTGCAACGCAGTATTAGCCATATGGCAACCTACACCAGCAGCAAAGGCCATTATTAATCTCCCGGCCAGTGTGGAAGTCGCTACCCCCAACGTGTTTGCTGACCAAGTAGAGTGGATGCACCGCCATTTAGACTATCGAGATGCGGTGGCGCTCAGTGTTCATCCCCACAATGATCGAGGCTGTAGTGTTGCCGCCGCTGAACTGGCACAAATGGCCGGAGCCGACCGTGTGGAAGGATGTCTCTTTGGCAATGGTGAGCGCACGGGGAATGTGGACCTGGCCACCTTAGCTCTTAACCTCTACACCCAGGGGGTGCATCCTGGACTGGACTTCTCTAATATTGATGCTGTTGCCGAGGTGGTTAAACACTGCACCCAGCTACCCATTCATCCTCGCCATCCCTACATTGGGGAGCTGGTGTTTACTGCCTTCTCCGGGTCTCATCAAGATGCCATTAAAAAAGGCTTTGCCCAACGACAGTCGGCGCACCCTTGGGAGATTCCCTATTTACCCATGGACCCAGCCGATGTGGGTCGTTCCTATGAAGCAATTGTGCGGGTCAACAGTCAGTCAGGTAAAGGCGGTATTGCATTTTTACTAGAGCGAGACTACAACGTAGTACTGCCAAAGCGTCTACAGGTGGAGTTTAGCCAGGTGGTACAGCAAAGAATGGATAGCACGGGCGAAGAGATATCATCTGCAGCGATCTGGCAGCTATTTAATCAAACCTACGGAACAGCGGCAGGACCCTTAGCATACGTAGCCCACCAGCTGAAAACAGCTGGCGAGAATAATCAAATACAGCAGCTGGACTTACAGCTGGTCAATGGTGACAAACAGCAAACCTTGCAAGGTACAGGCAATGGTCCCATTGACGCTCTGGTTGCAGCACTGCACCAGGATGGGTTTAGCTTCGAGATCGTTGATTACGAAGAACGCGCCTTGAATTCCGGTAGTAGTGCTAAGGCGATTGCTCTAGTCGCAGTGGCTGGCATCGAACAATCACCCAGCTACTACGGTATGGGAGTCCACGGTAATATTACAACAGCGTCCATATTATCGGTGCTCAACGGGTTAAACCGTTTGCTTCAAGCACAAGACCAGCAACAGCAAGCAGAGCAGCGACTGAGTATATGTGTTTGATCAAGCAGGCAAGCGTTAGCCGTTGATAGGTTTCCGACTCCTGATGTTTAATTCCTGACGTCTTATCCAGTATGGACTACCTGACGAGATGCCTCCACGTCAAACAATTGTTTTGACGTGGAAGGTTTAGGCCGATTTATCAAGACAGAACAAGCTGCTCGATGGCTGACATAGTAGCTCACACTGCCGACCACAAGTTCTCGTAGACCTGAGAACCCACGACATCCCATCACGATTAGATCGGCTGGCCAATCCTGCGCCAGCTCACAGATGCGCTGCCCGGTGCGTCCCTGCACAACGTCACAGATAGCCTCAATGCCCTCAACTTCGATATCATCTACCCGCTGTTGTAGCCATTGCCACCAGTTATTGACAAATCGATTCCATTCCTGTTTGTATTCTGCAAACAAGAGTTCACTATGCTGCAATATGTACTGACTATCACTCAAGATGAGCTTTTGAGGCATGCCTGGTTCATCTTCATCAATGACATGAACCAGCCTGATTTCAGCCTGATAGAGCTGGGCCAAAGCGAGAGCCGTCGCCATAGAATTTAGTGCTGTTTCAGATCGATCCATAGCAACCAAAATCCGCTGTGGTGGAGCGGCTAGTTCAGCGTCCACCTCCAATTTGTTCGAGGATGGGAGCACCTGCTGCTGAGAATGAACAATCAAAACGGAACAGGGGGCATGGTGAAGCACATGGTTACTGACGCTGCCAATCAACAGTTCACTAATGCCAGAGAGACCACGGCTACCAACTACCATCAAATCCGCATTCCAGGTTTGGGCAAGCTCACATAGCATGGTGCCTGGATTACCGTAGAGCAGTCTACCCGATACAGCCACACCCATGTGAGCAATCTCCGATACTTGTTGATCGAGTTTGGCTTGAGAGCGCTCTACAAAATGATTCCAGTCTGTTTGATAGGAGTCCAGCACCATACTGTTAATACTGGGATAGAGAGAGCCGCCAAAATATCCACTAAACTGTGGCGCTCCTGGTTCACCATCGACTAAAACATGGGTTAGTTTTAGTTCCGCATCACAGCTTTGAGCAAACATAATCGCCTGTTGCAAGGCAGCTAAACTCAAATCAGAATGATCCAGGCCGACGACTATCTTACGAATCATAGGTTTTCTCCTAATATCCTGTGGTTTATCTGATGCAAGAAAAGACTCTTTCCTATCTGCCGCTCTATGGCAATCTCAGCAAAAAAAGTTGAGGAACTTATGAAGAAAAAGCTGTCGCTGACCAAAAGTTATTTATGGACTACCGATGTAAAGTCACTGGCTTCAATTAGGCTCAACACGCTGATTTTTGATATCTCTAGAAAGTTGAGGAGCACAGCCGCAATCCGAATAAGCCAATCGTTCTGTCTAGCCATTGAGTCATGGCAAGTTTGTTGAACTAACGGTAAATTTTGCCATTGCTGATTTTTTACTTGTAGAGTAGAAGGGTTGTGTGCGCATGTACCCGATGAGCAACGCCATTGAATGGACGCCAGAAGCTAAAACTCGTCTGAAGGAAATCCCATTTTTTGTCCGTCCTGCAGCCCGTAAGAAAATTGAGAAATTTGCCCAGGAAGCCGGGATTATTGAAATAACCGTTGAAGTTTACGAACAAGCTAAGCAAAAGTTTGGATAATGAAGATATCGGCTATTGGTGAATAGATAATGATGGGTCGCCTGCGTTGGTTATGCTTATTGAGTTTATTTTTACTGCTACAAGCCTGTAGTGGTTTGGGTGCTGTCCCCCCTCAATCAGTCGTAGAAAGAGGCCTAGCGCTAAAGATGGCTCAAACTCAGCAGGCCTTAATCGCTAGTCTAGCGCCCAAGGAGCTTCAACTGCCAAATTTCAAGCTCCGCCAGGTGGACGTCACCCTCAGGGAAAACCAGGATAATGACATATTCCACGTCCAAGGTACTTATCAAGCCATCATCCAGCTAACCAGTCGAGAAAAAAAAGAATCTGGCCCATTCGATCTCTACATTGCCCGAGAAAAGAACGAAGACACGGTTAGTTGGTTTTTGTTGTCCAATGAGCAAAGAGACTTGCTGGTAACAAATCCGACCTAGCTCGCCTAGAAAGCTCACTTAGAGACAACGGCAGCAGGGAAAGACTCAGATTTCATCCTGCGTCGAGTCGTTTGGCCACTCCACAATCAGGGATTCGTTTTCTAATGTCACCCTAGGCTCCTCTTTTAACTTTGCTGTCAGGGCAGCCGTTACTCCTGAAACTAGGGCTTCAGTATTATTTGAGTCGCTTAGTTTAATCACCCAGCGGTGGAGGCTATCGCCACTGGGATTAGTGATGACTCCTAGGGTATCTGTTTCATAGCTGTCACCCATACTGTCCACCAGGGGGCGGGTTTCGGGCTGTCGGGCTAGCAATAGCCGGACTGCATATTCGCCACGAATAGTTTGGCTAGTTAAGGTTTCACCAGGATTGAGCGGTACCTCAGCCGCTGGGATAGTGCGCTCACCGGCTAGATAACGCTCTGGATGCAAGATCAAGGTGGTGGCCTGGGGTGGATCGGTAAAGACCGCATCGATAGCGTCCCAACCACCATGATCGCGCACCGCCTGAATGAAGTTTAGCCCAGCGCCGTAGAGAAAAATATTCTCAAACAAGCGGTCGCTGATGACGCCCTCGATAGGCAATTGGGCATGGGCCAAAAAGTCATAGTTCATTAGCTCGCTCACCGCCAACATGGCTTCGCCTTCAATCATGGCGGTGACGGCTTTGTCGTAGTCAGGTTCGTCCTGGCTCTGCAGGTGCAGGTTATAGAGGTCAAAGTGCTGATCCTGCAGAGCGTGGAACATTTCATGGAGCATAACGCCCCGCCCAAAATCCTCAGAACCTGCGGTGGTGACGACGAGCTGTTTGGTTTCGGAATTGTACCAACCGTTGAAGTGAGGGTCGTTCTGGGACGCAAAGGTGATCTGTAGATTCTCTTTGAAGTTGAGACCACGCCACTGTTCTAATTCATCCATGATGGAGCTGGCGGAGTCGGTCCAGGGTGGGGGATCGCCTGAGAAGGTAATGCGAGCGGCCGCTGTGGAGGCAACGTCCAGGGTGGCGGCGGTGCAGCTGATGGTGCTGAGGCCACAGGTGAGGGCGAGTATTCCGGATATGACTAGCTGCCAACCGCGCATGTAAAGCTACCTTGTTTCGATTAAGTTGAACAATCTTTATTCTGTAACAAAGATATAGCGCAGGATAAAGATTATGGCTAAAATCCACATGCCAACGGTGGTTTCGTTGACTTTTCCTTGGAATGCTTTGACTAGGGGGTAGGCGATTAACCCCATGGCTAAACCTTCTGCAATGGAGTAGGTTAACGGCATCATAATAATAGTAAGGAAGGCTGCGATCGCAGCTGCTGGCTCCTCCCAATCAATCAATCGGGCTCCAGACATCATCATCACCCCTACCATGATCAATGCTGGCGCAGTGGCAAAGGCAGGAATCCCCGAGAAAAGAGGAATGAACAGCAAGGAGATTAGAAAAAGCACAGCGGCTACCACAGCGGTAAATCCACTTCGCCCCCCTTCAGAAATACCGGATGCCGACTCAATATAGGTGGTGACAGTGGAGGTACCCAAAATAGACCCAGCCGTTGTACCCACCGCGTCCGCCATAAAGGCTTTCTCTACACCGGGAAATTTTCCCTCACTGTCGATGTAGCCAGCCTTGGAGCCTAAGCCTGTCAGCGTACCAATGGTGTCAAACAGATCAACAAATAGAAAGACAAAGACAATACTCACCACTTCTAGCCAATTTAGCTGAAACAGTTTCTCCACCCCCGTAAAAGCTTGACCAAATAGATGACTGGGGGCCGCAGGAATAGCCGCGATCCCCTCAGGCCAGGGGGAAACTCCAAATAGCCAGGCTAATAGGGCCGTACCGACAATGCCCCACAGCAGCGCCCCGGTAATGCGTCGGGCAAAGAGAAACGCGGTAATCCCTAACCCCAATAGGGTCATGGCTGCCTGGGGAGATCTGAGATTTCCCAGGGTGGTGAAGGTAGCCTCAGAGGGAGCAATGATGCCTGCTCCTTTCAGGGCAATGTAGGCAATAAACAACCCAATGCCTGCCGTGGTCGCATGCTTAACCGCATCAGGAATAGCCGCAACAATTTTGCTGCGCACATTGGTGAGGGTAAGAATAATAAAAATAATTCCCTCAATAAAGACGGCCGCTAGGGCGACGCGCCAGTCCACCCCCATACCCAAGACAACGGTAAAGGCAAAGAAGGCATTGATACCCATGCCCGGAGCAAGCACAAAGGGGAGCTTGGCGTAGAAGCCCATGATGAGGGTTGCGATCGCAGCTGAAATCCCGGTGGCCATCACCAACTCCCCAAACAAATCCCCCGATCCATTGAGAAAAACAGCCTCAGACAGGATTGCCGGATTGACAATGAGAATATAGGCCATGGTGACAAAGGTGGTCACGCCAGCCAATATTTCTGTCTGGAAATCAGTGCCCAGGGCATCGAAGTGAAAAAAGCTAGCAATGGTCCCCACGAAGCCAGACGGTTGTTGAATATTGCCCGATTGATTAGACATAGCGCTGTAATGTGTAGCGGTGGTATGTAGCGTAGACCTTAGTGAACGACTTAGATTTTCTATCGTCTGTCTGTGTGGTTACCGATCAAGGAGATGTAATATTTATTTTGGCATTGCTGATTTTCGAGATAACTTTTCAGCTAAAGATTTGTGGGTAAGGGTAACCCTACATCAAGACAGTTTTGTAGGGCTGATAAGATAGCTAGCAAACCGTCTAACTCTACTAACTGGCCATGCGTGTTTTTGTGGTTTTATTTAATGCTCGCACTGAGAATGAGGGGATTCATTCCCTCAAGGTGGGCGATCGCAACATAGTGCTGATGTTTGAAGCTGAAGACGATGCCACACGCTTTGGTGGGTTACTAGAGGCCCAGGATTTTCCACCGTGCAGCGTGGAAGGCTTTGAGTCGGACGAAATTGAAGAGTTTTGTCGGGGGGCCGGATACGAAGCCAAAATGGTGGAAACCGGTACGCTGGTGATGCCTCCAGAACAAAACTTGGAGGCTACGGATTGGGATCCAGAGACCCGCCCAGAAGCTCGTCCGGAGCCTCGTTTAGAAACACTACCCCAATCGGCTGAATCCGAGCAGGACATGTCTCAAAATGAATTGGATCGGATTCGGCAGCAGTTGGAGAAGCTGCTATGACAATCAATCCTCCCAATACTCCCCCTAGAGATCGCGGCTACCTCCTCACCGAGCAGAGTAACCCCAATAGCCAGCACCTGGACCAGCTGTCAACGTTGGAGATGGTCCAAGTATTTAATCAAGAGGACCAGCGGACAGTGGCGGCAATCGCTTCAGCTGCACCGGTTCTAGCAGAAGCAATTGACCGCACAGCCAACGCCTTACGCCAGGGAGGTCGGTTGTTTTATATTGGTGCCGGTACCAGCGGTCGCTTAGGGGTATTGGATGCGGCTGAGTGCCCGCCGACATTTTGCACCCCACCAGAACTGGTGCAGGGAATTTTAGCGGGTGGTCCACCGGCCCTGTTGCGCAGTTCAGAAGCCTTGGAAGATTTGCCAGCGGACGGAGCCACAGCCATGGCAACTCATCAAATTTCAGCTCTAGATGTGGTGGTGGGCATTACGGCAGGCGGCACCACCCCCTACGTTCACGGTGCCTTAGAAGAGGCAAATCTGCGGGGCGCAACGACGATTTTTATGGCCTGTGTGCCCACAGACCAAGTGGATATTGAGGTAGATATTGATCTGCGGTTGCCCGTGGGAGCAGAGGTGCTCGCTGGATCTACCCGTCTCAAAGCAGGCACCGTGACCAAAATGGCCCTAAACATTTTGTCCACGGGGGTGATGGTGAAATTAGGTAAAGTCTACGGCAACCGTATGATCGACGTGTCGGTGACCAACACTAAGCTCCACGACCGTGCCCTAAGAATCATTGCCGCCCTGACCGAGCTATCTAGAGACGAGGCCGAAACTTTGCTCCGTCAGAGTGACCAAAAGGTAAAACTGGCCCTGCTAATGCACTGGGCCCAGCTAGACCCAGGGGCGGCTCAGGTGGCCCTAGATCAAAGTCAAGGTAATCTTAGACAAGCCTTAATGGGGGTTAAGTCGTGAGTCTTAAACCATTTTGAGCCATGCCTTACGCATCTTTACAGGACTATGTCCAAGCAGCCCTATCTGGCGAGGTGGTGGCTTTACCCACTGATACGGTATGGGGTGTGGCGGTAACCCCTGGCCACAGTGCCAGTCTCTATACCCTCAAACAGCGGAGCCTGGAAAAATCTTTAATTTTACTAGGAGCTCAGGCGGCCGATCTGTGGCCCTATGTCACCATGGATATGACTCAATGGCAGACAATGACTGACCGTCACTGGCCTGGACAGCTGACTCTAGTGGTACCAGCGAGTCCTAACGTGCCACTGGCAATGCATCCCACCACCCCCGGCACCATTGGGGTACGTGTTCCTGACCACCCAGTGGCTCGTCAAATCCTGGCGTTAACAGGACCGTTAGCGACCACCAGCGCTAATGTGTCAGGACAGCCTAATCTGAGCAGTGTAGAGCAGGTATTAAACCAATTTCCCAGCGTTTATGGGTTAGACAATAGTGCTTTTCAGGCACTTTTTGAACAGTTAGCCCATCAACAGGAGGGAATCCCTTCACCCTCTGGATTGCCCTCAACTGTCGCTCGTTGGCAATTGGGACACTGGGAGATTTTACGTCAGGGAACTGTGTATTTGTAGAGTATAAGTAATGAAGATGGGCTCAAATCAGTTAGTTTGAATCACTACGACTAGCAAACGGTGTGCAAATGTTCAATGTTCTAGGGCATTAGAACATTCTTTATACAGAACTATTCATACACAAAACTTTCTATGGATTGGCAAACGGTAGTACTCATTGGGATCGGCTTTGTCACTGGAGTCGTTATCACCAGACTGCGCCAGACGCGCCAGACCGACAGTATAACGGCGGCAGCAGCCACCGATAGCACTACCGCCAAGGCTTCAGCAGATAATACGGATATGGTCGCCGACCCTGTGGATGACATTCCTGCAAGGAGTTTGGGAACTCCTCCAGACAATCCTCAAGAGCTAGCCTATCAACGTCTGAGTCAGCTGGAACGATTCAAAAGTGGTTTTCTGGCGCGCACTGCCCATGAGTTGAGATCGCCTATTAACAGCGTGATCGGTTTACATCAGCTAATTCTAGAAGGCCTTTGCGAAACACCAGAAGAGGAAAAACAATTTACCGGTGAGGCCAAGGAAGCAGCCTATAAGGTTTTACAGTTATTTGATACCATCATTGCGGCTTCCAAGCTGGATATCGGTCGGGAAGTGCCTGTGCTTGAACCTCTTGCTCTGGCTACCTTGTTCAAAACGTTGCAAGAGCTAACCCGGTTACAGGCAGCCAATAGAAATGTCCGACTAACGTTTAAACCTACCGATCTGTTAGTTGTTAGCGATCTAAAGTGGCTGCAGATGATGTTGATTAGTCTCATTGACGACGCCATTACCGCCACTAAGCTAGGTGATATTACGCTGGCGGCATCGGCAGACGGTGAGTATGTTTTGCTAAGACTTGAAGCCGATCGTTCAGCCAGCGATTTGAGTGTCAGATTAGACACGTCCCTCTATGGGCGCGAAGTGGACTTAAGCAATCTTTCATCGGTGTATCTATCCACGGGTCTAACATTGGCCATTGCCCAAGAAATGCTGAAAGCACTCAATGGCGAGTTGATTCTACCGACAGATAATGACGCCCCTATAGTTACTGTGAAGCTACCAGCAGCTGTCTAGCCCGAGACTTGACTTAGCGCTAATATGGGCCTATGGGTGATGTTATATCTGTGGAAACAGGTTAAACATCTTGCTACCATCGACGCTTGGCAATAGTTACTTTTATTAATAACAACTTAACGATAACGGTTTTATTATTTTGTACCCTATTCACGATGTTGATACTGCTGAGACGGCTGTACAGCCTGCAGCGTGTAGCCCCTCTAAGATTTTGATTGTTGATGATGTACCCAGTAATTTACGGTTACTGTCAACAACGTTAGACGAAGCTGGCTACAATGTGCGTAATGCCATCGATGGTACGGTGGCGATGATGAGCATTGCAGCTGAAATGCCAGATCTGATTCTGCTGGATATCAGAATGCCTGATCTAGATGGATTTGCCGTCTGTCGTCAGCTCCATGGTAATGCCATCACTGCGGATATTCCGATTATTTTCATGAGTGCTCTCGATGAATTGCCCGACAAACTGAGGGCATTTTCACTGGGCGCTGTGGACTATATTACAAAACCGTTTCAAATCGCTGAAGTCTTAGTACGCATTGAACATCAGCTGGAACTACGTCGGTTAAGACATGCGCTTAAAGCGCAAAATCAAAAATTACGTATTATCTTGCGCCAGTATGAAGTTGCTGAAACGCAAATTCATCAAATTAATCAAGAGCTAGAGCAGCGGGTTTTTGACCGGACCAAAGAACTCAACGATACTAATCACAATCTACAGCAAGAGATTCGTGAACGTCAGCAAGCCCAGGCTAAGCTGATGTATTTAGCGATGCATGATGCCCTTACCGGATTGCCCAATCGTACCCTGTTGATGAAGCGTCTAGAAGGGACTGTAGAAACCAGTCAATCTGGCCTATATCAATGGTCGGCGCTATTGATGCTGGATTGCGATCGCTTTAAAACGATCAATGACACCCTGGGTCATCTGCGAGGAGATCGATTGCTAATAGAAATCGCCAATCGCATTACGGCGATGATTCCTGACGATAGCTTTGCCGCTAGACTGACCGATGATAAGTTTGCGATTTTACTACCACCCGTGTCGGATCCAAGTGCCATTTTGCGCTTGGTTCAGGGTTTGCAGCACAGCTTGGGGGAACCCATAAAACTAGGGGACCATGAGGTAACCGTCAGTGCCAACGTGGGAATTGTGCTGGTGGAACCTAGCTATCGTCAGGCCGAGCATGTGCTACGGGATGGTTCCCTGGCATTGATCCAGGCAAAACAAAAACCCCAGGGTTGGCTGGCCTTTCAACCCGAGATGCACGAGCAGGCGCTGCATCGTCTCACCTTAGAGGGGAAACTGCGCCAGGCCCTACGTCAGGAACAATTACATATTTTTTATCAACCAATTGTGGCCTTGGCCGCAACAGAAGCGACGGGACCGATTGTAGGTTATGAGGCCTTGGTCCGCTGGCAACCTGAGGGCACCTCTGACTTTTTGTCACCTGCCGATTTTATTCCCCTGGCAGAGGAAAGCGATCTCATCTCACAGCTGGGCAACTGGGTTTTCATCACAGTATGTGAGCAACTGAAACAATGGCGACAGAATTGTCCATCTGCGCCTGTCCCCTTTGTCAGTGTCAATTTCTCCGTACGTCATCTACAAGATGAACAGTTTTCTCAACAAATTCATGCTGTTTTACAACAAACTCAGGTTCAACCCTCCTGGCTTAAGTTTGAAATCACAGAAAATCTTTTAATCGGTGATAGTGGACCGGTATTGAGAACGTTAGAACAGCTGAGACGCTGGGGTATTCAAATTAGTATTGATGATTTTGGTACGGGGTATTCGTCGTTGAGTTATCTCAAACAACTACCAGTGGATACCCTCAAAATTGACCGAGCATTTATCAAAGATATTGAGTCAAATCACGATAACTTTAAAATTGTTGAGGCGATTATAAAACTTGCTCAGGCTCTCAAACTGGATGTGGTAGCGGAGGGTATTGAAACCGAATGGCAGGCGCAACAGCTGATCGAGCTAGGGTGTAACTATGGACAAGGGTATTGGTTTTCCCAGCCTTTAGACAGTCAGGCTGTGGGGAGTCTCTTATTGTAAGGATGAATCATTTAGACTACTTACCACCGCGAATGCTGAGGTAGCGGTTATGGCGAATGGCGGCCATGGTATTTTGAATATCCATAGGGGCATTACCAAGAATTTTAAGTAGGTGGGAGCCTAGTTCCAGGGCGGCTTCAAACTCGGGCTGTACCACTTCTTGTGCACCGGCCTGGGTGAGGCTATCAATCTCTGCGGTGATATGAGCCCGGGCAATAACCGCCAGGTGGGGGGCAATGGCAAGGGACCGTTTTAGCAACAATCGCGTACTGGCGGGATCAGGCAGGGTAATGGCTAGGGCAATGGCTTTATCTAGGTGCGCTTTGTCTAAAATCTGTTCTGAGTCGGCATCACCTAAAATATAGGAAATTTGATGATGGCGCAGGGTTTGAATCGCCGCCTCGTTGTTTTCGATGACGAGTACTGGGTAGTGGCCCTGCTGCTGCAGAATGCTAACCACCACTTGTCCCACACGCCCATAGCCGGCCACCACAATATGGTTGGTGAGTTCGTCCTCAATCCACAAGTCCTGGGGAGCTTCCCAAATGGTGAGAAATGCTCTTAGACGTGGTGATTTGAGTAAAGCTTCGGCAATGGGGGTGGCTGATTTAAATAGAAGCGGCGTACAGACAAGGGTGATGGCTGTAGTACCCAACAGTAACAAATAGGTCTGTTGGGAAATCAGGTCATTTTCTAAACCAACTAGGGCTAAGACAAAGGAGAATTCTCCGATCTGATTGATCCCTAGACTGGCGCGCAGGGAAGTTTTAAAGGAATATCCGAAGGAGAGGACGACGGGTAGGACAATCAATGCTTTACCTACCATTGCTAAGGCTACCAAACCGAGGATTACCCCTGCATTTTGGATCAAAATCTGGGGATCAATCAACATGCCAATGGAGGCAAAAAACAAACAGGCAAAGGTATCTCGCAGGGGCAGAAACCGGCTGAGAGCATGGTCAGCATAGTCGATTTCTGCAATCATAAGTCCGGCAGCAAAAGCTCCAATTTCGATGGAAAGACCGAGTCGTGCAGTGATCAGAGCGACACTGAGACACAAGGCCAGGAGTGTCAACAAAAACAACTCTCCGCTTTCGGTTCGGGCTACGGAGCGAATCATCCGGGGTACTAGCCAATAGCCAGCTGCGATCGCAACTGTGATAAATATCCCCACCTTGAGCAGCGCCAGTCCTAGCATTGCTAGCAGCGCCTCCTGGGAATTCAAAGAAGGAATGATCGCCAGCATCACCCCCAGGGCCAGATCTTGGGCAATTAAAATTGCCAGCATAATCTGACCGTGGCGGGTATTGGTTTCTCCCCGCTCGGTCAGAGTTTTGAGGACAACGGCAGTCGACGACAATGACAGCACCGCCCCCAGAAAAATACCCTGGGTTAGTGAGGTGGCCCAGCCTAGTAAACTACTAATGGTGGCTACTGCAGCCGTGGTTAGACCAATTTGCAACAGGCTGCCCTGTAGCGCCACATTACGCACCCGGTTGAGTTCGGCCAGAGAGAATTGCACCCCTAGGGAAAACAGCAAAAAGGCCACCCCCAGCTCGGCCAGTCCCTGGATCGCATTGGCATCATTAATCAGTTTTAGCCCCAATGGGCCAATGATCAAACCTGAGAGTAAATATCCAAGCAGTACGGGCTGACGTAAACGATTAGCCAAGTAGCCCCCCATGGCTGAGGCCCCTAACGCCACAGTCAAATCTAAGATGAAGCCACTGTCTGCTGCCATAGTGTATCCGCATCGATTATCTCTGACTTACTCTACTGGAGTTTAAGAGATTTGGCAGGGTGAACAATGCGCTGTGGTCAGGCTATGGGATATTACATCAATTCCCCCCTTGCAAAATCGCCATTTAACGCTAAGCTAAGCCCCAGACAAGCGTGTTTTCCCATAGATGCCATCGTCGTCCCGCCAAAAATCAAAGCAGCCCCTGGCCCTGGCGCTTAAACAGGCAGCCAATTGGCAATGCAGAGCCTGTGGGAGACGGTGTCGCCGCCATAATGAATTAGTCGCTGATTTTGCCACTCGTGTAGGTCACGATATAGAAGATATACAGGCTCACCCACGGCGCTGGGTGCTCCATGTAACAAAGCGATGGCCCGAGGTTCAGACACATGATACTAGCCCAAACAATCCTCCCATTGGGTTAAGCAGAACAACCTCAGGACCCCATATTCCTTCAACGTCAACAATTGTTCTGTGTGGCTCATGCCACCGTGCCCATCACAATTACCAACGGCGGCAGCACCAGCAACGGCGGCAGCACCAGTGGCAAGAACAAACGGGGCAGCTCACCCTCAAGGATATTCGGTTACCTCTGGCTGGTCTGCAGCTGTCCCTACATGAATGGGGAACTCCCTATGAGATCATCAATCCCCAGCCACCCCGTAGGCGAGGAAAAACCCCTAGGACATTGGGTTAAGATGGGGCCAAATTTCCACCCAAATATCGAGATAGCATGCACCCATCTAGCCATTGGTTTGTTCCCCTCAATGAACTCGATGCCGATGCAGGTGCACCACTGAGACCTGCAGACATGGCTCCCACTACTAACCAGACCCTAGCCCAGGATGGGGATTCGTTTCTGGTGACCTTGGAGAGTTTGCTGATTGTCAAACAGTACGATCGCCGTAGCGATAATGATTTGCTAGTGCGATCGCGACTCAAATATGGCAACGATACCATCGTAGAAGCCATTAACTTCTTTGAGAACGATGTGCCCGCTGGAGCTGTCAGAACTAATCTACTGTGTGAGTACATCTACGCTCAAGAGCACTATTCCAAACTAGACCGAGTGCACCTAGAAGTCGAGGTTATGGAACTGCCTGGGGACATTAGCCGAGACCAAACGATTGCCAACGGTCTTAACCTAATCAAAAACACCTTTGGCGTTGTTTTAAGCTCCTTCCTCCCGTTTGGCGGAGTCGCCTTTGACGTCATGAAGAAAATCAATACCGTCAGAGGTGAGAAACGACGTATCTTTTTTAGTAACCTCGATCTCTATGGAGACGGAGGCGAAGGGGAAGCCCGTCTGCGCTTTGGAGCCTACATTTTTTTTCAAGAACCTGTAGACGGCTCACTTTATAAACTCCACAAGCTACAGGTTAAACATTTGGCTGCAGAGGACGCAGCTCAGACATGTCCCCACGACTATATTGTTATCAAGGTAGTACCAACAGTTATCCGGGTCGGTAGTAACGAAGAACTGACGCTCAATAACCAAAAACTAGCCGCTACCTTGGGCACTCCCCATGGTCAACTTGATCACACCATCACCTATCCTGACTTTAAGCGATTTACTCCAGATGCCGAGCAACTGCGTAACCTTGCACGTTTCTATAGCTTAAAAGCACGTAAAGACGCCCAAGAAACCCTGGACGCCGAACAGACAAAGCTCTATCAGCAACTACGACAGAAGTTGCAAGACATTATTTGATCGGGTCTGTCCCAGCGGTTCATCTCCTAAATCGGCAACGGCTTTTTATTTTCCGTACCATAAGTGAACTGGATGAATGAAGTGAACTGGATGAATGCCAATATACTTGGTTAGCTGCCCCAGGGTGGATCAAGGTAGCTATAGAGGAGCAATCGTATGCATAACAGTTTCTTTGAAAATTCCTTGGATCAAGACACTATTAAACAACGGATCCTAGCTTTGGAGGATGGTAAGGTCGGCTTCTACAGCATTGGTCTCTATCCAGGGTCGATTGCGTACAACTGTGCAATGCAGACAGATGGGAAGTTCCTACGTCTAGCGACCCGACCAGGACGGACACTGATGGGAGCCTTTTCCGATGATGCGCAGCAGGGCATGGATCCTGACCACGTCGAGACGCTGGAGCGGATGGCCGTCCATGAGCAGGACAATACGTCTGTGCCAAACACCTTGACGGATTTGATTAAAACCTGTGACCTCGTAGTCCTGAGCGCTAACAGTAACCACATTGAGCAGGATGTGCAAGAAGCCTGTGCGCTGCGCACAGAGCTTAATCGTGAGCAGGTCGTCTTGGCTTGTCTAGCAGGGTCGTTTAGCCATGACTTTATCAGCAACGAATCCTATGTCCTGTGTGAAAAACAGCCTAATTTAGCATTTTTCTCTGGATTTCATCGTCATGGTGCGCTAAGAAACCCACTCGATAGTTTTACAGCTAATTTTTGCCATCCCAATGCTCTGACTGCCCTGCTGGGAGCCCGCATGATGGACAAGCTCTCGCCTAACATTCAGGTCTCCCCAGGCATCCACAATGTTGAAGCGCAATATATCAAAGCCGCCAAAAACATGTCCTCGATTTTTGCCGGGTTTGGATATACTTACCATCGCGAAAATACTGGAACATTACCAACACTGCTCACACTGTTACTGGATCAATGTATTGACCAAGCGGGAACCGTCGCCATGTCTCGCCGCGACCGCCAACAGATTTACAATCGTCAACCGATTGCCTTAACAGAGCTGGGCTATGGTGTTCAGCGAATTGAGGCCACCCTCAGCCGGGGGGGCGATATGGAGAAAGTGCGCGATCATACTTTTGCTCAACTAACAGCGATGGTAGCAGATGTTCGCGGCAGTATGTTGATGCCCGTATCTGGTCGGCCCACCCGCAATTTCCAAGCCGGACAGGTGTTAGCCGAGATGATGCTAATCCATCAACGCTGTCCCCGCCAGATTGAAGAATTGGAAGATTGGTGCGAAAAAGCCGGTTTACGCAAAGGGGGATTGGAAGGACTTAAAGCCCTGCGCTACTGGCCACAAATCGTCCGGAAATACGACATTCAAGTGCATGATGCATCCATGGTGAACCTGCTGTACATGTTGCTCTATGGCAAGCCCACGACAAAAGAAGCCGCCTTTGCAGTTATGACTGAAAGTCGCGAACTATCAAATTACTGCCAAGAATCAGTCCGGCCAACCCACAGTCGCAAATATGCTGATGCTTTGCAAAACCTAGATAAACCAGAGGCCCTAGACCTACTTGCCAACGCCGTGGTGGCGGATAATGCTCGCAAGGCTATCAATGACGATAGCTTTGCGGATGAAAACGAAGATCTAGATAAGGTCCCGCCCTACTTGAGGATGATGAATGTTATTGAAAATGTCTGGTAGATGTGTGGTGAGTGACTTGGGTCTCCGATGAGTCGCACCACTTTTACTGGCTGCACAACGATGCTGCACAACGATTTTCTTGTGCTAGCTTCAGTGCTGATATCTCAGCTAACATTTCTCTCTTTGATGGGTGATCTAGGGCGGCTGCACATAAATAAAATCCCAGGCAAAAACAGTTGGAAAAAATCCTCCCCTTGCTAAGGGGAGGCGCCGTAGGCGGAGGGGTTTTCGGTCGCTAGCGCTAGATGTCGAGCCCCCTCCCTGACGGTTCCCCTTGGCAAGGGGAACCAGATATTGTCAAGCTTCAAAACGGTTTCTTATTTTCACGCACCTCCCTAAATTGTCAAAGACCAAGTTGGAGAGATTGCTTTAACGTCTGAGCCAGGGAAAGATAGAACATTCTCATTTACCCAGAAGAAAATAGTTTTCAGATAGTCAAAAGCTAACTTACTGAGGAATTAGACAACTTCACGCACATAAAATCTTACTGAGGCCCAGCAACGCCTCGAAAACATAGTTTAGTCGCTGGGTTCAATCACCAATAACTGACCATTATCCTCATCAGTCAGCGCGTAAAGTTTACCATCTGGACCCTGGCGCACATCCCGCACCCGCTGTCCAATGGCGATGGTATCCACTGCTTGCGCCTGACCCGATGAATTTATTTCGATCCGACGAATTGCTTTGTCAACGAGGGCTCCGGCAAACAGATCTCCCTGCCATTCAGGAAACGCATTGCCATGGTATATGGCCAGCCCCGATGGCGCGATGGCTGGGGTCCAAACGATTTGTGGATCAACCATGCCAGGTTGGGACTGGCTTTGGCTGACTAACTGATCCACATGGTACTCTCGGCTATGGCTAACTAAGGGCCAGCCATAGTTTTGCCCTGCTTCTAGAAGATTGAGTTCGTCGCCCCCTCGCGCACCGTGCTCAGTAGCCCACACCGTTTGATGGGTGGCATCGTAGGCCAAGCCCTGAATATTACGATGTCCGTATGTCCATATTGCCGACATAGCTTGCCCTACAGCTGGGTTGTCATTAGGAATTGACCCATCTTCATTGATGCGAATGACTTTACCCAGATAGCTATCGGTTTTTTGAGCCTGCTGACGAATCAAGGCTCCATCGAGCTCCAGGGGATAATTGCCACCGTCTCCAATGGCTACTAACAACGTATTGTCGGGTAGCCACAGGAGTCTTGATCCAAAATGCTGGGTGCCTGGTTTGGATGGAGATACGGTAAAAATAACCTCCCAATTGCTTAGACTACCGCCATCGAATCTGGCCCGCGCTACCTGAGTTTGGTTGGCATCTGGTGTACCCGCGGCATAGGTAAAGTAGACTAGGCGATTTGCTTCAAACTGGGGATGGACGGTCACATCCATTAGTCCCCCCTGGCCCTGGGCAAAGACAGGGGGGACTCCATCGATCAGGGTAAGTTGTCCTTCTTGCCAGTGTTTGAGACGGCCACGGCGTTCAGTAATGAGAAGGCTGTCATCGGGGAGCCAAGCCATGCTCCAAGGATGATCTAACTGGGATGCGATCGCACGAACCCGATACCTCCCACCGGACTGCTTAGAAACACTCGATAGCAGTGGCTGACAGGCAGTGACCATCAGCAAGACAGCAACCCATAAGTGGTTGAAGCGGATCATAGGCAATCTTACGGCAGTATGCCCCTATTAAAGCGCGTCCCCATGGCAGCCTGTGGTTTTTTGTAACAGACCGCATAGATAACTATGCCAAAATAGACTTAATAAATAAGATAGACCTATGGATAAGAGTAGAGTCACAAACGCTCACTCAGCCTAGGTTGTACCAACTTCTTGCATTAAAACTACATATTGGATTACAAAACAGAACGCAAATGGCCTGATATATTAGTGGCTTCCTAGTGTCTAACGGTTCGTAGGAGGCCCATCTACTCATAGTGTTTTTCTATACCTCTGGTTAACGGTGGTGGCCCCATGTCTCCTGAAGATGCCATCACCCTTGTTGATAAGCTCCTTTCACCGTATCGATTAACGGCTATCCAAGAAGTCGTTTTCAGACGATGCTGGCAAGGATCTACCTACGCTCAAATCGCTGCCAGTGAAGGCTACGATGCCGATTATGTACGAGTAACGGGGTCCCGTCTTTGGCAAAAGATCTCCCATGTCTTGGGGGAGCGCGTGACTAAAAAAAATATTCATGCAGTGCTGCGACAGCAAGCCTATAAGCTACATCAGCCTGCTACACCAGACCTATGGTGGCCTGATTCACAGCAGTCAGACACCACATTTCCAGGAAGTCCTCTGCCCTTGGGCAGCCCGCTCTACGTAGAGCGACCTCCGGTGGAAAATCAGGCCATGGGTGAATTATTAAAACCTGGGGCATTGTTGAGGGTACGGGCTCCGGAACGGTGGGGTAAAACCTCCTTAGTGAACCGTCTAGTTGCCCAAGCCCAAACCTTTAGCTTCAATATAGTGCGGCTTAACTTCCGGCAAGCTGACGGACGTGTATTGGCCGATTTTGATCGGTTTCTACGTTGGTTTTGCGCCAACATTGCCCAGCAGTTAAAGCTGACGGGTCAGTTAGATGATGTGTGGAGTGCCGATCTAGGCAGTAAGGTCAGCTGCACTAACTATATGCAAAGTAATGTCTTGGATCCACTGCAGCAGCCATTATTACTAGTAATTGACGATCTCCAAGCCGTATTTGAACATCCTGCCATGGCCCAGGAGTTTTTACCCATGCTGCGAGTGTGGCATGAAGAGGCCAAAAATCTAAAAGAGTGGGGTAATCTTAGATTATTGGTGGCCTATGCCACTGAAGCCTACATTCCACTGCAAATTCATCAGTCGCCCTTTAACGTGGGGCTACCCTTGCGACTGCCTGCATTTACCCTGGCTCAGACTCAGCAGCTAGCTCAACGCTATCGCATCCCATGGGATAAAGGACTGATATCTCTCCATACGTTGGTGGAAGGACACCCTTACTTGGTTCATTTGGCCCTGTATAACCTCAGTGTTCATAAGATGGACCTAAACAAGTTGATTGATGAAGCGCCTCAACACAGCGGCATCTATAGCGATCACCTGCGTAGCTATCTGGCCATTTTTGAAGCAGAGCCTAAACTCGCACGCACATTTTATCGGGTAATTGAGCAAGAGACGACCACTGAGCTAGAGCCCATGGCCGCCTATCGATTGGAAAGTATGGGATTAGTAACCCTAGTAGGGAACACAGCCACTGCCAGCTGTAATCTATATAGACAGTATTTTGGTGGGCGTTTAGGAATCAATCCAGGCTGATGTAACTATGGTGTTAGATAGGGGCTGTTGGAGGGGGCGTAGGGCCTGGATATGGGCAAACACCTCTTCAGCTGTATAAGGGGCACAGAGATAAGCATCAGCAGGAATATTGCTACTGGTACAGGTCCCCTGTTCTGCGCACACAAGTACGGGAATGTTGCCAATCACAGAACTACGCTTGATGCGATCGCACAGAGCACTTGTACTTGAGACAGCCTCTATGATGATTAGCTCAGGTGAAATAAAGCTTAACAACGGCAGTAGTGCATCACCGTCACCCACCTGAAAAACAGATAGACCATGCCAGTGTAGCAAGTCAGCCAGTAGCGTTTCGGGCTGACTAGGACTGCCAACAATTGCAATAGCTTTCATAACCATACCTCTTGTAATCCTTTAAACCGAGTGCCAAGGCCTATGAACAAATGTCAAGACCAGTGGCGATAACGATGCGGTGATGGGAACAGGATCATAAACATTTCCCAAAACCAGAAAATTGGACAAAAGCAAAAACAAAAACTGAAGAGCAAAAGTGCCTCCCGGAACCTTTGCTCAGCAACGATAGTAAATATGATTGTTTGTTCTGTTTTTCGTGACCGCAGTCCCAGATGCTGTTGAAAACAAAACGGGCCTACAAGCCAATTGATGACTGACGGACTAACTCGCTATGAAAGCAATTTAAGGGAAAACACCGAAATTGTGTAAGGTGAAAAAAGTAATTTAAAAGAATATCCTAATGGTCTCCCTAGATACCCCTACTTAGATACCCCCACTACATAGCTGACGATCCACATCCGATAAATTATCACTGTGGGCTAAATAGTCATCTAGCCAGCGACAGCCATCGTCTAAGAGCTGATCAAAGCTACGGCTGTCTCGCCAGTTCCACAGAATGATTTGACGGTCGTGACCACTAGAAAGCAGGGTTTGACCATCGGGACTAAAGCCGACTCCCCAGGTAAACTCATTGTGACCGTAGAGAGTTTTTACAGGGGTGCCATCCTGTTTCCAGATTCGTACGGTGCGATCATAGCTGGTGGAAGCAATCAGTTGGCCATCGGGGCTAAAGGTTACACCGTGCACCCTGGCTCGATGGCCATTGAGCGTAGCAACGGGGCGTCCCGTGATAGACCACAGCCGGATGGAGTGATCGGCACTAGCGGAGGCAATCAGCTGACTATCAGGACTAACGGCAACCGCCCAAATGGGAGCACGATGCCCATGGATGCTCTTTAAAAGTTCCCCACGACGATTCCAAAGCTTGATGGTGTGGTCCCAGCCGCCGGACACTAAGTATTGACCATCGGGACTATAGGCAATGCCATAAACCCGATCTCGATGGCCTCGCAGGGTTTGCAACCAGTCTCCGTTGGGTCGCCAAAGTTTGATAGATTGGTCCCAGCTAGCGGAGGCAATTTCTTCGCCATCCGGGCTAAAGGCCACTCCCCACACAATATCTTGATGTCCCCTCAGGGTCTGTAATAAACCGCCCTCAGACCGCCAAAGCTTGATGGTTTGATCCCAGCTAGCAGAGGCCAAGATTTGCCCATCGGGACTAAAGGCAACCTGTCTGATCCGATTGGTATGGCCCCGTAAAACTGACTGTAAATTACCGTTCCAGTTCCAAATTCGAATGGTTCTGTCCCAGCTACCAGCGGCCACTGTCTGCTGGTTGACATCGAGACTAGTCACAGGGCCTTGGTAACCATGGAATGTTTGAGGGATCTTGTCCAAACGCCACAGTCGCACAGTGGCATCGTCACTGCTGGAGGCTAAGGTTTGCCCATCGGGACTAAAATCAACGCTCCATGTACCGGCATCGTGGCCTTTTAGGGTAGTCACCAGAGTGCCACTACTGGTCCATAGTTTGACTGTGCTATCCCAACTGGTGGAGGCCAGCTGACGACCATCGGGGCTAAATTTCACATTCCAAACCCGATCCTGATGTCCTTCTAGGATGATGCTAAGGTCCTCCGTAGAGGCCTGAGAGGCATTGCTGTGATTCTCCAGCGACCAAAGTCGAATGGTCTTATCGTCACTGGTAGAGGCCAAAACTCGGCCGTCAGGGCTAAAGGCCAATCCATAAACCGGAGCTTGGTGCCCTTTTAGTTCTTTTAGCAGACGCCCGGTGGTGGCCTCCCAAAATCGAATGGACTGATCCTCACTGGCGGTGACTAAAGTGAGACCGTCAGGACTAATGGCGGCCTGATTAACACTGGCTTCATGGGCCTGGATATCTAGTAAGAGTTCGCCTGTACGATCCCAAAGTTTGAGATGACCATCCTCCCCTCCTGTGACTAATGTTTGGCTATCTAGAGAAATATCCACCGCATTGACTCGCCCCTGATGCCCCCGGAGAGTCAGGGGTGGGGCGACCACAGTGGGAATATCACTTTCGTAACTAATGGGCCAGATTTTCGCAGTCGCATCGTCACTAGCAGAGACTAAATACTCACTGTCGGGGCTAAACGCCACATCCCATACCGCATTGGTGTGACCACTTAGGGTGGTAATCAGCTGACCATCGGCATGCCAAAGCTTGAGAGTATTATCCCAGCTAGCCGAGGCCAGATACTGGCCATCAGGACTAAAGGTAACGTCATAGACGGGAGCTCGATGGTCCCGTAGCTGATTGGCTTCGGTAATGCTTTGCATGGACCTGCGCAAAGTCTTTTCCACTTGTTGTTTTACTGTGGGTTGAGGCTGAGGCAACCGCTGTAGCTGTTGGGCGGCTCGCACAGCTTCCAACAGGGATTGCAGACGGTTGTCTTGGTTGTAGAGGGCATCGGAATAGTAGCTGGCGGAAAGGGCTTGATTGTTTTGGTTGTCTTGTCGAGTCAGCATGGTTTGACGGGACTGGCGATAGGCGAGCATGGCTACGCTGGTAATGCTGAGAAACGCCACCCCCATGCCAACGATCAAAAAGCGTTGTAGGGTAACATTGCGCTGTTGGGCTTCTAGACGTGCTTCGAGTTCTTTGAGACGCTCTGATTCTAGGGCTTGTTGAACTTCTTGACGATCGACGGCAACACTATCAGCGATAAATTTATAGTCTAAATCACTCAGTTGTTGATCTTTAGCCCAAGTCTGAGCTTCTACTAAAGACTGCCCCCGTAACAATCGGGAACGATCTTGTTGATTTGAGTGAATCCAAGCTTCAAAGGCTTGGGAATAGGGGCGTAATCGAGCTAGATGATAATCTACCCAATGGGAGGTGAAAACTTTTCGATAGAGCTGGTTACGGACGGTTAGCTGACCGGATTGTTTAACAATTAGTCCCGAGAGTAGTAGCTCCTCTCGAAGATGATTATCTTCTAAGGTGAGGGACTGACTGGATAACAGTTTTTTATAGCATCCCAACAGCCGACTGATCATCTGGGGACGAGAGAGTAGGCGATCTTGGATTATTCTGAGGTGGGGAGGCTCATCCTGGGATTCCCAATTCTTGATTAGTTGAGATCGCACCAACCCATCCACCCAGGGCTGCTCAACATAAACCTCTGTTCGTGGAGCGATACGAGTCACCACCAGCTGGCACAGCTTTTGGGTTAAAAAGGGCTGACCATTGGTCCAGTCCAAAATATAGCCTAGCGTTTCCACGGGGTTACTCACCATGGGAGTCAGCCAACGGCTCAGGGGTTGGGCTTCGTCAAGGGTAAAGCCGTTTAGTTCAATGGCGGTACCAATATTGAACGGTGTACGGTTAGGATTTTGACAGAGATCGGTGGGGGTGGCGACCCCAAACAACGCAAAACTAAGGCGGCGATACTCTGGATTGTCCACCCGCTGGTTATAGCAGTAGCGAATTAACGTAAATAAGTCATCAGCGGCAAAGGGGAGAGCTAGTATACTATCAATCTCATCGATAAAGATAACAATCCGGTCTGCTTCAATTTGTCGCAGTACCACATCTTTCATAAATCGCTCCAGGCGATGTACCGCCGAGAGACTGTTACCTTGTTGCCACCACTGTTGAAAGTTACCCTCTAGCTGTAGGCTCCGCCATAGCTCAGCGGCAATCCCCATGTACCATTTTTCTGCCGTGACGTTGTCGCTGCCCAAATTAGTCAGGTCAATGGCGGCACAGCAAACCCCGTCCCGTTTTAGCCGATGCTTTGTTCTCACCCGCAGACTGGATTTACCAATTTGTCGGGTATTAAACACATAGCAGAACTCTCCACGACTAAGACTGTCGTAGAGATGATCGTCAGCCTGACGTTTGATGTAGGTAGGAGCCTGAGCATGGAGGCTACCACCGACCTGAAACGTTGTTGTGGTAATGGTCATGGGGCATCTTTGTGGGCAGGGAGATCAGGGAGCCGACCATCCCATATTAGAACTACTCAAGGACTAGTTTAGCAACGGAGGCTGGGGCTTTTTGCTGACGAAAATTTATCGCTTGCCGCAGCAGTTGCCATGCTTTGGGAAAAAAGATGGCCGGTAGACCAAAGTTAAGGGCACTGGCCAGCTGCTTTTGTTTAAGAGCCACGATCATCCAGTGCAGGCTCAGATACTGACGAATCGTCTCAAGGGTGGGTAGCTTATCCTGATGTTTTGCACTGACGTGTTGATAGATCCGCTCCTTAATCAAAATATTGGTATCTAAACGACGCTGGAGGGTGATTTTTTGGTCGTAGCCACCGGGCCATACGGTGCGATAGGTAAGGCATTTATTAATAAATAGGGCATCGCCATAGTCCGCGATTCGAATCCAGGAGTCAATATCGTCAAAGCCGGTCATATTCAGGTCCCAGCCCCCTGCTTTCAAGAAAGCATCCCGGCGCACGGCCACTTGAATCGGTGTGCCAAAAGGCACCACTTCTAAAAACATGCCGTAATGGATATCTGCTTGGGGAATATAGAATATTCGACCGGGACCAGTGGGGTGGGTACGGCTCAGTTCCTGGCCTTGATCATCAACCTGGGCAGCCTGACAAGAGCAAATCACGGCTTCAGGTCGCTGCTGGATAGCGTTGATCATTTCAGCGATGCAGGTGGGTGCTAAATAATCATCGTCATCCACCAGCTTAATCCAGGTGCCAGTAGCCCGTTCTACACCAACATTGACGGCCCCTGAGTGATGGGCATTGGTGGCATTACGATGGTAGAGCACCTGGTCTCCCAAACTTTCCACATAGGTTTGAGTTCCGTCGGTGGAGGCATTGTCGACCACAATCACCTGACAGGGAATCGTTTGGTTAAGAGCGGTTGCGATCGCACGTTTCAACAGCTCTATCCGGTTGTAGGTGGTAATAACAATACTGAACGATATCGCCTCTGTATCCATGTCCGGTCTCTACAAGTGCTCCCCGCTATTGTGTCAAATTCCAGCCTAAATCAGCCAACTTAACTTGCATCAGTCTTGATCAGCCCATAATGATGACATCACAATCTCAAAAATCAGACTGGACAAAAACCATAGGAAAATACATAAAAACCTAGATTCTTAAGAGTATTTTTTGATTCCCTCCTCTTTTTGACACATTTCGCAATATATAGACACCTTGTGCCCTATGTAACTGGCTTTTACCAGAAAACACTGATATATTTTTTTTGAAAATCACTTTGTGGTTAAAGAATATTAGTTCGTCAGGTAAGACACACAGGTCCCTTCGTGTTTAAGGAGAGTTATAGGTATGGTTAGTAGACAGGCTCGTTCCAACGCTGTGAATTCCGCAGGTGGGTTCATGAACGATTTTCGTGAGTTCTTGCTGCGTGGCAATGTTGTTGACTTAGCGGTAGCCGTTGTTATTGGTGGCGCTTTTGGTGCTGTCATTACCTCATTTATTGAGGATATCATTACGCCCCTATTGCTTAATCCTGCGCTGAAGGCGGCTAACGTTGAGGATATTGCATCCTTATCTGCCAATGGCGTCAAGTACGGTCTCTTTTTATCAACCGTGATCAACTTTGTTGTCATTGCCTTTATCCTGTTTATGATTATCCGTACATTTGAGCGGATGAAGCGGACTGAAGAGGTGGATGCTGCGCCCGCAGAACCCACAACTGATGAAAAACTCAACGAGACCTTAGGACGTCTGACAGGTTTTCTAGAGCAGCGCATGTAGTCGTTTACATCCGTCCTCTACGGCATATGTCTACGGTATGCACTAAATCAATATGCTTAAGCAGCAAGCTGGGATAATAGCCTGGCTTGCTGTTTTTGAATGTGACCTGTGATTTCTTCACCCACTGCAACACTTTTAATTTCTTGTCCTGACCAGCAGGGGCTAGTGGCTAAAATTGCCAATTTTATCTATGCCAATGGGGGCAATGTTGTCCATGCTGACCAGCACCGAGATGAACCATCGGAGCTATTTTTGTCCCGAATTGAATGGCAGCTAGCGGGATTTAATCTAACGCGGGAGCTGATTGGTCCTGCCTTTGACTCAATTGCCAAGCCCTTGGGCGCTACATGGCAGCTACATTGCTCGGATGTGGTGCCCCGCATGGCGCTTTGGGTGAGTAAGCAAAATCACTGTTTGCTGGACTTATTATGGCGACATCAAGCGGGGGAGCTGGCCGCAGAGATTCCACTGATTGTGAGCAATCATAAAACGTTACAGCCCATTGCTGAGCAGTTTAATATTGCCTTTCACCATATTTCGATAATAAAGGCGACTAAACTGGAGCAGGAAGCCAAACAGCTAGCATTACTCAAAGAACATGCCATTGATGTAGTTGTGCTGGCAAAGTACATGCAAATTCTTAGCCCTGACTTTCTCAGCCAGTTTCCCAAGGTCATTAATATTCACCACTCGTTTTTGCCTGCGTTTGTAGGTGCGAATCCTTACCATCGTGCCTATGAACGGGGAGTAAAAATTATTGGAGCAACGGGGCATTATGTGACGTCAGATTTGGACGCAGGGCCGATTATTGAGCAGGATGTGGTGCGAGTGAGCCATCGTGACCAGGTGAGTGATTTGATTCGTAAGGGCAAAGATTTGGAACGGGTAGTCCTGGCCCGTGCTGTGCGGCTACATTTGCAAAATCGGGTTTTGGTATATGGCAATCGTACGGTGGTATTTGCCTAGAAGGGTGATCGCTTCAAATTTCTATGACCTATTCCGAGTCATGGACCGTAGCCAGCTCATTGGCTACAGATTATTGCGTTCTAAACGCTTTTGAGCATTAGAAGCGCACAGTTTATATAATGTTAGCAATGTTAGTTTTTTGACCTGACTATATCCTTGTCTAAGGTATCCTCCGGCCTCCAAATTAAACTTTTCGGTGAGTTAAATCTCACGGTTGATGGCACTTCGATCACGGGAGTGAAGTCAGAGCGTCTACAGGCACTCTTGGCCTTTTTACTACTCCATCGAGATGCTCCCCAGACGCGTCAGCAAGTGGCAGTACAGCTGTGGCCAGAGGTAAGCGATACGGAGGCCAAAGCCAATCTACGACGACGGCTACATGAACTAAAGCAGAAGCTACCTGACGGTGAGCGACTGTTGCGGGTTGAAAAAACGTCCATACAGTGGATGCAAAATGAGTGTTGCTGGCTGGATATAGCCGAATTTGAAGCGGCGACCGCAGGTGCGATAACGTCCTTGAAAAAGGCTACCGTGTCTGAGATTGAAGCTTTGGAACAGGCTGCTAAGCTTTATCAAGGAGATTTATTACCTGGTTGCTACGATGACTGGATCGAACCTTATCGAGCCCAGCTACGCCAGCAGGCAATCACTATTTTAGATGCCTTAATTCCGCTGCTGGCCGAGCAAAATCAGGTTCGTTCTGCCCTCAGCTATGCTCAACATCTGCAACGCCTCGATCCCTTCTATGAGCCTGCCTATTGTCATCTCATGCGATTACACGCCCAAGCAGGGGATCGGGCCAGTGCGCTGAGGGTTTATCACCAATGCATGACCCTATTGCAAGAAGAATTGGGGGTTCCCCCTAGTCCGGCAACCTACCAAATTTATGAAGAGCTCTTAAGGTTGGAAGAGAAGCCACAGACCGCATCTAGTGATGTTCCTGTGGAGCCGTCTGATGCTCAGGAATCCTCATCGTCCTACAATATGGCAGTTCCTGGGTGGAAAATCTCAGCTGATTCCGAACCCGTACTTCGCTCCCCTCAGCCTCAGCCTACTCGGACCGTCTGTCAGGTCGCAGATGATACCAGCCCAGATATTTATATTGAACGTCCACCGTTAGAATCGCTTTGCTACGATACATTGCTACAGCCGGGCTCACTGGTTCGGCTAAAGTCTCCGTCATTGATGGGCAAAACTCTCATGATGGATCGAGTGCTAACGCAGCTGGCAGCCGAAAATCTTAAAACGGTACGGATCAGCATGGAAATGGCGGATCGGAAGACTCATTTTTCCGATCTCAATCGTTTTCTGCGTTGGTTGTGTATCAATATCAGTCGGCTGCTGGCTATTCCCAATCAGATTAATGACTATTGGGATGAAGAAGGTATGGGTAGTAAAATGAGCTGCTCCACCTACATGGAAGAGTATTTGCTGATGGCCAGTGATGAACCATTGGTCATCTGTCTTGATGATATTGATGTGTTGTTTTCTTATCCCGATATTTACGAAGATTTTTTTGGTCTTTTACGATCCTGGTATGAACAGGCTAAAACATATACCAGCCCCATCTGGAAACAACTGCGGTTAGCGATTGTACATGCAACAGATGTGTATATTCCGCTGAATCTTAACCAGTCTCCCTTTAATGTAGGTGTGCCCATAGAGCTACCTGACTTTACCGATGACCAGGTTAAAGCATTTGCTCAACAGCATCAGGTAGACCATTTAGAGATCGATGCTCTTATGGGGATGGTTGGCGGCCACCCTTATCTACTGCAGCAGGCTTTTGATCACCTCAAGCGTCATCCGGAAAAGAATCTGGCTACGCTGTTAGCCAATGCACCCACTGATTCAGGAATTTATGCCAATCATTTGCGAGACTGTTGGCTAGATATTCGCGATCATCCCGCTCTAAAGGCAATTTTGATGACGGTGATGACGGCTGAACAAGCTATCGCTGTGGATACGATTTTGGCTCACCAGCTGCACAGTATGGGCGTTATTCAACTCAAGGGTAACCTGGCTAAACCGCGCTGTCAGCTTTATCGTCTGTATTTTCAGTCTCGTTTAGATCAGCCGGTCTAATGACTAATAGTCCTAAATATCAGTCAGGTGGCAGCCTTTCCTTAGATGCGTCTACTTATGTTACTCGTCAGGCCGATAACGATCTATTTCAATCGTTACTGGCAGGTACCTACTGTTATGTGCTAAACGCGCGTCAGATGGGGAAATCATCCCTACGGGTACGTACGGTCAAACGCCTGCTAGATGCGGGTGTGCGCTGTGTGGAAGTTGAACTGTTGGGAATCGGGAGTCAGCAGGTAACGGCTACCCAATGGTACGGTGGCATGATTCAGCTACTGAACTCACGACTAGGATTAAAAATTAATCGACGTCAATGGCTACAGGAGCATGAGGATCTCTCCCCAATACAGCGATTGGGAACGTTTATTGACGAGATTGTTCTCCCGAGGTTACAACAGCCTCTAGTTATTTTTTTCGATGAAATTGATAGTGTGTTGGGACTAAACTTTCCAACAGAAGATTTTTTTGGCTTAATTCGTAATTTGTATGAACAGCGGGCCAGTAACCCTCGATACCGTCAGCTAACGGTGGCGATGCTGGGGGTGGCAACACCTTCAGATTTAATTACAGATCTCAACAGCACCCCTTTTAATATTGGTCGAGCCATCTCGCTACAAGGATTTACGCTCCAGGAAGCTCAGCCCCTGAAGACCGGTCTGGATGATGTTTTGACTGATGCTAAGGCTGGCCTGGCCGCTATTCTAAATTGGACTGGTGGACAACCTTTTTTGACGCAAAAGCTGTGTCAGTTAGTTGTTAACCATGGGGCTGAAAGCACGGAAACTCCTCAACACATCGTTGATCATATCGTACGCACCTACATTTTGAACCACTGGGAGGTACAGGACGAGCCTGAACATTTACGTACAATTCGCAACCGGATTCTGTTAGGGGCTAAAACTCCGGCGACGCTACTTCAGCTGTATCAGAAAATTCTTGAACAGGATGGTCTCAGATTCGATAATCGCTCTACGGCGCAGGTGGAGCTACGTTTTTCTGGACTTGTTATCCAACGTCAGGGGCAGTTACAAGTATTTAACCGCATCTATCGAACGGTTTTCGACCAGGATTGGGTAACGCAACAGCTGCAAACGTTTGAAACAGTTCCTGAGATTGCCCAGACGGCAGTTCAGACGGCTGAAGCATCTGAGATATCACCGGGTATAAAACGGGCACGACTCTGGCAAGTACCCCTGTGGAGTGGGGGGATCACGGCGGTAGTTGTCATGATGAAACTGCTTGGTTGGCTGCAGCCCATCGAGCTGCAGATATTTGACCAATTTCTACGGTGGCGTCCGGCTGAGCCTCGGGATGAGCGCTTTCTAGTGATCACCGTGAGTGAAGCTGATATTCAATATCAGGATCAGTTGGGCTATCAACGAACGGGCGCACTGTCGGACACCGCTTTACTCACAGTTTTACAAAAAATTACGCCTTATCAGCCTCGGGTGATCGGGGTGGACTTTTTTCATGAGGCTCCCTATGAGCCTGAACTGGCTGCAGCTTTGAGCGATCGCATCATTGCCATTTGCGAAAAGGCCCGCACCGTGGACGTTAGAGTCCCTACTAGTATTGCGGCTCCACCTGGATTGGACATGACACAGGTCGGTTTTGCCGACTTTGCTCCCGATCCAGACTATGTGGTGAGACGACACCTGATTGGGATGGACGGCAGTGAAGTCTGCCCGACTCCGGCCGCTTTTAGTTTGCGCCTGGCCTTACGGTATCTACAAGCTGAAGGAATAGAACTCACATTTGACTCAGAGGACGCAGACGGAGAGGCTCATTTGGGGACGTTGCCCCTACCTGCTCTGAGCGCCACTAGTGGCGGATATCAAATGTCTCCCAGTGATGTCAAAGGCTATCAGCTGCTGGTCAACTATCGGCACCAGCATCCAGAAGAAGTGTCTTTGCAACAACTATTGGGCAACGAGTTAGATGGACAATTAGAGACGTTGATTCGCGATCGCATTATCCTCCTAGGACTGGCTGATGCCAAAGACAGCCATTTTATTCCTGGTCAAAGACAACGATTACCGGGGGTGGTAGTCCATGCCCACATGACGAGTCAACTGCTCAGCGCTGTTTTAGAACAGCGCCCCCTACTGAGATGGGTCCCTAACAGTTTAGAAATCTTTAAACTATGCGTAATCGGCCTGGCCAGCACTGTAGTGCTTTGGTGGTGTCGCCCAAGGTATCCTTCGCTACTGTTTACTGTTGGCGGAGGCGTCATTATCTTTTTCTCTGGCTACGGTATGCTACTGTTAGGAGCTTGGGTGCCGGTGGTACCATCTATACTCGTCTGGACAGGGTCAGCTCTGTGGTTGCCTCTTTGTTATCCAACCGTACACCGTGAATAGTTAAGCTACTGTTACGTTGAACTACGATGACATACTTACAACGTTTACGTCTGTTTTCTATTTCCATTTTAATCATGGGGGGGGTGCCTTGGTCTACCGTGGCGCAAGCGAATGCCAAAACGCCTGAGAATGCTGGCGCTACAGTTGATGTCAGTCAAAAAGAAGACCCGGCTGATGGGTTTACTGGTAGAGGCAGTCCCAGTCGTCGGAGTTCTGGTGGTTCTAGGGGAGACTGTAGTGGTTTACTGGTAGCGCTGGTGCCTGGTGATGAAGCACTGGCGGTCTCAGAGGCTGGCTGTAACTTACCTTCATCGTCTGAGCCAGCATTAACCACAGCGGCGATGCCAATACTTTGGTTTCACGTGCCTGGTCAATCAGCCCCCATCGAAGGAGAACTTGCCCTGCTGGACGACGCTCAGCTGGCCCTATCTATTCAGACGATAACCCTACCCCAAACCGGGGGAATTGTGGGTATTCAGGTGGATACTGAGTTGGCTGTAGACCAAACCTATAACTGGGTATTTAGCCTGTTGGCAAATCCTAGAACACCCGCCGATAATCCGCGAGTTGCAGGTACGTTACAACGGATTAATCCCAGTCTTGATGTTTTGAGAGAAATTGATATCGCTGAAAGCTCGCAGCAACAGGCTGAAATCTGGCTGAGTCAAGGTGTTTGGCACAACGCGCTGACTACGGTTGCAACCTTAAAGCAGTCAGGAAACAATCCAACGGCAGCAGAACAGAACTGGCAAGAGTTTTTGAGTTCTGCGGGTTTAGATGCGATCGCAGATGCCCCCATCCAAAACTGCTGTCGTTAAACTACTGCCAGTTACCCACTAAAACAAAGGCTGACCAATAGATGGGAGCCCGGAAATTAGGATTATTGAGGAGTGCTAACTGAGCCTGGCGTAGGGCTTGGGCACGGGTAAATGAACTATGATTGGCTGTCATTGATAGTGCCTGATAAAAGTATCCCATCAGTTCGGTAGTGGCAATGTCATCGACAGCCCACAGCGAAGCCACCGTACTACGGGCTCCTGACTGAATGGCGACGCCAGCCAGCCCCAGGGTAGCGCGACTATCTCCAGCTGCTGTTTGACAGGCGCTTAACACCAGCAGTTCAATAGCCGTCTGGTCTGTGCGACTGTTTAACAGCTGGCTGAGATCGTCTAGGGTGAGGCGTCTGTCCCAAGCCAATAGAAATGTTTTTTCAGGGTTGGAGCTAAACTGGCCGTGGGTAGCGAGATGAACCACGGATGCAGACTGCTCGCGAACCAAGTTTTTTAGGGAGCTGCCAGTAAAATCTTGATTTAATCGCTTTTGGCTCGGCAGCTGATCTTGAATAATCGTCAGTTCGGTGGCCACATTTTCGAGCGGTGCAAATCCCTGGTGGGGTGGAAAATCAGCTCGAGTTTCTGAAAGACCAAAGGCGAGAGCCTCAAACTGTCCTTCTGACAAGGATTGAGAGGTGGGTAATGTCAAACTAGGGCTAAGAGCTACCGCATACTTTTCAATTAAAAACTGTTGTCCATCGTGCAATATAGACATAGGCACATTGCGTAGTGCGCCATCCGAGACAAAAACGAGGGTGTCGATGGATTGGTTTGTGAGATCTGTTTCTACGGGCCGAATCAACCAGTCATAGACCTGTTGAGCCTGGTTCAAGAAAGTTTGAGTGAGAAAGGGGCGCTCCACCTCGCGCCGGAGACTGTCGAGAAGCTGGTTAATCTCGCCATCAGGCAGCCGGGTACGATAAAACTGTAGTTGCTCAGAATTGGGAAATTTCACCACAACAGCTAGCTGATCGGCCAGAATAATAGGGTAGAAAATGGCAGCGTCGGGGTCAGTTTGTTCTTTATCCAGGGCTACTTGCTGAGTGAGATTACAACTGAGAAAGTCTTCTAGCTGGGCCAGTTGTAGAGCATCAACCTCGCGGATTGCTTGTTGCAAGTTCTTTTGGTTGGGCGCGTCTCCAGTGGGACTTTCCAGAAGTAACAGAATAAATTCGCGATAGAGCGGCTCACTATTGTCTCGCAGCACAAAGCGAACATTTGGATTGAGGGCCAATAGGTTGCGACGCACATCGGCCAGGGTGTCGACGGCAGTTTGGTAGTAAGCGATCGCACGTTCTGTGTTCTTATAGTCCGACTGCCGATACAGCCGCCCCAGCTGCCACGACCACTGATAGGCCAAATTCGATGCCTGTACCGACTGGGCTAGGCTCAGCGCCTTCTGGGTAGACTGCTGGGCCTGCTGCCAGTGGCCTTCTCGCTCGTTCCAGACTTCGTAGAGATGGCCAAGGATACCTAGGGTTTGGGACTGGGCATTGATGTTTTGGAGTGCGATCGCATTTTCTCGGGCCCGATTTAACAAGGGGAGAATATCAGCTGCTGGCGATAGTGAAACCATTTCCCCAGGCAATGCCCACAATTTAATCAAACTTTGCGCTAAGCTCAGCTGACTGTCAACAAGCGCTCGGCTGGGCGGCAACGTTTCAAAAGGCAACTGTTGTAATGTCTGAAGCTGGGTTTGAATCTGAGGAATTAATTCTCGTTGCTGCAGCCGCTGCTCGATCCGATCAGGATGGCTTTGCAGCTGGGTAAGCAAATCGAGTATTTGTGAGGTGGTTTGAACCTGTAAAAGCGGAGTAATTGCCAGGTTATTAACAGATTGATAGGATGCTAGTGCTGTAAAAGCAATGTCTAAAGCCTGAGCTCGATCGTTTGGAGCTTGAGTTTGTTGGTAGAGCTCCAGGATCTGTTGGTAGCTGAGTTGTTGAATTTTACCCAGACTCAGTAACGTTTTAGCATATAGCTCAGGTTGCTCGAGGGTTTGGGCGATGGTGATGGCTGCTTCGAGAGACTCTTGTGCCTGAAGTAAATAACCGTTTAATCTGAGGACGTTACCTAAGGTGGTAAATTTCAACAGCCTCATCGTGGGGTCAGACTCATTCCCAATGACCGTCATCACCGCTGTTATCGTCGCTGGTTCGTCAAAGTTACAGTCTAAGTTTTCTAACCCAACGGCTACAAGGGTAATCTCACAGGCCTGGCGATAGTGACCTCCCATGGTGAGGGCCTTGGTCTGATTAAGTAAACTGCCAGTTACCCCGATCAAATTATTTGATGAGTGGTAGCGCTGAGCAGCGTCTGCCCAGCTGACTGCGGCATCTTTCCATTTTCCTTGTTCATAAAAAATACGCCCCTGTTCAACTAAGTCCTCAGCAGACTGAGAGGATATTGAATCAAGTATCTGTGCAGATGTCTGTGCAGATGCGTGGATATGAGCCAGTCCAGGAATAACTCCAACACTAAGTAATAAACTCAAACAAAACAGAATCCCATAGTAAACCAGATGACGAATAGTTTCTCTCATGATGAACTATGAAAAATCAGTTAGAGAACAATGAGTCATAGACGACGCGGTCGTATAGGGAACTGTTTCTGTTGTTGCCGCTGTCAGCACAATCTGACCCGCCATATTTGTTTGCCAACCTTGGGCTTCGATTAGCTGAGAGGGAGCTGCGATCTCAGTATCCGAAGATAGCCCCTGAGCTTGTGAACTACCAGGCTGCCATAAGATTTCCGGAACCATCGCCTGCGGTTCTGGCGGCACCCCCCCACGTCCGGTGGCAACAAAGCTAGAAACCTCCTGGCTGGGGTTGCACTGCTGAGCGACCTCGGCTGCTCTAGTATCATCCGGCAATTCCACATCCTCTACGGCTGGGTTCACATTCAGCTCGTTGAGTAGCACCGTCCCTGATGCACCAAAACTGGAACTGGCATCTATATCATTAGTCCCATTACCACGGATAGCTGGTCTTTCTGCCAGCCCTAAAATACTTTGAGCTACTATATTAATGTCTCCTCCATTGCCCAGATTAGCACGGGCCAGAATATCGCTATCTTCTTCAAGGGGAGAAACGACAAAACCTTCGCTGGCATCTATACGAATGTTACCGCCATTGGCATTATTAATTGCCTCTGCTGAGATCAAACTATTATTGCGTAATAACAAGACCTCTAGATTTGAAATATTAATCTCAGCACCGCTTCCTGTTTGAGCACGGGTTTCAACCGTTAATTCACCATCATTGAGCAACAGCCTCTTAACCCTTAGCTCCAATCCACCAGAAGATTGAGCATCTTCACTCAGGGTCGCAGCAGCAATAACACCTCTCGCTTCAACCCTCAGCTCATCTGCATCAATCTGCATCAGTCCTGCACTGCCATTCCCCTCCGTACTACTAAAGAGACCACTAGGCTCCCCGTCTACTGCAGATATCCCGGCAATACGAATATCCTCAGATGCCCTCACGCTCAGAAGGTTGCCATCCCCACGACTACTGGCCAGGGTTGCTGTTGTTATTTCTCCACCGTCTTGAATATTCACACGTCGGGCATTAATAATAATCTGTCCTGCATCACCGTCACTTCGAGTAGATGCGGTGATGGCGCTACGTACTTCGTTACGCCTAGGGTTGTTTGGTACAGGCGCACTCCCCAGTACTTCAACTGTGTCGGCGTTCACCTCAATACGGCCACCAGGACCTTGTCCAATGGTTCGAGCTAAAATACTCCCGGCATCTTTAAGGATTAATCTTCCAGTATTGATTGAAAGTCTACCGCCAGCACCCGTGCCGCGAAAATTTCCAGTTGTAATTAACCCCGGGGCAAAGGAATTTTCTGTTGTTAACAATCCAGAAACCTCAACTGATTCAGTGGCATTAATGGTAATATCACCCGCATTGCCGACAGAGGTAGTTTGCGACAAAATAGCAGCACCATCTAAAACAGATAATCGTTGAGTATTAATCGTTACATCGCCACCATCACCTGTTGCCGCACCAGATATAACACTAGAAAAGGGGCTCTCGCCTGTCACATCAGAGCTTATTCCTGTGGGAGAAATAAAGGAGCCGAAATCAGCTCCTCCTCTTAAAACGACTTCCTCATCGGCATTGATTACAACATCACCAGCATTGCCTGCAATATCTTCAGCGCTAACTGCTATAGCTCTACTCGAAATAACTGAACCACTTTCTAAGCTTAGCCGTTGAGCATTGATCGTAATGTTGCCCGCGGATAAGTCTGTCCATGTATTTGCCAAAATCTGTGTAGACAGACTCAGCGAAATATCTGCTGCATGAACGGCAACTCCGCTAGCTTGATTCTCCATTGTTACGAGTTCTTCATCTTGAATATTAGTCCTAATAAAGCTGCTCGTTGCTGTCAGATCATCAAATGTTGAAATATCATCATAGTTGAAAGTCCAATTCGGACCTATGGACGCTAGACTAACAAATCCTGCTTCTGCGACACTGCCTAGCTCAATTCGTCCCCCAGTTGCCCACAGATTAGCCCCTTGAAAGTCTAGTTCACCTCCTAATAAAGCAAGCATTTGTTGTGGTTCTAAGATTAAGCCCCGACTCCTGGAGGATCGTTCTGCTTGGTAGTTGATCGGTCCAGGCTGTTGTCCAAATTGTAATCCTGCGGGCGTACTAACAGTCAACAGGGGCGGCGCTTCTGGTGTAATGGAACTAAACGTAAATTCGTCATCAAAGACAACACCGTCCGCTGTGCTAGCAAAAAAGGAGCCGCTCATATCTAGAGTAGATTCTGGCCCAAAAACAATGCCATTGGGATTTATAAAAAACAAATCTGCTTCCCCTAAAACACCCAGTGTTCCCAACAGATTAGATTCACTATTTCCTGTAACTCGTGAAACAATGACCGTGATACTGTCTGGATTGACAAAATAGGCATTGCCATCAGGGGCAACGTTAAAGTCGCTAAAGCTGTGAAACAGAGTATTTTCTCTGGGTGCTCCTCCTTCAAGCAGCAGTTGTCCTGTGCCGACATCATTTCTGACGGTGGATGGTGTAGCTCCAAGGGTAGCGTCGGGCTGAATCTGAGCTTGAGCAGGCTGTAATGTAGCACTCCCTATTATGTAGCTACCGAAGTACATTACAGGTAAGCCATAGCTCAAAAAACAGGAGAAAATCCTCATGGTGAGATTTGGTAGAGGCATAGCTGAATCATTGCATATTACCGCAGCAAAAGGGCTATTATGTTGTATTTTCTTTATCCTCCGGCGAGTTACTAAGCCAGACGCGGTTGATTTTGTATTTGTCGATTCTTTGCTGTGCACAAAACCATTGGAGTTATTGCCATTTGATCACTGTCGCATCAATCTCTACAAGTTGACCCTCGTGTCCCAATGCGGCAACCCCAAGTAATGTAGCAGGCGGAACACCTTCGCTGAACGTTTCCTTTACTGCTGTCCAGGCATGGGTCAGACTGAGGGATTGTCCCACTACATACACAACTAGCTGCCGGATGTCTGTAACCGAGTAGCCATGCACTGACAGTAGTTTTAGCAGATTATCCAAGCACTGGCGTGATTGAGTATAGGGATCGTCTATACCAACAAGTTGTCCATTCATATCATGCGGGACTTGGCCAGCAACAAATAACTGGTTTCCCACCTTCTCAGTGTATCTGTAACCGGGCGTTACAGCGAGGCCTGCCTCTATTTCTGCTTCGTTCATTTGCTTCAAACTCTTGTGTTGTCGTAAGTTCGAGAACACTCTTGAGTGAGACGTTCTTGACTGAGATGATCAACTAGATTAAAGAACAAAAACAGGTTGGGAAACCGATTACGTTCAAAATTTTTCCATACACGGCTTTGCCCTTTTTGATAAATCTCAAGCCAGTGGGTGACGCTCTTGCCGACTCTGTTTCTTTTAATTTCCGCATGGCTAAAGTCCTGCCAGTCAAGCTTTTTCTTGCGAAAGGCTAATCCCTCGGCACTGAGACTTAGGCGGTCAAATGGAATCGAGGCTCCATTTTCTAGATCAATGAGATGCTGCTGTAGTTGAGTAGCTAATATCCCTTCCTGGATAGCCTCCCCAAATTGCTTTGTATTAGCAATTTCAATGCTAAATTTGATCGGCTTACTACCATCGTAGGTATGTACCGTATAGTCATAGAAAGTTTGTCCACCCATGCTTACAGGAGAGACATAGATTTTACTGATGTCCCTATAGAACAGAGGTGAAGCGTCACCATTGCGATTGTCAATCAGTCCTTTTTCATAAAGGGAAATAATTATTCGAGAACTTTTCAAGCGGCAAATACTACGAATTATCAGCCAGAGAACTACAGGAGAAGAAAAGAAACCAACGATAAATAGGCAAGACATCAAACTTATTGGCAGCGCTATTATCCCGTATATGATTAACAGAAGTTTGGCGCGCTTTTTATTCCATCCAAATTCGCCGATTATATGCCCCATTTCGGCTGTGTGGGACGCTATCGCTTGCATGATTCAAGACTCCTAAAGATTGATGAAGTGTCATAGATTGATTAGATTTAGCGGTTGGTCCGACGACCAGTAAAGGGAATCAGCATGGGTACCCGGCGGCGATAATTTTTATAGTCTTCGCCATAGGCATTTACCAAATCCCGTTCTTCTAGCTGAATTGCCGCGAGAACATAGAGAGTTATGACCAGAGCAAATACTAGATGAGCTACGGTCATCGTAGGGGTTGCCCAAAATGCTAGGAGAAAGCCAACGTAGAGGGGATGGCGTACGTAGTTATAGGGACCAGGGGTGACAAACTTGGGGTTAGTGTACTCTTTACCTTGCAGATAGAGCCACACCTGACGTAAGCCAAATAGATCAAAATGGCTAATCAAAAAAGTGGTCCCTAGCACTATCAACCATCCTATAGTAGCTATTCCATAGAGAGTTGCCATTCCAATACCATTGCTGACTTGCCAGATTTTCCCACCCATCGGTTGCCAAAAGTAAAACAGTGTAATCAGACAAAGGCTTGAAAAAAGGACATAGGTACTGCGTTCAACAGCCTTAGGGAGAATCTGAGTCCACTTTTGCTTAAAGCCTTGGCGAGCCATGCCACTATGCTGCAGCCCAAAAAGGCCCAATAGAGACGCATTAACGAGTAAAGCATTGCTCAGGGGAACGACTGGAGCCGAATCGATAGATCGCGGGACAATCAAGTTGCTGACAAAACCGCAGGCGTATAAAAACGTGATGAAGAAGATAGCGTAGCAGATGAAGCCGTAAACAAAGGCACCATAACGGCCCAGCCGATTATTTAAGTTGTCAGAAGCAGTTTGCCCAACCATAGTTAAGTTTTCCTGAGTATTGTAGTGAGAAAGTATGAACAAATCGTTTATTTGCTGTTCTAGCAATAGACTATTAGAGCCAGCGTCCGAGTAGCGTCCGGGTAGCGTCCGAACAGCTGAAAGGATCCTAGTGAGAGGCTCTAGAGCCTCTCACTAGAACAATTATTAGTCTCTAGAAAACGATCCTAAATAAATACAAAGTCACGGTTGAAACTAACGTTCATGTTATTCTCAGCCGTGACTTTGTTAGTACCGTTAATAATTGATGTAGTAGAGATAATTGTTGTTGGTATTTCCAGTAATTGAATCGATGCCACCAAACATTGAATCAGCACCAGTACCACCCTGAGTTTGAATGTCGATGTCCCGTTTCAAGACTGGTGCTAGAATGTCGCGATCGCACCCAGCAGCCTCAATTTCCAGGGCAATTTTGCCGGTCCCTTTTACCCTGATCGCTATAAACGTGTCTGATATTTTGTACGTGACTAACGCCGGGAAAGAAACTTAAACGATAGAAAACCCAGGGCAATCATTGTAGCTGAAAACAAAGTTGTCAGCGTCCCCAGAGCATACAGTGCCGGTGAGGTGACATTTGTGGTCATGCCAAAAATCTCTAGCGGCAGCGTATTGCTCTGGCCAGACACGAGAGAGGTGCGGATAAACTCATCGTAGGAAAGGGTAAAGCTCAGCAAAGCAATACCAATCAGGCTAGGTAAAATTAACGGCAACACAATCTCTTGAAACGTTCTTAGATCATCTGCGCCTAAATCTCGGGCAGCCTCTTCGTAAAAGGGGTTAAACCGGTTGAATACCCCCAGCATAATCAAAAAAGCAAACGGCACTGCCCAGGTTAAATGGGCACCCAGCCCCGATGAAAACCAGTTGGTTTGAACACCGATTACCTGAAAGGTAATACCAATCCCCAATGAGATTAAAACACCGGGCACTACTAGACTAGAAATCGTTAAATAAAAGAGCGGTCGTGCCCCTCTGAAGCGTTCTCGAAAGGCCATACTTGCCATCACACTGACTGTAATGGCGATGGCAACTACTAATAATCCTAACCAAAACGACCGCTGAAAAGATTCGACAAAACTACCCACCCGCTGTTCTTGAAATACCTGTCCTAGCCAATAAAAGCCAAAACTGCGTACGGGAAACGTCAGAGCTCCGTCTGGCCCCTGCAGTGACAGGGTAAAAATAGCCAGCATGGGACCGTACAAAAACAGCACAAACAGGCCAAAAAAAACTGCCAGAATATAAAAAGAGGGGTGCCGTTTAGCCATGGTGCAGAAAGCCTAAAGTTCTACAGTTCTTTGCGAATATCAACAACGCGTAAAATACCAACCACCATAACCAAGGTAACCAGCAGTAAAATGACGGCGTTGGCGGCGGCTAATGGATATTGCAAACTGCCAATCTGGGTGCTGATCAGTTTGCCAACAGATGCAGCCTGTCCTCCCCCCATCAGCCGCACGGTGACATATTCTCCCATGGTGAGGGTGACTACAAAGATTGAGCCGATGGCAATGCCGGGCGCAGTAAGCGGTAGGATCACCTCTTTGAATACGCTCACCCCAGATGCGCCCATGTCACGGGCCGCCGTAATTAACGTGCGGTCGATCCGCATCATGCTGTTAAAGACAGGAGCAATCATAAAGAAATTGTAGAGATGCACCATCCCCAGGACGATGGCAAAATCGGAATACAAAAACCATTCCACTGGCTGCTCAACCAAATTTAGGTTGAGCAGCAGCTGATTTAGAAGTCCTTCCCTTCCCAGTACCGGTATCCAGGAGATCATCCGGATAATGTTCGAGGTCCAAAACGGAATCGTACAGACCAGAAACAACAGTATCCTCAGGCTTTCTTTTTCAATGCAAAAGCTGAGAAAGTAAGCTACGGGCAGTGCGATCGCAAGGCATGCACCCCATACCAAAACCACGTACTTAAACGTATTCAAGTACGTGGCCAACGTCACACTAGAACCCAAAACGCCCTTGTAATTTTCTAGCGAAAAAGCTGGCGTCATGGCATAGCCATTAAACTCCCAAAAGCTCACGATAAAAATCATGAAAATTGGAAACACCAAAAACATGAAAAAAATCAGTGTTTGAGGCGTAGCCAGGAGATAGGGTTGGAAGGACTTCCAAGTTCTACTCATAGTTACGATGCGATAAACTCATTCCACTTTTGAACCAGGTAAACCTGTTCATCCATTGTCGAGTTCCAAACCACCACATTACCCATGCGGTCTTTAAATGAGCCACCATCTCTCACGGCACCCGCTTTCTCTAGGGTGGTGCCAAAGGGATCTACCATATCCACAGCGGCAGGCTTACCTTCGTACCAGAAATCCCACTCTTCGGCTGACATAAATTTCTTCGCATTCTCAGGAATTGCACTGTAATATCCCTGGCGACCAAGGAAAGCACCTGCCCAACCATCTAAAAGCCAGTCAATGTAAGCATAGGCCGCATCTAGGGCAGGCCCCTCCAAATTGCGAGAGAGACCTACACCGCCACCCCAAGCGCGATAGCCCTCTTTTAGCGGTGCGTAAACACATTCAATGCCCTTGGCTTTAACCGCTGTGACCGCAGGTGACCACATCGACTGCAGGATGACTTCACCAGACGCCATCAGGTTCACCGACTCATCGAAAGTTTTCCAAAAGGCACGGAACTGTCCGGCCTTCTTTTGCTCAATCAGAATGGCGGTAATCTGATCAATCTCTTCCTTGGTCATGTTGCCCTTGTCGCCAAAGGTCATGAGCCCGGCGGACTCCACCACCATGGCCGCGTCCATGATGCCAATGGAGGGAATATCCAGGATAGAAGTTTTACCATTAAACGCAGGGTCAAAGAGATCGGCCCAGCTTTCAATTGTGCGCCCCACTAAGTCAGGACGATAGCCCAACGTATCAGCGTTGTACTGAAAAGGAATCAGCGTTGCCCAGTCAGTGGGGGTAGCTGAAAACTCCTCAGAGTCTTTATCTTTCAGATACATGACCTTGATGGGCGCTGTTCCCTGGGCACCTTCAACAGGTAATCCGTTAAACTTACCTGTTGTAAAAAACGAAGCGATTTTGTCAAAGTCCTTAACACGAGTAACGTCAATGGGCTGCAGGTTACCGGATGGAATTACCAGGGGTAGGCTAAAGTATTCGCCATCAAAGATGTCATACTGACCAGGCTGGGTGATGGCGATCTGGTTGTTTTCTTCAGTGCTCAGTGCCCGCAGGTCCAGCTTAAAACCTAAATCTTCTTGGGCTTTATCCCTAATATCGTTGACCTGGGCTACCCCTGTACCAATAAAACGGAGAGTGACGTCTTTAATGGCGTTGGCATTCACCTCAGGGCCTGGGGCTGGATTGTTTGGCGTACCCAGGGGAGCTTCGCTATTACCACAGCGGGCAGCTGCAAATGCGGCTCCAGTAGCTAGACCAGTTTGGATCAATCGGCGACGGGTAAACTTAGACATTGTTTTTCGTTGATGAAACAATAGCGACACTTAAAGTGATACTAAACAATAAGAAGGCTGGATTAACAACCCCCTTAATCTGTTGTTTTAATAAGGTAAGAAAATACAGTCCTGGACTGACCAGCGCAGGATAACCAATTGCCCTGCTTGGAATCCAGACACCATCCAGTCTGTGGTTCGCACCTTGTACAGCAATGCCTGCCCAGTGGCCTCTAGCATGAGCGATACTCGGGTTACATAGCCAGTAAGCTCAATATCTGTGATCCTGGCGGTCACATGATTGGCATTACTAGAAGGTTGAACATTGGTCTCAGTTTTGCCCTCAGCTTTAGGGTCTAGATGTAGTAAATCAGGCCGTACAGAACAGGCTGCTTCTGATCCCGTCTGTGTTGCAGTCCCTTTACAAAAAAGCGATCCCACCCCATCAACGTCCAACTCGATCACATCGTTGCCGTTGCCATCCGCTACAGAATTCACGACTTTGCCAGCAAAAATATTGTTGTCCCCAATGAACTTGGCAACAAACTGAGAGGCAGGCGTTGTAAACAGCTCCGCAGGTGTTGCAACTTGATCGATATGACCATGGTTCATCACCACAACTTGATCAGAGAGTGAAAACGCCTCTTCCACATGGTGGGTGACTTGGATAAAGGTCAACCCAAACTGCTGCTGGATTTTTTTTAATTCTCCCCGCATCCTCACCCGCAAATTTTCATCCAGGGCGCTGAGGGGCTCATCTAACATCAGCACCTGGGGACGATTGACCAATGCCCTGGCTAAGGCTATGCGCTGCTGCTGTCCTCCACTGAGCATATGGGGGCGGCGGTCAGCAGTGTGACTTAACCCCACCAGTTCTAAAATCTCCCCGACTCGCTCTGAGCGTTCGGCTTTATTTACTTTCTTCATCTTGAGCCCAAACTCTACATTCTGCCAGATGGTCTTGTGGGGAAACAGCGCATAGTTTTGAAACATCATGGCCGTATTGCGCTTGGCTGCCGGCAGCTGGGTGACGTTTTGCTCACCAATAAAAACCTCTCCTTTGGTCACGTCTTCATGTCCAGCAATCATACGGAGAGCTGTTGTTTTGCCACAGCCACTGGGTCCCAGCAGGCAACAATAGGCACCGGCTAGGATATCGAGGGTCATATTCTCGATAGCGGTAAAGGAGCCATATCGTTTAGTCACTGACCGCATCGCCACCCCAGCTGCCTTAGCTGCTAAAGATTGTCCCGTAGACTGGGCTTGGGACGATGTAACGGCGGATGTGGACGCCTGAGTTTCAAGGGACATGGGATATGTGACCTAATGACCGAGGGATGTATGATATCAGACGATTACAGCTGATATTGCTGGTAGATAACATAAGGCTTGTCATAAGTTGCCTCGAAGTTTATCTCAAAAATAGCTATCAAAAATCATTTCGATACATGTTGATAGCTATCTCAAAGAAACCGGAGCCACACCCTCAGCCGTAGGGCCTGGAAACAGCTTATGACCGGAGTGTCAGTCGGTCTGCTCATTTCTTAAACAGCCATTGTCGATGGTTTCACTGCTGTAGCACCCTCTCCCTTGACGTCATCCGGGTGACCATAGTGACGGTCTAGCTGAAGCAGCGTGTGGAGCAAAATATTGGCTCCTTGAATACAGTGCTCGGGGGTGGTGTACTCGGTTTCAGCGTGACTGATACCGCCTTGGCTGGGGACAAAAATCATACCCATATCGGTAATACTGGCGATGATTTGAGCATCGTGACTGGCGCGGCTGGGTAGAGATTGGACAGGCAGCTGTAGCTGGTCACAGACCTGGGCAATGGCGTTGTAGATATGGGAGTTGACGGGGACAGGTTCGTTGCGCAGCTGGGGTTTGAGTTGGATTTGAGTCTGGGTTTGAGCTGCGATCGCAGCCATCGCCTCTTCCAACTCAGACATCATGTCATCCAACCGCTGATTGGACAGATCTCGAATATCCAGGGTCATTTCCACTCGCCCCGGAATCGTATTTGCCACATTGGGAGACAGCTTCATTGCACCGACGGTGGCCACCTGTTCACCGTAGCCATCGCCCGTTTTATTGCCAATGCAATTAACTGCCAAGATCACCTGGGACGCGGCTACCATGGCATCCCGACGCATGGTCATCGGAGTGGTACCAGCATGGCTGGCGCTACCTTCGATATCGATTATGTAACGTCGCTGACCGACGATACCCGTCACCAACCCTATGGAGTTACTGGCCGCTTCGAGCACAGGCCCCTGCTCCACATGTAGTTCTACAAATGCGGCTAAGTCATCAGTGCTGCGCTGGGCTGAAGGCAGCTTATCCCAGTCACCGCCGATAAACTTGAGCCCGATGTCAATCGGCTCATAGTGGGGATGCTCGTAAAAATCGAGGTCCAGGCTAGCTTTGCCTGCCATGGCTTTACTGCCGATCATGGTGCGTTCTTCATCGGCAAAGACAATCACCTCAATGGGGTGATCTAGACAAATCCCTTGCTCATGAATTGTACGGACCGCCTCTACCCCGGCGAGCACCCCGTAAGTACCATCATAGATACCTGCGTTGGGCACTGTATCTAAGTGAGAGCCTGTAGCTATGGCGGGAATATGGGGCAATCGGCCCTCATAGCGACCGATAATATTGCCCGCCGCATCAATGGTTATTGTCATTCCGGCAGACTCCATCCAAACCTGAATTAGCCGCCGTCCCTGCCGGTCCTCTGGACTAAAGGCTAACCGTCTCACACCACCGTTGGGCAAGGCCCCAATGGCTCCCATCTCGGCCATCATCTGGATAAGACGTTTCCCATCAATCTTCAGGGTGTTAGCGGAAGTAGAAGCAGCGACCGTGTCCAACATAAGTGCTAGGTCCAAATCTAAATGAACTATTCAAAATATTGAGAAATGACATTGAGAAGCTCCTGAGCAATCACTCAATATTTAACTTTGGTTAAAAGTTATTGGGGTTTATCTTATTAAATGCCCAGACTTAATATCTGTAACGACAGTTACCCAATCTCTCTGTGGCGGTAAGTCTTGCTGCCAAATGAAACGCCATAGGGTTTAATAATCTTGGCGTTGCTGCTCCTCCCCTAAATCGGCAACGGCATGATCTTGTCCAGCGTCAGGAGACTGTATCTATGACCAATATCGATACCAAAACGGTATTTATTTGTGGGTCGGCCCTACGGGGGCAGCCGGACCATGGCAATCTACAATCGGCCACCTTTGTCAAACCGGCTCAGACAATAGCTGGCTACCGGTTACATGCTGTTAAGGATGGCTGGCATCCTGGCATCTACGCGGTGGAGTCTGGGGGGATTTCGATTCCCGGTGAACTCTATGAATTAACGGCTGAGCAGTATGACTATCTGGTGTCGACAGAACCGCCTGATATGTATCCGGCAGAGGTAACGTTGGAGGGTGGGGGTGTTGCGATCGCAATGCTCTATCCCCAAACCCTGATCGAAGAGAACAACTGGCCCGATATCTCTTACCTCGGTGGATGGGCTGCCTATAAAGTCGCCCAAGGATAATCTTTCACAAATCCTCAAAAAGTTTTTAATCTATGACAGTCAAAATCAGAGTTGCTGCCAAAATTCTGATGTAAACTCGTGCATTAACTGGCATTCAATTAAATGATTGGGCAAAACTATATCATTGATCCGGGCTTTCTCCGTTGGAGACGCGAACGCGAACGACTCCGCTCAACCAGCTAACTTTGAGACGTTCACTTTCGACCATTCACTTATGTAGTCACGTATTGAGTTTAGGAAGTAAAAAATTGGGATTAGAAAAGGATCAAGAAATTACCATTGGGCTGACATTAAGCAGTTTTCTAATAGCAGTAGCTGTGGCTTTTCTTTCACTGATGGCTTTACAGGATGTTGGTGCTTCTAATAGCCATAATGAACTCTTTGGAGTTATTGGCTTGTTTTCTTTACTGACTTCTGCCCTTATTATTGATTCAATACTTGACCATGCTAATTTTAATTTTCTACGTCGGATAAGGTTTTTAAATGGTGGCTACACGCTTTTTTGTCTTCTTGTGGCAGGAATTAATGCAGGAATAATTTACTTTTATCGTTTTCAAGAAGGGATTCAACTTTTTACACCATCGTCTCCAATCACTACAATATCGATGATATTTACTCTTGCTTTCACTTTTCTAAAGTTGATGACAAAAGATGATAAACACACTTTTGCCCCGGCACTGCTGCTTACTTATTCCTTAGCATTTTTTGGCAAAGATCAGTTTTTTACACTATCTAATGGAGGGTTACTAGTTATGTCTATTTTGTTTTTTCCTGTTCTCTTAATCATAGATAAAATTGCTTCTGATGTATAGATAGTCAAATGATATGTTTTCAACAAATGTCTGATTTCAACAGAAATTATGAGTAAAGTACTCATCAAAAGTGGTCGCATTGTCACTGCCGTTGACGACTACGTGGCCGATATTCTGATTGAGAATGGCAAAATTGAAGCCATTGGCCGACAGCTCACCGTAGGGGATGCTGAATATCACGATGCTGCCGGTTTGCTAGTGATGCCCGGCGGGGTCGATGTCCATGTGCACATGGAAACCCCCATGGGCAACGGCATAGAAACCTGCGACAGCTTTGAAAGCGGTACCCGCTCAGCCGCCTTTGGCGGTACCACTACGGTGATTGATTTTGCCCAACAGTTTAAAGGAGAAAGCCCCAAACAGGCCCTTGACCGCAGGCTAGCCGCTGCCGAGCCCCAATGCTGTGTTGACTATGGGTTTCACGTTATTCTCACGGATGTGACGCCAGCGGCCCTGGCTGAGCTGCCCGATCTGATTAATCAAGAGGGAGTATCCAGCTTTAAACTCTACATGGCCTACCCCGGTGTGCTGATGGTAGATGATGCCGACATTTATCGCACCATGCGTAAAGTAGGCGGCCATGGCGGTATGGTTAATCTCCATGCAGAGAATGGGGTGGTGATTCAGGCCCTGATTGAAGAAGCGCTAGAAGCCGGTAACACATCGCCCAAGTTTCATCAACTCACTCGCCCCCAGCTTATGGAAGGGGAAGCTACCCACCGGGTGATTCGCATTGCCGAGCTAGCCGAGGTGCCCGTGTACATTGTTCATCTCTCAGCCAAAGAGGCATTGGATGCGGTGGTTGAGGCTCGGGACCGGGGCATTCATGCTTTTGCAGAGACCTGTCCCCACTATTTGTTTTTAGACAAAACTGAATACGACCGGCCTGATTTTGAAGCGGCTAAGTATGTCATGACTCCGCCCCTGCGGAACCACAAATGCCAGCATGCGCTGTGGCGTGGTCTCCAGTTTGACGATCTACAGATTGTTGCTACCGATCACTGTCCGTTTTGTTTTAATGAAAATGCCCAGGGACTGCTTAAGTCAAAGCAATATGGCAAAGATAACTTTAACAATATCCCCAACGGTGCTCCTGGCGTAGAGCTACGGCTGTCGCTGCTCTACGATGGCGGTGTCGTAGCCGGTAAGATTAACCTTAATCGCTTTGTGCAACTGACGGCTACCGCCCCTGCCAAAATGTTTGGCCTGTTTCCCCAAAAGGGGACCATTGCCGTTGGCAGTGATGCCGACATTGTTTTATTTGATCCCGATCAGCGTCATACCCTGAGTGCTAGCACCCATCATTCTAATGTGGACTATTCTCTCTTTGAGGGGCGTCAGGTGCAGGGAAAAGTGAAAAAGGTCTTTTTGCGAGGCGCGCTGATTGTAGATGAGGAGCGCTGGCTAGGTGAGGCTGGTATGGGTGAGTACATGAAGCGTTCAGCATCTGGAAGAGTGTTAGCTGGCTAGGATATATATGAGGTTTTACATCTTTGAAATTTCTATGATGTTCCTCCAAGGTTAAGGAATAAGGATTTTATGGATGCCAAAAATTAATGCTGGAGAGACGTTTCATGGAATGTCTGTACGTCCAATAGTGGAGCCTAATTAATTTTGTTTCCTAAGTTAAAAGCCGCTTCTACTGACCTTAGTGTGATGAATTTGCGATAAGGCATATCGCGAACTTCCCTTGCTCAAAACGTTTTAAGCCAATAGTAACGTTATCTAATGGGGCAGTATTAAAATTCGTTAAAATCAATGAACTGCCATAGGTCCTAATGAATGCCACGGATTGTTCTAATTGCTGGATTTGAAGCCTTTAATACGCAGCTGTATCAGCAGGCAGCCGATTTGGCTCAGCAACGCTGTCCTGAACTAGACATTCAGGTATTTTGCGATCGCGACCTCACCACCCAACCCGACACCATTGCCGCCGCTCTCGACGGAGCCGATGTCTTCTTTGCCAGCCTCATCTTTGACTACGATCAAGTGCTATGGCTGCTGGAACGCGCCCAGAAAATCCCCATTCGTTTAGTATTCGAATCAGCCCTAGAATTAATGGCCCTCACACAGCTGGGTAAGTTTGTGATTGGTGAGAAACCCAAAGGGATGCCTAAGCCGGTCCAGTTTATTCTTAGTAAATTTGGCAGCGGTAAAGAAGAAGACAAGCTGGCCGGATACATCAGCTTTTTAAAAATTGGCCCCAAGCTGCTGAAATATATCCCAGCACGGAAGGTGCAGGACCTGCGCAACTGGTTGATTATCTATGGCTACTGGAATGCAGGCGGAACCGAGAATGTGGCCGCTATGCTGTGGGTGCTGGCAGAGAAGTATTTGGGACTCACAGTGGGCGAGATTCCAGCGGTGATTGAGACGCCGAATATTGGCTTGTTGCATCCGGAGTATGAGGGATATTTTGAGTCACCGAAGGCTTATATTGCCTGGTATGAGAAAGCGTTCTCTGCTGACGCGAACAAGCCCCGTGTGGGTATTTTGCTGTATCGCAAGCATGTCATTACCCGACAAGCCTATATTCCCCAGCTGATTCGCTATTTTGAAGAGGCCGGTCTGGTGCCAGTACCTATTTTTATCAACGGTGTAGAAGGCCACGTGGCGGTGCGAGATCTGATGACCACTGACTACGAACAGGCACAGCGGGCATTGGGAAATGTCGAATGTGCATCGCTATCCAAAGAAGCGGTATCGGTGGATGCCATTGTCTCTACCATTGGTTTCCCGCTGGTGGGTGGTCCGGCGGGTTCCATGGAAGCAGGGCGTCAGGTGGCGGTGGCTAAAAAGATTTTGAGGGCCAAAAATATACCTTATTTTGTGGCCGCTCCGTTGTTAATTCAGGATATTCACTCATGGACACGTCAGGGCATTGGCGGTTTGCAAAGCGTAGTGCTATATGCGCTGCCGGAACTAGATGGGGCGATTGACCCCATACCCCTAGGCGGTCTTGTGGGTGACCAGATTTACTTGGTTCCGGAACGAGTGCGTAGACTAACCGGGCGGGTAAGGCATTGGATTGAGCTACGGAGGAAAGAAAAGTGCGATCGCAAACTGGCCATCATTCTCTATGGCTTCCCCCCTGGCTACGGAGCCACTGGCACAGCCGCATTACTAAATGTGCCAAAATCTCTCTTAGGGCTTTTACACGCCCTAAAAAGCCAGGGATATCAGCTAGGAGAATTGCCTGAGGATGGTGAGACGATCATTGACTGGGTAAAGGCGGCGGATGATGAGAATCAGTGGATGGGAGGTAAAAAGAACGACTCCGCTCAGCCCACTGAGAGCGTGGCCGCAGAGCAGCTACCAGAGCTGTCGATTCCAGCTACGGTGAATGTGAGGACATTGGAGAAGTGGCTGGGGTATTTGAAGACGTCAAAGATTGAAAAACAGTGGCAGTCTCTAACTAAAAGTGGTATTAAAACCGTTGGCGAAGAGTTTCATGTGGGTGGAATTCAGCTAGGGAATGTGTGGATTGGGGTGCAGCCTCCATTAGGATTAGCCGGAGATCCGATGAGACTCATGTTTGAACGGGATCTTACCCCCCATCCCCAGTATGCCGCCTTCTACACCTGGCTACAGCAAGACTTTCAGGCCGATGCCGTAGTGCACTTTGGTATGCACGGCACGGTGGAGTGGCTGCCAGGTTCTCCCTTGGGAAATACGGGATATTCCTGGTCCGATATTCTGTTGGGCAATCTGCCCCACTTGTATGTGTATGCTGCCAATAATCCGTCGGAGTCAATTTTGGCAAAACGGCGGGGGTATGGGGTGCTGGTATCCCACAATGTCCCCCCCTATGGACGAGCAGGCCTGTACAAAGAGTTAATCACCCTGAGGGAGCTGATTGCCGAGTTTCGCGAAGACCCCGCTGCAAATCGCGTACTACAGGATGCGATTCTGACCAAGATTACGGATACGGGATTGGCAGCAGACTGCCCACTGCCAGAACTCAAGGCCCAGGGATTGGAGTTCACCCTAGAAAACGCTAAGTTGTTTAGCAATACGGTCTTAGATCGGTATTTTGTCACCCTCTATGAATATTTACAGGTACTAGAAAATCGCCTGTTTTCCAGCGGTCTCCATGTATTAGGAGAATCTCCTAATATCGAAGATATCAACAGTTATCTAGAAGCTTACTTTGGGGAGCGCCTGGCACCAGAGCTGATAAAAAAGATTGGGCAAGATACTTTGCCAGCTAAACCTCAGATTGAAATCTTAGCCAAACGCTATCCGGCCAGTGAGCCATTGACCTCAGTACTTTTGGAAGAAGCTATCACGATTCGCCAGGGACTCACCCAAACAACGGATGAGCTCACCAATCTGTTGCGCGGTCTTAACGGGGAGTATATTCCCCCTGCCCCCGGTGGAGACCTGCTGCGGGACGGTCCAGGGGCCCTGCCAACGGGACGCAACATCCATGCCCTAGACCCTTATCGGATGCCCTCCCCTGCTGCTTATGAGCGAGGTCGGGCCATTGGTCGTAAGCTGATTGCGCAAAATCTAGAAGACTCAGGGGCATATCCCGAAACCGTAGCTGTGATGCTGTGGGGCCTAGATGCCATTAAAACAAAGGGAGAATCCTTAGGGATTTTATTAGAGCTAGTGGGTGCAGAACCGATTAAGGAAGGTACAGGACGGATCGTACGCTATGGTCTGATGCCGCTGGATACGATGGCTCATCCTCGCATTGATATTCTAGGCAATCTGTCGGGGATTTTTCGCGATAGTTTTGTCAATATTATTGAGCTGCTGGATGATCTATTTCGTCGAGCTGCAGAGGCCGATGAGCCACCGGAGAAGAATTTTATTCGAAAACACGCATTAGAACTTAAGGCCCAAGGCGTAGAGAATGTGTCGGCACGATTATTTTCAAACCCATCAGGAGACTATGGCTCGCTAGTTAATGACCGGGTGGTGGATTCTAACTGGGAGTCGGGGGATGAACTGGCGGATACGTGGCGCGATCGCAACGCTTTTAGCTACGGCCGTGGCGATAAAGGTCAGGCCAGGCCTGAAGTGCTCAATACCTTGCTAAAAAGCACAGGTCGCATCGTCCAGCAAATCGACTCCGTGGAATATGGCCTCACCGATATCCAGGAGTATTACGCCAATACCGGTGCTCTTAAGAAAGCCGCCGAACAACGCCAGGGCAAGCGAGTCACCGCCAGTTTTGTGGAGAGTTTCTCCCAGGACACCACCCCCCGTAATCTAGAAGATGTATTACGCATGGAGTACCGCACCAAACTGCTCAATCCCAAATGGGCTGCTGCCATGGCCGACCAGGGCTCTGGCGGTGCCTATGAAATTTCCCAGCGGATGACGGCCCTGGTCGGGTGGGGGGGCACCACGGGTTTTCAAGATGACTGGGTCTATGACCAGGCTGCCGAAACCTATGCGCTGGACGATACCATGGCAACCCAACTACGGACAGCTAATCCAGAAGCGTTTCGCAATATTATTGGGCGGATGATTGAGGCCAATGGTCGGGGGCTGTGGCAGGCAGAAGCAGACACTTTAGAAAAGCTTCAGAACCTTTATGAACTGGCTGACGAGACTCTAGAGGGTATTGCACCTTAAGCTTATATTTTGACCTGGTGGAGAAGCGCTAACCCGCCCAGGGTTAGAAACCCTCAGTTAGCGCTGGAGTTTCAATCCAGCGCGGGCATAAGCTCACAACCAGTCTGAGGAAAGATCTGAGTTCAGGAGATTAATAGCGGAAAAACAGCTAAAGTGTCCAGGCCAAAAATCCGGCTACCTGACTGGCCAGAGTAGTAGGGTCAAAGGGTTTTGTAATCACACCGGATGCGCCTGCCTCATACAAACGACGACGATCGGCTGCCTGAGCCTTAGCCGTCAGAAAAATAATCGGAATATCTGCCGTGGCCTGATGCTTCTGTAGTGCAGCAAGCGTTGCTAACCCATCCATGCCCGGCATCGCCACATCCAGCAAGATGGCATCGGGATGGGTAGAGATAGCCACATCCAATCCTTTCTCTCCGGAATTTGCCGTCATCACCTGCCAGTCGGTACTGAGGGTAATACCAATTTCAGCTACGGTCTGAATATCGGCTTCATCATCGATGAGTAAAATCTGACGGCAGGTCATGGTATGGCATCGGGTGTAGGTGTTTTAGGCAACGTGAAACAAAACGTGCTCCCCTGACCATGGATGCTCGTCACCCAAATTCGCCCATTATGGTGTTGCACAATTTCACGACAGATGGCCAGACCTAAACCTGTCCCTCCGTGATTACGTGTATCGGACACATCCACCTGCTGAAAGCGCTCAAAAATCGTCTCCAGTTTATCTTCGGGAATGCCTCGACCATGGTCAATCACCTTAAATAAAACTTGATGGGGCTGGTCTATCGCTTTGAGCAGGACGGTTTCTCCCCGAGGTGAAAACTTGATAGCGTTACTCAAGAGATTTGTCAGTGTCTGTTCCACATGGTCAGGATCCGCATAGATATAGGTATCGACTGCCATAACTTGCAACGTTACCCCTTGGGTTTGGGCCATGGACATCATGGCCTGGGCTGCCTGATTAAGCAGATCTGCCACCCGACAGCGTATCCGAATCATTTTGATCCGACCAGACTCAATCCGCTCTAAATCGAGTACATCGTTGATCAATCGAGTCAGCCGCTCGGTATTGCTCAAGGCGATCTCCAGCAGTTCCTGGCCCTGGGGGGCTAGCTGGCCAAGCTTACCTGTAGTTAGTAATTTAAGGGCCCCATGAATCGAAGTCAGAGGGGTGCGCAACTCATGGCTCACCAGCGAGACAAATTCATGCTTGATCTGGTCGGCGGCTTTGCGATCGCTAATATCCTGAGCCAAAGCAAAACATCCCTTCACCTGCCCAGCTTGCACATCCGGTTCATAACTAATGCTGACCCAACGATAGGGCAGATCGCTGTTGGGAAATTCGACCTCAAAGGTAACACTCTGGCCCTTAAGCGCCTGCTGTAAATAGGGCTGAATTGTATCGTAAATTTCAGGCCCCAAGGCCTGAGCCAGGGGCTGACCTTCTAGGGTTTGGTAAGGCACCCCCAGCCATTCTTCATAGGCCCGATTGTTAAACCGATAATGCTCATCAGCATCGATATAGGCAATTAGGACTGGCAGGGCATTGGTCATTCTGCGCAGCTGCTCTTCACTACGACGAATGGTAACTTCCGCCTGTAGTCGCTCAGTGACATCCTGGAGCATTACGGTATACCAAGAACCATCCGCTGTTTTACTTTTAGAAATAGACGCCTCGGCAGGAAAAATATCACCATTTTTACGACGACCGCTGATATTTCCCTGCCGTTCGCCCATACGCCGCGATGACACAGTAGACTGGCCAAACGTCTCCACATACTGCCGATGAATAGCATGAAAAGCCTCCGGTAGCAGCAGATCCAGAGGTTGACCTACGGCCTCAGCCGCAGTGTAGCCAAACATGCGCTCTGCCGTTTGGTTATACAGACGGATATGCTGATGCCGATCAATACAGATAATGGCTTCCCCCGCTAGGTCAAAGATATTGGCCAGGGTTTGTTGATTATCCAGCAGGGCAATATCGGTTTGACGGCGCTCATTAATGGTGTTAATCGTGGCTAACACCGATTGTGAAAAATCTCGCTCCTGGGCAAGGGACTGTTCAGTCTGTCTCTGGGCCGTGATATCGGTGGCAGCAGCGTAGACGACCTGGGCGGTAGCCACTTGATTCGTCGGCAAAACTGCATGCCACTGTAAATTTCGATAACCTCCATCAGCGCAGCAGCAGCGACTTTCAAACGTAACCGTGCTCGTTTGCTCCCGCAGTTTAGTCAGGGCCTGCTTGGTGGCCTCTTGATCGTCTGGATGAACAAGCTCAATCAACGAGTAATCCACTAGCGCTAATGAGGAATAGCCCAATACGTTCAAAAACTTAGGACTTACCCACTTAAAACAATTGGCCAGATCAACTGTGCAAAAGAGACTCGGCGTCAGCGTCAAAAATAGTTCTAGGTCTTGCCCAATCAAAGATGAATGCTCATGATGATGCTCAAAGCTAACCATAGGCAAGATTAACCCCTCACAGGTGTAGCCAAAACTTTAGCTGGGGAGAGGTATAGGCCCATAGTAACACTAACGATCAAACCCCTCCGGCTTCGGCATCTCCTGACAAAGGGACGGGCCTCTCACCCCACTATTTGACACCAAATACCAGAGCCTACCGCCACTTTGAATCCATTAAATTCTCTGAGAAAACCCTATTCCCAGTACTAACCCTCAGATTTTCTTCAGATTCTTACCGTAAGGTATAGGTGTTAGGAGGCCCCGTCCCATGCAATATCTCTATAGCTTCGCCAATGTGAGTCTCATCCTTAGGGTGATGGATCGCTTATCTCAAATGTGTCAGCTACCGTTAGAATCCCTGACGGTGATTTATCTGGTAGATCGCTGGGTAATGCGTCTCAGCTTGAAGGAGAGCTTGAGTGCTGCCGCAGAACAAGATCTGCTTGCCTTTCTCAAGGAAAATGGCATGCCCCACACGCCTTCTCTAGCGTTATGTCACAGCCTTCAAGCTCTGGCTCAGGGGCAGACACCGACCCAGGTGATGAATGAATATCAGGTTGTCGTTGTGTCCCATGGGGTACCTGACCCAGCCGAACTACACGAATTTTGTGCACGTTTCGTTGAAGGCTTAGGCTACTATCCCCCTAGCCTGGTTTGAGGATGCTCGGGTTGCGCTCGGCGACAGCACTAATTTGAATCTGGAGCGGCAGGTCCGGTGGGCAATCGGTGCTGGATCTGATTGAGAATTCGTACCGCCAGCTCAGACGCGGCAACGGATTTGTTGATAAAATCATCTCCCCCAAAGCGAAAGGCGCGGCCTCGGGTGGTTTCTGCTTCATGAACGGTAAGAAATAAAATTGGCAATGTTCGCCAGCGTGGATCAGCCCGCAATAGCTGACAAAGTTCAAACCCACTCATCTCTGGCATGGTGACATCCAGTACCAGGGCATCTGGCTCAACCGTTTCGAGGGCAGCCCACAGTTGTTTGCCATCGGTCAGGGGGATAATGTCAAAGTTCCAGGGGGTAAGGCTAATTTGCAACAGCTTTAGGATCTGGGGATCATCATCCACAATAATGACTTTGGCGGCGGTGGTGGTAGTCCGCATGACCTGTAATGTGTCTGCCATCAGCTGATGGGGAGAACGCGTGCGATCTAACAGCTGGCTTACCCCATGCTGAACTAAGTGCAGACGGGACTGGGCCGATAGGGGCGGTAATAAGAGTAGGAATGGGCCGCTAAATTGCTGGGCAAAGCTGGCAATTTCATGGACCAACTGATCAGGGAGCTGATGGGATGACGGAGCTGCCAATAGTGAGGCTGGAATGTCAAAAATAACTAGCCGTGGTTTGAGCTGCTGCAACAATAGTCGGGCATCTACCAAGGTCTTAGCCTGGTGGACCTGTAAAGATTGTTGTTTAGCCTGCAGGCTTAATTGCTCGATCAGGGGGCTTTCTGAACCGATCAGTAAGAGCAGCGGAGCCCCGGCAGCTAAGGCTTTAGTGGTGTTTTCGACAGAGGTTTCGTCTACTTCATGTCGCAACTGCTGGACCAGCTGGTTAAATCGAGCCGATGGAATCTCGTTAGAGGGACTGGTTTTCAATAATTGAACCAGGTGCTGGGCCAGGGTGGAGCCCATGGGAAACCCAAAACTACCCAAGGCACCTACCAGCTTGTGGGCCGTCATTTGACTGGTATGGTGCAGCTCTTGGTCTAAATCTCCCTGTTGGATTGCGATCGCAGCCTGTTCTAAAATCGCCACCCGTTCCTGCATCACCCCCTGGTATTTTTTCCACGCTTGTTCTACCGCCACCGTCGTAGATGAAGGTAAGGGGGCCGCTTGCGCACTGGATTCACTGATATTGAGCCGATAGCCCAACCCATAGACCGTTTTGATCAAATTCTTAGGAGCCCCCACCGCCGTCAGTTTTTGTCGCAATCCCTTAATGTGGGTGCGCACAGCATCTTCACTGGGTGGATTTTCAAAGGCCCAAAGGTCATCAATAATGGCATCCAGGCTATATACCCGGTTTGGCTGTCGTAAAAACAACTCCAATAATGCCAGCTCTTTAGGCGTTAGATGTACGGGTATCCCATTATAGGCAGTTTCACAGGTGCTCGGATCCAAATATAGCCCCCCCAGCTGCAACACCGTCGGTAACCCCACCTGCTCACGGCGCAGCAGCGCCCGAATCCGAGCCCCTAGTTCATCTAAATCAAACGGTTTGACCACATAGTCATCGGCTCCTGCATCTAACGCCTTGACTTTCTGAGCTGGAGTATCCGTCGCGGACAAGATCAAAATCGGTTGTTCATATCCACCAGCCCGAAAGACTTGGCAAAAGTCAATCCCACTGCCATCGGGTAGATTGAGATCAAGTACCACTAGGTCATAGCTAAACAGGTCTAGGTATCCCAAAGCCCCCTGGCCATCGGTGGTAATATCCACAGCATAGCGTTGATGAATCAGATGATTGGCCAATGTGCCCATCAGTGCTTCGTCATCGTCTACCAGCAATATACGCATCGCACCAAGACAGAAAATCTATCTATGGACATCCCTGTCCCCATATAAGTCGGAACTACCTATAAACTTAGCAGCTTTGATAAAGTTTGTTTTCTTGTCGCCAGATAGAAAAACTATTATGGTGGCTAGCCCCGCCACACCTCGTCAAGAATTTTCTAGAATGGAAGTCTGTCAGATAATATCCCAGTCACATTTGGAAAGAGGGGTTTATGAAACAGTTTTCTGCATCCATCTCGCCTTTGATCTGTTCTGCGGTGGGGGCTGTCATCGCCCTGGGTTACGCTCCCTCTGTGATGGCTCAAACTTCTCCTGGTCCAATTGTTCCGGCCATCCTTGACCAGGCCAGTTTGGCTCGATTGGCGGCTGATTTGTCCTATCCCAACAGTGCCCAGCGCTTCTTTGAAGCTGGCAGAGCTCAATTTGAACAGGAAGTTCAACAGTTATCCCAAGGGGAACAACCATCCGAAGAGCCTCTCTTAACTGTAAAACCGGAAGCTCTAAAACAGTTTGACGATTAAATCAAGTAATTTCCACCACTCTACAAAACTTAACTATAGAATTGGAGATTCTAGAACAATTTGATGATTAAACGATGATTAAGTCAGGAGATCTCTATTGTCCTACAAATGCTCTACCCAATTACTCTTGAGGTTTACTATTGTTGGTTTAGACGGCTCATTTAAGGGATTTGCAGCTAAATAATTCTCCCCGATCACCTTCCGATCCTCCTGATTGTGACTTCACTCAATTTTCCAGCGTTGAGAGTTGAGGCTTCGACGGTGAGGCTTCGACGATGAGCTTAGCCGAGCTGCGGAGTCGAAACTCGATCTACGGGTACTTCACGTTCGAATTAGTCTCTAACTTTGAGCAATTAGGATTATTCAGGTTTAATCATTCCACGGATAGCAATGCTCAATTGTCAGCAACATTGGTGGCTCAATACGTTTTGAAATGTTTTGTAATTAACTTCATTGAGTCGTAAAGAACACTCAGATAGATGCCATAGGGTTAACCGACCTAAGCTAGAATTTCAAAGCTTTTTATTACTGTAGAGAGGGTGTTCATGAGTGCAGAATACGGTTTGGGGACGAAATGTCTACATGCAGGTCAAGTGCCCGATCCGACTACAATGGCTCGCGCTGTACCCATCTATCGCACCACAGCCTATGCCTTTAGAGATACAGAACATGCGGCTAATCTGTTTGCCCTAAAGGAACTGGGCAATATCTATACGCGGTTGATGAACCCTACCCAAGACGTATTAGAAAAACGGGTAGCCGCCATTGAGGGTGGGGCTGCGGCCTTGGCAGTAGCGTCTGGAACCAGTGCCATTTTCTACAGCATTATTAATATCTGCCAGGCCGGAGATGAGGTTGTTTCCGCCAATACACTGTATGGTGGTACCTACACCATGTTCAAGGATATCTTGCCTCAGTTTGGTATCAAGGTAACCTTGGTTGACCCACGCAATCCAGAGAATTTTCGTTCAGCGATCACGGAGAACACAAAGCTGGTCTTTTGTGAAACGGTCAGTAATCCAGGGTTGGAAGTGTCGGATTTAGATGCGATCGCAGCTATCGCCCATGACAACGGACTGCCCCTCATCGTCGATAGTACCTTCACCACCCCCTACCTCATTCGTCCCCTAGAACACGGTGCCGACATCGTTGTTCATTCCCTCACCAAATGGATCGGTGGCCATGGCACAGGTCTGGGGGGCATCATGGTAGACTCCGGCAAGTTTGACTGGACCTCCGGTAAGTTTCCTTTAATGAGTGAGCCCGATTCTGGTTACCACGGGCTGCGATTTGCCCATGATCTGGGGCCGCTGGCTCCCATCGCCTATACTCTCCGAATGCGACTTATTCCCTTGAGAAATCTGGGAGCCTGTATCGCCCCAGACAATGCCTGGATATTTCTTCAAGGCCTTGAAACCCTACATCTGCGAATGCAGCGCCACTGCGAGAATGCCATGGCCGTAGCCGAGTTCTTGTTACAGCATCCCCAGGTGGAATGGGTGCGATACCCTGGCCTGGAAACTGATAAAGCCTATTCCTTAGCTCAGCGCTATCTAAAACAGGGCTTTGGAGCCATGGTTGTCTTTGGTATCAAAGGCGGAACTGAAGCAGGCAAACAATTTATTGAACGACTTAGCTTGTTCTCTCACCTCGCCAACGTGGGAGATGCAAAAAGCTTAGCCATTCATCCTGCCACCACCACCCACTCGCAGCTCTCGGAAGCTGACCTGAAAGTTGCAGGCATTGCCCCTGAGCTGATCCGTCTAGCCATCGGTATTGAAGATGTAAACGATATTATCAATGATCTCAAGCAGGCCCTGGCCGCCTAGCGTTCTTTGCTAATGAGTATTGGCTCAGTCCAGACCCAGTTTTTTTACTTAACGGAACCCTTTCTACTAGATTCAGGAGACTCTTTTGAAACACTTACCCTAGCCTACGAAACCTACGGCACCCTCAACCAGGATGCCACCAATGCCATCCTGGTTTTTCACGCCCTAACCGGCAGTCAGCATGCCGCTGGCATTAATAAGTCCGTACCGGGGGTTGAGCCCCTATGGACCGATGAATGTGTTTTAGGCTGGTGGGACACCTTTATTGGGCCAGATAAGGCGTTGGATACCCAGCGCTATTTTGTTATTTGTGTCAATTACTTGGGTAGTTGCTATGGTTCAACAGGGCCTCGCTCCACCAATCCACTGACAGGTAAACCCTATGGCAGCCAATTTCCCCAAGTAAGCGCATGGGATGTTATTCGCAGCCAGCTCCGTTTGTTAGACCACTTGGGTATTGAACGTCTGCATGCAGTCATTGGTGGATCTATGGGCGGCATGCTGTCGATTTTATTGGCCACCCGTTGTCCTGAGCGTGTCCAGAACGTATTACCCATTGCCACTGGACTAGAAACAACTGTGCTGCATCGAGTTCATAACTTTGAGCAGATTCTAGCAATTCGTAACGATCCTAAATTTCAAGGAGGCGACTATTACGAACAGGCCCCGCCCAAGGATGGTCTGTTGTTAGCTCGAATTATTTCCCATAAAACCTTTGTTTCCCTGGCAATTATGGAAAAACGAGCTAAGCAAGAAATTAGAATAAAACAACCCATCGGGCCTTTTTACGAACTCTCAAATCCGATTGAGTCCTACATGTTTTATCAGGGAAAGAAGTTTGCAGAACGCTTCGATGCCAATAGCTATCTGCGGATTATGGAGATGTGGCAACGGTTTAGCCTCGATGCTCAGCAGCCCGAACTATTTAAAGACTGTGCCCACCAACAGTATTTGATTTTTAGTGTAGATTCTGATGTTTGTTTCTACCCAGAAGAACAAAAGGCCATTGTTAAAGCATTAGAAGCGGCTCAGATGGATGTCACACATATTACGGTCCATTCTGACAAAGGGCATGATTCTTTTTTGCTAGAGCCAGATCTCTATGCACCATACATTCATTTTGTCCTGGGTTGAGCAAGCCTTTGGGGTAAATAGTTATCCAGGGTCACTGATATGCAGCGCCCCTAATGATACTCAGTGCCACAGTAACATTAGGCTGGCCAACCGGAGCTTTCCCCATAGCTAAGGCTTAGATTCTATCGCGCCGATCCACACTCCATAAATAAGCGAGCTGTCGATTGTTAATCCATTAACAGCTCGCTTATTTTTTTAGAGCTTGTGATGTCTATCGGGCATTCACAGCTTTCTTAGACATACTGTAAGTGCCGCCTCGGCCACGATACCAATCATTATCCCGTGCTCCTGCAGAGAGAATATTTGAAATACGACTACGCGCTTTTAGAAACTGAGCCTTTGGCATATCGTCTTCAAAAATAGCTGACATGACGTCGGTAATCTTAAAGCTAGCCTTTGACTTAGTCTTTAATACATTTGCCACAACATCCTGCAAACGTTGTTGGCGATGGGCATCAAGCACATAGCGCTGCCACTTGGCCGTTCTACCATCTGTCTTTACAGGTTTAGTAGATCTACTGACCTTCCTTATTTTAGATGTCTTAGTCGTCTCAGCTTCATCATCACTGATCTTTGCTTTCCGGGTTACTTTAGCCAGTTTAGCCGCCACGGTATCTTTGACTGTCTCTGGCTCTGTTTCTACCTCATCATCTTGAGTAACGGCTAAAGCGAGTGCCTTAGGAGCTTGTCCATTATTAGTATTGGTCGAACCATCAAACATCGCAATGACTGTCTGTAAGCCTCTACGCTGCTCCTGGATATCGGCAAGTTGTTTGCTCAATGCTGCTTCTTGCGCAGACAAAAGATCCTCAGCTTCTACAAGCTGAGTAAGCATATTAGTTGACATGATTACGTTTCCTCAAGTGGGTCTAAAGTGAAGTAATTTGCTTGAACAGCATGAGTTATGACTTTAGGTTGAACTGTGACTTTAGATTTAAGAGTACTCAAGCATACAGCAATCCTAACATTTAGAGACATTAAAATTACTAAAACACTTGTGAGATAACTCATATTTACACCTGGCGAGGAAATGTTAACTCGCTTTGACCTCGAAGTCACAAGCCTAATCTAATCAAATAAATTATCCCTTTGGTAGACAGACCTCAATGAGCGTTAGGTTCAGAACCCAGCGCTCATTGAGGTTCCACGGAACATTAGTGCAAGATCTCAGATAAAATATCTTTTATTTCTCTTCTATGATGGATATGCTATTTTCACGTAAATTACTAAGCTAAAAGCGATAGGTTTTTCCTTGGTCCTATCGCTTTTAGGTGACCTAGCCTGTTGTTAACCACATTTGAGCGGTACGGGGGGGCACAAATAGGGTGAACCGATTACCGGATAATTGCAATTCATACCCGTGGATCAAGTCCTTAAATATACCAGGATTTTCTAATCCCCAGGTATTAAAGTCTGCCCACTGGTTAGTAGCTCCCTTGTTAATAGCGACAATCCCCTTACCTCCCCTACGGAAGACTAGCAGCGTGTCACTTTCATAGAGCATATCCATGCCTTGTCCCTGCACCGCATTATGGAATTGGATCATCGCTTTAATGTCTGGGCGTTTATAGAGATCGAGCCAGCGATCTCTATCGGCCTCATAGTGCGATTCGTTGTGGTCAGAATAAATTAAGGGAACGCCACCGTCACGCCCCAAAATGTAAGCATGGGCTAAATGCTCATCCTGAGGATCTAGTAGCCAAGATCGAAAGCCATTGTTGTGGGGAACATCGTGGTTAACAACAAAGGTAACAGCGCGGTTCCAGGGTAAAGCATTACCATAGTCCTGAGGGCGCACTAAGGAGCGCAGCGAGCCCCCAAAGCCAAATGCTTCGCGAATGGTGTTGAACAATGGGAAATCGTAGGCCGACATCCAGGTTTCTCGCAAAAAGGGTTCCAGGAAAATTCTCTCGTCGTGGTCACTCCCAGTGAGAACTTCACCAAACCAAAATTTCTCTCGTGCCTCTGGTTTATCAGCAATATTATCGACCATGCGCTCAGTAATATGTTTGATGGCATCGATACGAAACCCATCAAACTCCATATCTATTAAAGCATTTACCATATGATTCTGCTGTTTCAATACCCAATCGGAATCCTTTAGATCAGGCAAACCCGACAGGTTTTGATACTGAACGGCTCCTCGATCGGACCATTCGTTCCCTTCGATCTCGCCAGCATGGTTAAAGTCATGGGTGGAAAATAGCCCGGTACTGAGATCACCATATAAGCGATTCTCTTCATACAGAGCTGGTTCCTGGCTATAGCGCTCAAGCTCTGCTTTGCCAGGAAAGTCAAATCGGTCTTCGCGAGCTTCGTTAGCCATATGGTTGATAACCAGGTCAGCATATACCCGGATCTGGGGACTACTACCATGACAAGCCGCAATCAATCTCTTAAGATCCTGTTTGTCCCCAAGGTGAGATAGCAATACACGGTAGTCCTTCGGTTGATAGCGCTGCCACCAATCCCGTCCCTTCGGATCAGAATATAGCGGCGGTGGAATCAAAATGGCACCGTATCCAGCCTGTCGAATGGAGTCTAAGTTTTTAATAATCTCTGTATATTTCCAGTTAAACGCGTGGAGAGTAACAGTACTCATGTAGTGATGTCCCTATATATGTTTCAAAGTTGAGCCAGTGGTATCCACAGCCACTATGGATGATTTTCCGTATATTAGACGATTTCATACCGATCTTCGACCTGCGGAAATCCCCCTAGACGCAGGTCATTGTATTACTCCAGGAGTCGGCAAAATCAGGTCTATGGGTTGTTTTTTTAATAAAAGCTTTAGCAAAAGCGAGGACTAGCTTTCTATTAACTTCAAAATAGTTGATTAGGTTAGGGATCGATCATATAGACATCCGCAAATTTTAGTCTGCTCTTTCTAGGGAGAAGAAAGTACCTTGAATAAATTACTCGTTTCTACTGGGATACTGGCCTCAGCCGTCAGTTGGCTAGCTTCAGTACCGGCCCAGGCCAGCACGCTGACCTTTGGTCTGGAAGCAAATGCGTCTCTTGACGTAAATTTAAGCCCATTTTTAGCAGGTCGCCCCCTTAGGGGAGTGACTCTACCTGGCGGTCTTGACGTAGACGCCACTAACGTCACAGGTAGTTTTACGGTTCTAGATGATCCTACCCAGTTTACGGATGGCGATATTGAATTAAACTACAGCCTGGTCAATGATCTGCTGGGTGATTCCTACAGCACTACTCTACAGTCTCTTCTCGGTAGCTTTGGCTTCACGTCCAGTCAGGCACTGCAATCTGTTGATGATATTTTTACCATCACTCAGTTTACTGGAAATGGTGTGCTTACCTCTGAGGCTCCTGCCCTAGTTAGCAATCCGGATAATCCCAGCCCGTTTAATATTCTCTACAAAGGAGGTAGCTCATCTCTTTTGCTAGAGGGTTACGATACTGAAGTAGCAGAAAGTTGTCTATCGGCCACCTGTCAGATAACGGGCAATGTTAGCTTTGGTGTTGGTCTAGTGCTGGGTGAGTTTGTTTCGCTTACAAGCGGTCTGCTGGCTAACTCTGATATTAGCCTCTCCCCAGAGACTCGTAATACCATTGGCAGTTTGCAACAGATTGCTACTGTTATGCAAGCGTTCGGCCCCACCTTAGATATTGCTCAGGTTGTCGCCAATGTGTCAGCGACAACCGAGCTGGTTGGAACGAATCCCAATGGTACGGTCGAGGATATTGGGGCGACTGTGACCGGTGGTCTACTGACAGCGGCGGCTACTAAAGGGGGGCAACAGCAGCCGATCTTAAGTAAGTTGTTGACTGATAATCCGTCAGCAGTAGTCGATACGTCTGCAGTTGACGATTCGGTCAGTAGCTCTCCTGCTATTTCATCAGTGACTAATCAGGGCAGCAGTGTTCCTCAGGATGTACCAGAACCCTCAGCTTTACTGGGTTTTTTAGGAGTTGTTCTGCTGGTCAAACGTAATTATAACAAGAGCGCTGTTCAATAGGGTGACAACGTGTCACTGTACATCAGGACTGGCTCGAGTATGGTGGGTCCTGTAAGCGCTAACAGCGGTTATCCGACTAACACGCTAGGTGTCTTTCTTATTGAGACTATCTAGCGTGTCTTCTAATTACCAATCTTCTAATTACCGATCTTCCAATTGAGACCGACGCCAAACCGAGTGTCCGACTGTCCGACTACGGTGCCTAGCCCATTACGTCCAACCGCATTGGTTGCATAGAGATCGAGGCTGGCAGCTGTATTTGGCAGACTGTATCGAGTCCCTACAGCCCAAACTGTGCGATCGCCATCAAAGACAGGAGTGACCTCACCGATGAGCTGTATCCCCTGGGCAACCTCATGATTTACGCCAAATCCGATACCAACATTGGATTGATTACCAAATGCCGCCAGTCGTGGATTAAACAATAAAGCTGTACGAGAATTTGCCTGGAAGGTAACGGGTACATCAACAAATATGGTCCCTATCTGTTGACCAGACGCCGTATCGCGCCCTCCTAATATGCGAGCCGCTAGGGAGACGGGATCGCCCTGATGCTGATCTAGCAGCTGCAGCCGCGCCCCTACCATGTACTTTAGATCGTCACCTGCCGTGTCTGCAGGATCTACACTGTCATCTTCAGCAAACTCTTCTAAAATAGCCTCAATCTGTAGTGACTCATCTGGACTATAGGCTAAACCAACGCTGTAATTACCATCTGTACCAGCACCTGCATTCAACGCAACGGTGCCTGGCTCTAATGTATTAGCTGATGTGAGCGTTAATCCATCTAGCTGGAGCTGACGATCGCGCTCAGAGAAGGGGGCTGGCGGTGTGTCTCGATAGCTAGAACGATAGCCTAAGCCATTGTCTGGTGTATAGTTTAACTGCACACCTAAAAGTAGGTTATCGCCGTCTGGGGGAAACGATAGAATTCCTGTCGCCGGAGTGACACCAAAACCATTGGTAGCATAAATGTCCACCCCTGCCCTGGGGGTAACGTTGTAGCGAGTCCCCATAGTCCAAACAGGCTGGCGACTAATCGACTGATCATTATCGATGGTGTTTCCACCGGGACCAATGGGCAGATTGACATTACCATAGACCAGCCAACGCTCTGAAGGTTGCCAGCTAGCACCAGTGCCTACGGAAAAAATGGTGTCATAAAATTCAATATCGTTGATATCGTCAGGGAAGAAAGAGACACCCGGCGTGAAGTGAAATTGCAGTTCGGGAGAGGCTGTATAGGTCAATGGCACATGAATAGAACCAATGACTGCATCACCACCCTCATCATCGGAGTTAAACAAATCTGAGGCAAACGAAAAGTATTCAACTGAGCCTTGCACCCCCAGTGCCAGGTTTTCGGTTTCTATCAAACGATATTTGATACTGGGAGCAACTGACTCTAGCGTAATATTTTGGGATAGCCCATTGATGGGGGCAACAGGAGAATCATCAAAGTTTTGATATGCCAGACTCAGCTGTAAGTCATCGCTAGCACCCCAATCAATTGAGCCATAATACAGCTGATCTCCTGTTCCTGGCGCACTGTCTGGAAGGGTTTGGTGGGTGCCAACCGATAGCTGTAGCGCCTCGTCTGGGAGCTGATTGGCTGTCTCTAGGTTAAAGAGTCGTCCGGGAGGACGCTCCAACGGTGAAAGTATTGTAGGTTCAGGTTCTGTATTTCCTGGAGTAGTTTCTATGGAGTTTGGGTCTGATCTATCATCTAGTTCGTCTATGGTGACTTGGGAAACTTCTGCTACTAGCATCGAGGACGGAGAAGTTTCAAGTTCAAGAACAGTTTCAGATGAGCCGCACTCGGGCGAGGCTTCTGGCGTCTGCGCTGGCTGTTCGGAAGAGGTTGATTCTGATGTTTCTGCAGATGGTGATTCTGGTACTGCAGATATGCTTAAAGAAGCCTCTGTGGTTGGTTGATTATCTTCTTCTAAACAGGACAATTGGGTGAGTTCAACCTGGGATTCCTGTGGCTCTATTTTGACCAAACTTTCTGTAGTAGAGTGCGAGGAGGCCTGAGAAGGTAGCGCCTGGCTAAAAGTGTCTGGATTCGTCGGGGGCTGGTGCTCAAATAGGTCAGGTGTATTGGGAACTGCTGCTGCCTCAGGTGCTGTGAGCTGCTCTGACGCAGGGGAAAAGCGTGCAGTCCCTGGGGCTTCCGGAGTTAAGGATGGAACAGGTGCGACCAGTTCCTCAACTTCCTCTTGGCCTAAGGAAGAAGCATCAGGGATAATTGCATTAGGAGAATTGGCTTCAGGTAGATCTTGAGCCTGAGCAGGATTTGCGTAATCTTGGGCTACACAAGCAGCAAGGGTACAAAAGGCGGCAAATGGAACACGCATATGTTTCTGACTTAGAGACCAGGCTATTGGAGGAGTTACCTGCCGCTGCTGATTTTGAATATGAATCAATCTGTTAAAAGTGCTATGTGATAACATTTTGTAGACAAAGTCACAGTTCAGATCCGCAACGCCAGTACATCTCATCCTCTGAGGACGAGACATCAAAGGAGCAATCCCGATTTTTACAAGATCCCACCCACCCTTGGCTCAGCCAAATATGAGCAATGGCGGAATATTGATTTTCTGCATCTATCTTCACCCGTGCTAATACTTAACCGGAAGGAATCTCAGACATTGTTGATTTACGGGATTCACTTCTAGCTAGGACTGTTATCTGAGGTGGTGCAGCTGCCTGTGTGGGCTATCTGCATGCCAACTGGGCTGGCATGCGGACAATGCGGACAATTTACTCTTCTAATCTATCGCTCTCGTTTTTGCTGACGTAGGGTTCTAGTAATCGCTTTCCAGCGAGCCTTGCTGTTAGCCGGATGCTCCTGTCGTCGATGGAGATAGGCCTGCTCTTTTTGCAACTTTTGATAATTGCCCAGGCGTTTTGCTGATAATTCCCCAGTTGCTAAGGCGGCTTGGATAGCACAGCCCGGTTCTGACTGATGTTGACAGTCACGGAAACGGCACTGCTGGGCCAGCGTTTCGATATCTGTAAACGTTTCGTCTAAGCTATCGTCTGTCAGCCAAAGCTGCAGTTCACGCATGCCAGGGGTGTCAATGAGGAGAGTGCTGGTCGGCGAGCGTAGCATGGTGCGGGACGTAGTGGTGTGACGGCCTCGGCTATCGTCAGCTCGTACCGCTTGGGTAGTTTGTACGTCAGTCCCCATAAGCTGGTTAACCAGGGTGGATTTCCCCACGCCAGAAGACCCCAGCAAGGCAATGGTCTGCCCTGGATTAAGATAGGTGGCTAATGCCTCTAGATTAGTTTGTTGTAAAGCACTTAACACGATGATCGGCACCCCGAATGCGACTGTTTCCACCGCCATTCGTTTTTGATCTAGATCTTCACAGAGATCGACCTTGTTCAACACAATGACCGGCTCCGCTCCACTCTCCCAAGCCATGACTAAATATCGTTCAATCCGTCGGAGATTAAAGTCCTGATCTAAACCACTGACTAGAAAAAGGGTATCAACATTGGCGGCAACAACTTGAGCGGCAGTCCGAGTACCCGCCGCTTGACGAGAGAATTGACTTTTGCGAGGTAGCACCGCCTCGATAAGTGTTTGATCTGCTTCCGGTTGAGCTTGAAAGACAACCCAATCACCGATGGCTGGAAAGTCTGTCGGGTTTTGAGTTTGATGTCTAAACTTGCCAGTTAGTGTTGCAGTCATATCACCTTGCTCGGTGTAGAGATGATACTGACTGCGATAAACCACAGCAACCCGTCCGACGCTGTACCCTTGAGCAGCGTAAGGTGCAAAGCTGTGGGCGAAGGTATCGCTCCAGCCTAAGCTAGTTAATTGCATGATGTAATAAAATCCTCTAGGTCAATCAAAGCTTTAACCTTCAGGGCATATACCCTGAGGTCATCGCCGTAGAGGAATGGGGTGAGAAATGCTGTCAGAAATTATTTCAGCAGTTTCTAGAAGGCATTCCCTACGGAGGTTGGGGATGTAGCGATAAGGGTTACCGACTCAGACATAGGGTCTAGCTCCTAACGTATGGAGAAAGAACACCCAGCATTATAGCGCGTATAGCAGATTCGATACTATGTTCGAAACCCTAATTTCATCTGCCTTGAATTAACACGGGATTACATCCACATAGACAGCTACTCCAGGGCTACTGCTGCCAATAGTTGTTCAGAAGTTGTTACCCACCCAAAAATCACCTGAGCCATCTCTACTGATACTCGATGATATTCTGGCACTAATGACGCGCAACAGTCCTCTAATAGCAGACATTCATATCCCAAATCATTGGCTGATCGCAATGTAGTATGTACACAACATTCTGTCGTCACCCCCGTGAGCAATAACTGTCGAACTCCCCGCTGGCGCAAAATTAAATCCAAATCCGTAGCAACAAATGCCCCTTTGCCAGGCTTATCTAAGATGATCTCCCCCGGCATTGGCTGGAGTGTATCTACAAAATCATGACTCTTAGACCCTCGGGTTAACAACCGCCCCATGGCTCCCTCGCTACCAATCTCTGCATTCTGTCGTTTTGAACGGGCCAGCTTATGGGGTGGACAATCACTCAGATCAGGTCGATGCCCCTCGCGGGTGTGAATAATTGTCACAGGTGTTTGCCGCAATCCGTTGAGCAATGTTTGCAATGGCCGAATCGGTGACTGTGTCTGACTCACATCAAATCCTTTGCAATCTGCCCACCCCCCTGGCGTACAAAAGTCATTTTGCATATCAATCACCAGCAATGCTGTACGTTCTAGGTCGAGCGTTAATGGATAGGGGGCAGCTGGAATAACAATTTGAGTATAGTCCATGGCAAAAAAATACCCTGGCAAAGCCAGGGCGTGTGTGAGTTGACAACACTAAAAAGCTGACGTAGAAAGCGATAGAGAACTAATCCTCCTCTACTTTAAAGAAATCTAGTAGAAACAGCGCGTAGATCTTCGTTGCTGCCACTACTTTGTCCATATCAATAAACTCATTCACAGGGGGCCATCCATCTTCACCTGGTCCAAAGGTAATCGATGGAATCCCACTGTGGGAAAATCGCAGGGTATCGCAATAGGCATTCTTGCGATAGAGTACCGGATCTTTCCCCAGGATCTGCTGATATGCCCTCGACAAGGCTTGCACATGCTCCGCCTCTTGGGGTACCTCGATGGATGCAGGCACAAAAGTCTCGCCCTCCACTTGGGTAATGATGGCCTGGAAGGTGGGATCTTCCGCTTGTAACTGGGCAATCACCTTTTCCATATCTTGAACAATGGATTCATAGGTCATGCCGGGAACTAAACCGATCACCCATACTCTGGCCTTACAGGCGGGCGGGGTAAATTGTCCTTCGCCAATTTGACCTGCTTCAATTTTGACCGGGCAAATACTGGGTTGAGTGGGTCCGTAGATCTGAGGAGCTTCATGGGTAAATGTTGTGTTGCGTAGGGCTTCAATTAGTTGAGCCATATGCAGGACCGGATTGACCCCTTCATCCGGTCGCCAGATATGGGATCTTACCCCTGTTGTTTCAATATCTACCAAACACAGTCCCGAGTGAGCCAGAGCAATGCCAATGCCCCAGTCGTCGCCATCGGTCCAGGAGGTGGGCTCAGCCGTAATCTCATAATCGGCGGTGAGTCCGTACTCATTGAGTAAATGCAGGGCTCCGGCCTTACCATGGCGTTCCTCATCCACGGTATAGGCACAGATCAGTTCACCATTAATTTTTACGCCCGCCTGCCGCAACATTTCAATGGCAATGAGCTGACAGGTCATATTACCACGGGTGTCAGACGTGCCTCGCCCGTAGAGATACTTGCCTTTTAGGGTAGCGTTGTAAGGATTATGGCCAGACATATGCCACTCTTTTGGATCACAGGAGGGGTAGGTATCCAGATGATCGTTAAAGATGAGAGAAGGCCCAGGCAAGCCGTCATTCCAACGACCGACAACGTTGGGGCGTCCTTCAATCGCTGATATCCACTCGACATCTAGACCTAAGGATTGTAAATGTTGCCCCACCTGTTTAGAAATGTCTTCTTCATGGGCCATGGGGGCTTCTGGATCAATGGAGTTGCCACACCCTGGCTGGCCAGTGGGCACCAGGTCTTTAATTAGCTGTACACATTTCGCTTGGGTGATTCCAGCCAGTACTTGTTGTTGTATATCGCTGAGGTCTGATAGAGCAGGCTGACTTGTGAGGGTTTCTAACATTGGGTACACTCCTGTAATAACTATCCTTGCCAATGAACAATGCGCGAAGAGATCAGCCTGAGCAAAAAGTCAGACATGACACCCAAAAAGCCAATCATTAAGATGCCAACAAACAATCCTTCCACGTTAAAAAATGTGCTGGCATCTTGAATGATGTAACCGATACCCAAATCCCCCGCCAACAACTCTGCCGCCACCAGAATGCCAAAATCCACAGACAGGGCCACGCGCATGCCAGTAAAGATGCTGGGCAGAGCCGCTGGTAAAATCACATATAAAAAGATAGCCAAATCGTTGGCACCTAAGGTTTGAGCCGCCAAAATCTTATCCTTAGGGCAAGATTGCACACCGGCCATGGTGTTAAGCATCACAATCAATGCGCCAGCATAGAGAATAATCAACACCTTAGATACTTCACCAATGCCAAACCAGAGGATAAACAAGGTGATAAATGCCAGGGGAGGAATGGGACGTAAGATTTCGGTGACGACGTAAAAGGCCGCACGCACATATTTGTAGTAGCCCATCAGTAGACCCAACAGCATCCCCACCATGGTGCCAATGCCAAAGGCGGTAAAGACTCGCCGCAAGCTGCCTAAAATATGACTGACCAAGGGAGTACCTGCATAGCCCTTACGGCTCATGGCAAAGAACTCGGTAACAATGCCCGATAGGCTAGGGAGAAAAAGTTCGTCGATCCAGCCCATGCGGGTGGTGAGTTCCCAAAGAATGAGGATAAGTGAGGGAATTGCGATCGCAACACAAAATAAGACTCCCTTTTCTCGTAATGCCTGCGTTTGCAGATCTTGGCCTTTCAAAGCAGGTTTATTTTCGAGGTTAGACATGTTCAACTGCATCGGACGATTCCTTGCTTACCCATTGTGCTTGTCTGTGATCGTCTGTTGAGGCCGTGTGTGCCCTAGCTAATGGCCTTCATCTTCAAATACAAATCCGTCCGGTACTGATTAAACGCATCTGAAACCCGATTCATAGCGGTGTAGCGTGGTTCGGGTAGGTGAATTTCAATATCGTGGGCGATGCCGCCGAGGTTACGATCTAAAATCACGATGCGATCGCTCAAAAAAACAGCCTCCTCAATACTGTGGGTAACAAACAAAATGGCTCCTGCCACCTGCTCATGCAGCTTTAATAACTCCTCCTGTAACCCCTCACGGGTCTGGACATCAACCGCTGCAAAGGGCTCATCCATCAGCAAAATCTCTGGCTGTACCACCATGGATCGAGCCACCGCCACCCGCTGTCGCATTCCCCCCGACAGCTGATACGGATATTTTCGCTCATTGCCCCGCAGACCCACTAGGCCAATAATGGTCTCCACCCGTTTCCGTTTCTCGTACTTTGAAAGTGACTGAAACCGAAACCCAAAACCTATGTTTTGCTCAACCGTCATCCAATCAAACAAAGCGTTGCTCTGAAAGACCACCCCTCGTCTAGCAGAGGGACCTTTAATGTCTTCGCCACCGTGGGTAACTGTCCCTGCCAGAGGCTTATAAAATCCCGCGATCAGATTTAAAATCGTCGATTTACCACATCCAGATGGCCCCAGCAGAGTCAAAAATTCTCCCTGCCGGATCTTCAAATCTAAATCTTGCAATACCAGACGCTTACGACTATAGCCAAAAGAGACTGCTTCTAGTGAGATAATTTCAGCTGAAACATCTGCAATCTGACGATCAAGGGCGGTAATCGATGACTGGGTAGGGGATTGGGACATGCTGAAAAAGATCACTGCTGGAAAAGATTCACTATTATTGCGACTCAAGATAGTCCGCTACATAAGAAGAATTAATTAACGGTGCTATATCTTCTGGAACACTATCTAAACGACCCTGATCGACTAAGAAAACGGCATATTCCTCATAGGCCTTATACAAGTTGGTGGATTGTGGTTCTCCAGGTTGTCCCAACCATTCATCCGATAACTGATCTTCCATCATCACCACGGTTGATCCTTGACGATCGACCATTGCTCCAAACTCTTCAGGGGAGAGGTTCAAACGCTCTGCCTCCCATTTTTGTCCAGACTTAAGATCGGCTAAATAATCCTGTTGAGCCATATCCCAGGCTTCCATAAATTTTGTCATTACCTCAGGGTTGGCCTCGGCAAATTCTGTGCGAGCTGCCCACAGAGCCACAGCATAGGCTCCAACAGATTTAGCCGTGGCAATATCTTTCCCACCTAGTTCATTAAGCTTCCCTGCGGCCGGTTCCCAGGTCCAGGCTGCATCAAGCTTTCCTGCACCAAAGGCTGCCGCCATTTCCGATGGTTTCAAATTCACCATATTGATGTCATCTTGGGATAGCCCAGCCTGATCTAATGCTGCTAGTAATGAATGATGTCCAGAAGTACCAATGGTAACCCCCACATTTTTACCCTTCAAACTGGCTACATCTGTTGCTGCTTCACCAGCAATTAAACGTTCTGCGGTCAGAGGGGCATGGTCTAACAACACCACCTCAATATCTATCCCCGTGGCGAACGCTGTCAGTGACGGAAACGGGAAAAACCAGGTGATGTCAACCTCACCTGCTGCCAGGGCAGGCACCATGGCTCCCCCCGACGAGTAAGGGGACAGTTCAACATCTAGACCCACTTTTTCGAAGTACCCTTCGTTGTAAGCGACCATCGTAATATTGTTAATATCACCGGTCTGGAACCCTACGCGCACCTTAGGTAAATCTGACGCTGGTGCCGCAGCTACTTCTGTAACTGTTTCCGCTGTTTCTTGAACGGCATCAGTCACCTCAGCTTTTGGCGTGCACGCAATTGCCAGTACCCAAGAACACACCGTTATACTGCTAAATGCAAAAAAACTACGCCGGTTGAAAAAGTGCGTAACTGGTCGCTGCATGGTTGCCTCCAATCTTTATAGACGCTGATATCAATACTCCTTACCTTGAAAGACACTTTGACAGGTGTAGAGATTAGGATCGTATCTTGCACTACAAATTCACCTGCGTGGTAATCCTTACTGATAAATAAAATCTATAGATCCATAAAAATTACAATGTAAATCTATCCGAAGCCTCTTAAAACCTGTGGCCTAATGCGGTAAGTTGTCTCTATTGTTAAATGGGAAGCCTGTTTTACGATAAAAAATATCCTGAGTGAATCCCCTGAGTAAAACCTTTGAGTAAAACTAGGAAAGGCTTACTCTAGGGGAACAAAATTAACTAGATTCCACTAGGTTGGATGTACAGATAGGTTGGATATACAGACATTCCATGGAACGTCTCTCCAGCATTCATATTTGGATCTTATAAAATCCTTATCCCGAGGAAGAAGAAAATGAAGATGCAACTGCCCGACTTGGATATTCCTCTCACTATTTCTTCTCTTCAGAAAAACTATGGGCAGGGAACGCTCACCCCTGTGCAGGTGGTTAAAGCGATTGTTACTAACTTGGCGCAGCGTGGAGATGATGGTATTTGGATCCATGTGCTATCTGAGAGTACGTTAATTGAACGAGCTACAGATCTGACAAGCCTGTCAGCGAGTCAGCGATCGCAACTCCCCCTATGGGGTATTCCCTTTAGCGTCAAAGATTGTATTGATATAGCCGGTTTGCCCACATCTGCGGCCTGTCCAGGTTTTGCCTATGGGGCTACCCAGACTAATCCAGTGGTCCAAAAGCTATTGGATGCGGGGGCAATACTGATTGGCAAAACCAACCTAGACCAGTTTGCAACTGGTCTGGTGGGCGTTCGTACTGGCTATACCGTTCCCCATAATGCCTTTTCAAAGGAGCATATTCCCGGGGGCTCTAGCTCGGGGGCAGCACTGTCGGTTGCTGCTGGGCTAGTATCTTTTGCCATTGGTACAGACACAGGAGGCTCTGGACGGGTCCCGGCTGGATTTAACAACATTGTTGGTCTGAAACCTACGCGAGGCTTGTTGAGTACTCGGCATACAGTGGAAGCCTGTAGAACCTTGGACTGTCTTTCCATATTCTCACTGACGGCCACAGATGCCCATACGGTTTTAGAGATTACCCAAGGTTATGACCCTATTAATCCATTTTCCCGTCCAGTGGGTATTTCCCCGAGTCATTTCAGGTCTTATCAACCCCAGCAAGCGTTTCGTTTTGGGGTGCCCCGGCCTGAGCAACGAGAGTTTTTTGGTAATGACGATGTGAAAGCTCGCTATGAAGACGCCATCAAAACCCTTACAGAGTTAGGCGGCACTCAGATTGATATCGATTACAGTCTATTTTTACAGGCTAATAATCTCTTGTTTAATGGCCCTTGGGTTGCAGAGCGCTATGTCTCAGTCGGCGCTTTTGTGGAAACTATGCCAGAAGCCGTGTTTCCGGTGACGGGCGAGATTGTTCTGAAGGCTAAGGATATAACGGCGGCTCAGACGTTTGAAGGGCTGTATACTGTAGAAGTACTAAAGCGAAAGATGCAGTCACTGTGGCATAAGCTTGACTGTTTGGTGGTGCCAACAACGGGGACAATTTATCGCATTGATGAGATTGAGACAGAACCGCTGACGCTGAATTCTAATCTGGGATATTATACGAACTTTGTAAATTTGTTGGATTTAAGTGCGATCGCAATTCCCAACGGATTCCAATCCAACGGATTACCCACTGGTATCACATTCATTGCCCCACCCTACAGCGAAGGCTATCTGGTCGGTTTGGGGGCAGCCTTTCATTACACCAGCGATGCCCCATTGGGCGCAACGGCGTTTAGGCTAGGAACGGTTTTTCCCATTCATAAACCCTCTGGGTCCTGATCGACTAAAAACCCAGAGAGTAAGGAGTCTAAAACAGGCTGCTATGGCATTTGTATCTCTGATGATGCCCCTGCCACGGCAGGAACAGGGGACTTTTCCAAAATCCAAGCGTCGGGATCCAGGTTGAGTTCAGGAAAGTTTCTGGCATCAAAAGTTGGCTGTGCAATACCACTTTTGATCTGCCGGTCAAAGTCTCGCATGACGTTCAAACCCACCTTAAATAGAAATACTAAAGCCACTAAGTTGACCAATGCTAAGAGTCCCATGGTGACATCAGCAAAGCCAAAGATCGTACCCAGATCTTGGGAGGCACCCCAGACAATTAAAGCTAACGTCAAAACACGAAAGCCGTTGAACAACATTTTATTTTCTTCGCTAAAGAAGTTGAGGCTGTTTTCTCCCAGGTAGTAGTTGTAAATCATGGATGTGAAGGCAAAGAGGACAAGGGCGAGGGTGACAAACGCTCGTCCCCATCCCCCTACATGCTCAGCCATGGCGGATTGGGTCATGGTAATACCCCCCCAACGTCTGTACCTGGTTCATACACGGATGAAAGTAGTATGATGGCAGCCGTGCAAGAACAGAGCACAACGGTGTCAATAAAAACGCTAAACGCCTGAACAATGCCTTGATTTACAGGGTGTTTCACATAGGCAACAGCGGCTACATTAGGCGCACTACCCAGACCAGCTTCATTGGAAAACAGTCCCCGTTTAACCCCAAAAATAAGAGCAGCACCGATACCACCTCCCACTGCCTGTTGGAGACCAAAGGCACTTTTGAAGATAAGGGCAAACACCCCTGGAATACTGCCCAAATTGGTAATGATGATGAATATAGCCATCAAAAAGTATCCAACGGCCATGATTGGAACAACAAATTCGGCTACTTCGGCAATACGCTTAACACCACCAAAAATAGTCACACCCATGACGGCCAGCAATAAAAGACCCGTAATCTGGGGGGGAATACCAAAGGTATCGTTGAGAGATGCTGCTACTGTATAGGACTGGAGGGCATTAAAGCTGAAACCAAAGGTTACTAACAAAAGCCCTGAGAATAATGCCGACAACCACCATTTTCCCAGACCTCGCTTGATATAATAAGCGGGACCGCCGCGATAGGTACCGTCGGGTTCAGCATTCTTGAATACTTGAGCCAGAGTACATTCAAAAAAGCTAGTGGACATGCCAACTAAGCCCACCATCCACATCCAAAAGACTGCACCGGGACCACCTAAGGTAATGGCAACAGCAACACCAGCAATGTTACCAGCGCCGACCCGACCAGCGACACTTAGTACCAGGGCCTGAAACGAACTGAGATGGCCGCCAGATTCGTGATGAGTTGCCTGTCCCATGATGGCAAACATCTGACTAAAATAACGAAACTGAACAAATCGAGATGAAATGGTGAAAAGGAGTCCAACGGCAACTAAGACAACTATGAGGATCTTTCCCCATAGCAAATCATTGAGAAAATCTATCATGGGTAATGTTCCTGAAGTCTAGTTTTACAAGTGTTGAGCCAACAACAAAAAGCACCTTATTACAGCCGCTCTTTTGCAGACGCTTACCTTCTTATTTTGGAGATACCCGTAGAACAACAGCGTAAAGACTAAGTTTCTGCTGCTTCAATATATGCTGTTGTATAGTCGGGTACTTTTTGGATGATTTATTTTTATCCGTTGAGTAAATTATCCAAAAACAACGACACTCAAGGCTTAGTATTAATAGAAAAAATTAATATGTATTTTGTTTGTAGCTGCTTCACAATGCTCTAATACGTCAAAATCAGCCGAGAGCTAGCTAGCTTATACATAATTCGTAAAACAATTCAGTCATGATTAAACAGTTTTGCCAAAGTGTATTTGGCATACTTTTAAGCAGTTTTGAAGGAAATAAGGAGATATAGTCAAATCTGGTGTACAAGCCAGTAATGTTAGGCAGCCTTCTGTTTAGTGTTTGCCTGAATCTCCTGTGGTTGAATTTTCTTGGATAATTTGTTGAGAATATTGTACGGTCCCTGACTTTCGATACTTGAATCACCATCTCGCCTACTCCAGTGGTGATGGTCCGTTTGGGTAAATAACCTTTACAAACGACGCCTTGACGACCGGCCTCATCTTTGAGGTTGGCGTAGCTCGACCAAAAACTCAGTCAGTTCCGCTTCAACCGCCTGAGTGATGATTTGTCGTGCTCCCTGACGCACTAATTTGCTCAGGCTACCTGTAGCTTTCCTGCACTGCTTGTGATTTGAAACGAAACTATCTAGCTGTTTTACACAGAAGACCAAGCGTAACTCTGCTTGATAACGTAACAGCTAGATAGGGTGAGATTCTAATTTTAGTGAGATGGGGCTAAAAAATAGGCCTCAAGCTCGGCGTTCGACAACTAAGGTAAAGCGGGCAGCGAGCATACCGACGGATGCGATCGCAACTAAAGGCGCAAAAAAGGCCAGACCAACGGCACCACCGACTAAACCTGCTGTTAAGGGTATTTCCAGTACCGTTTGTCCTTCTGCATTTTTAATCACAATGCGGCGGACATTGCTCTCATTAATTAACTCTTGAACCTTACTAACCAAGTTGTCACTATTCACTGCAAATTCTTCTGTAGTAGTTTCTGTGGTGGGCTCTGGGGTAGACTCTGGTGGTGTCGAGTTGGGAGAAGACGGATCAGAATAGCTCATGGATTATTGAACCTCATGTTTTAGCAAACGGCATCCCAGACGAGCGGCGTCAAAGACAAACCTGCCCCTTTGATACTAGGTATGTTTAGAGACAGGTCGTAATTCTAAGCTTTCTTTTTAGTTTAATGTGTGTACCCTAGTCTAGGTATTTCTCAAGGGTCGTTGACAAGGTACTTGTAGGTACGGCACCGACAACCGTGTCAGCGACCTTACCGTCTTTAAAGATCAGCAGCGTAGGAATACTGCGTACACCATAGTCGCTAGCACTAGAAGGGTTATCATCCACATTCAGTTTGAACACGGTCACCCGACCCTCAAACTTGGTAGCTACTTCATCTACAACGGGAGCCACCATCCGGCAAGGGCCGCACCAGGGTGCCCAAAAATCTACGAGTACCGGGATTTCGCTACCTAGTACATCGGTCTGAAAGTTGGCATCAGACACTTCATTTACTAACGTTTTTTCAGTCATTTACTAAGATCTCCTTGAAAACCAACGGCCCAGTAATACAGTAGCCCTATCAAGGCCCTCGTGTTTTACTGGATTACCCTAATTATAGTTCCATAAAGTTGAACTACTGAGGGTGGTTAACCGTTCCTGTCCCTGCGATCTTGTCCTGGCCCCCATGGCATAATGCATCTATGCGACCCATTTCTCATCCAGATGTAAGTCAAATAACCTTGGCTGAGGTCCTGTACGCCTTGGGCGACCCGGTCCGGCTAAAAATTGTCAAAACCATCGCCCAAAAAGGCGAGCAAGCTTGCCGTAGCTGTGGCGGTGACGAAATTGCCAAATCAACCCTGTCACACCATTTTAAGATTCTGCGCGAGGCCGGGATTATCCATACTGAAAAGGTGGGTACCCAGCATTTGAATTCCCTCCGAGTTGATGAGCTAGAAGTGCAGTTCCCAGGGGTGCTGGCGGCGGTGCTAGCAGCAGCAGGGGAGGTGGAGGTATGTGAGGGGGAGTAGGTCCTACTCAACTATAATTGCCCGAAAATCATTCACATTGGTCAGAGTTGGCCCTGTAACTACCAAAGCTCCAATCGATTCAAAAAAGCTGTAGCTGTCGTGGGTGTTGAGATATTTTTGTGCATTTCGCCCCTGCTGCCACAGGTCTGGTGTGATCAGGGCACCGGCATTATCTTCGCTACCGTCAATGCCGTCCGTGTCACAGGCGATGGCTGCGATACCGGGTTCGCCGTCTAGGTAATGAGCCAAAGCTAACAGGAATTCGCTATTGCGTCCGCCCTTGCCGACAAATTTTTGGTTAACGGTTACTGTAGTTTCACCGCCGGAAAGGATTACGCAGGGGGGAGCGACCGGCTGGCGGTAGTGCTTAGCCTGGTGGGCGATGGCTCCATGGACTAGGGCCACATCACGGGCCTCACCTTCGATGGCGTTGCTTAGGATTAAGGGGGTGTAGCCGTTTGCGATCGCAACGTCAGCCGCAGCCTCCAACGACTGCTGCGGTGTAGCAATCAAATGATTGGCAGTCGTGCTTAACCGCTCATCGCCGGGGACAATCACCGGGTTAGGATTACGCTGCAAATACTCCCGAATAGGGTGGGGGATGTTTATTCGATAGCGGTCTATGATCTCCAGGGCGTCTGCTGCGGTGGCCGTATCCCCCACCGTTGGTCCAGACGCAATCGCCCTAAGGCTATCCCCCGCCACATCGGAAATAATCAGTGACACCACCTGGGCCGGATAGGCTGTCGCCGCTAGGCGTCCTCCTGATGAGCAGGATAAAGCCTTACGCACCGTATTCATGGAGACAATATCTGCGCCAGAGGTCAGCAGCTGCCGGTTAATGTCCGCCAGCTTCTCCAAGCTAATGCCCTCTGGCGGTAGGGTAAATAGAGCAGACCCACCCCCCGAAATTAAACAGATAACCCGGTCATCTGCGGTCAAATTTTGGACCCGTTGCAAAATTTGTCGGGCTCCGTGCATTCCATTTTTATCCGGTACCGGATGTCCGGCTTCGACCACCTCGATTGATTTTGTCGGCACCCCATGGCCATAGCGGGTGATCACCAGCCCTTCAATCGGGTCGGTATTACCTGTCTGTGCCCAGTTATCTTCTACGGCCTTGGCCATGGCGGCTGCAGATTTGCCGATGCCAACGACCACTGTGCGTCCCTTTGGTTGTTGCTTGAGGTAGGGTTCCAGGGCTCGGGCTACCTGGGCTTGGGGCATGGCGGCTGTAACAGCGGCATCAAATAGGTCTCGAAGCAGATTAGCGATAGGCATAGTCTAGGTTGGCAGAGTGGTAGACGGAGAATGAGGTCATAATAACCACAGGGTTCGATTTGTTGGAAGATTGGGGAGAATCAACGCAGTGTTTGACGTATTAATCATTGGGGCCGGGCCTGCTGCTTTGATCATGGCTTCCGCTTTAGCCCACCATGGGATATCCCTACAGGGTCTGGCTCCCACCTCGCCTGACACAGCCTGGCCCAACACCTACGGTGTTTGGTGTGACGAGCTAGCAGCTCTGGGACTGAGCGATCTGCTAGGTCATTGCTGGCAAAATACCGTTAGCTATTTTGGCTTAGACGCCACCACTCCTCCCACCCGTCATCATCGCGACTATGGTCTATTTGACAAACATAAGCTGCAGCAGCACTTTCTCGATCAGCTCCAGGCAATGACCTGGCACCAGGGAAAAGCTGCTTCGGTCACCCATACTGAGGAGTACAGCTGTGTGACTACCGCAGACGGTCAGGAGCTTAAGGCCAGACTGGTGATCGATACAACTGGCCATCAGGCAGCGTTAGTACAGCGACCGACACCCAAAAGTTCTCCCATTGCTTACCAGGTGGCCTATGGTATTGTGGGTAAATTTTCCAAACCGCCTGTAGCACCCGGTCAGTTCTCGCTAATGGACTACCGGGCAGAGCATCTATCACCCGAGCAGCTGGCAGGTCCGCCAACATTTTTGTATGCCATGGATCTCGGGGACGATGTTTACTTTGTCGAAGAAACCTCCTTAGCACTGGCTCCTGCTATGGAGTACGACACCCTCAAGCAGCGGCTGCAACAGCGGCTGGGTATGGACGGTGTAACCGTCAGTGAGATTCACCATACGGAATATTGTTTATTTCCCATGAATCAGCCACTGCCGGATCTGAGCCAGCGGGTGCTGGGATTTGGTGGGGCTGCTAGCATGGTACATCCGGCCACAGGCTACATGGTGGGAGCAATGCTGCGACGGGCACCGGAGGTGGCGAGTGTGATCGCAACCGCCATTGATAATGGGGAAGGGGGAGGTGCGATCGCAAAAGCAGGCTGGCACACCCTATGGACCACCGAACGTCTGCGCAAACACCACATTTATCAATTTGGTCTAGAAACCCTAATGCGGTTTGACCACAAAGAACTCTGCCAGTTTTTTGACAGCTTTTTTCAACTGCCCCAGCATAAGTGGGCTGGATTTTTAGCCGATACCCTCTCCCCGTTTGAGCTAGTCATGGCCATGATCACCATGTTTGGACAAACCACCAATCCTGTTCGAGGCGGACTGATGGGTGGGGTAAGTACTGATGGGCAACTATTGCTCAAGTCCCTGATGGGAATCGCTTAATCAACTTGAGCGTAGTTTAAAGCTGTCGTATCCTCTAACACAAAACACTGTAATTTCCTCCCATCCGGTTCCATGGAGTGCGAAAATACCCCTTGACAACGCACGTCACAAGGGAGATATGACATGGCTGCATTTCCGATCGACTTAGGCGCTTACAAACGCATTAGTCTTGATCCGTCCACACCAACGCTGACTGACGAGCAGCGCGAGGCCATCAAAGCAAACATTCAACTTTGCCGCGATGCCATTGTCTTCTTTACAGCAACCGGCGCAGCTCGGGGTGTTGGCGGTCACACTGGCGGCCCCTACGACACCGTTCCCGAGGTGATGCTTTTAGATGCTATTTTCCGGGGTGCCCCTGACAGCTATGTCCCCACCTTCTTTGATGAAGCCGGACATCGGGTGGGTACCCAGTATCTGATGTCTACACTCAATGGTGATCTGCCCGCTGAGCAGCTAATGAACTACCGGGCTGCAGGCTCTCACCTACCGGGTCACCCCGAACTGGGCCTCACACCGGGCGTTAAATTTAGCTCCGGTCGTCTCGGTCACATGTGGCCCTATGTGAACGGTGTTGCCCTGGCTAACCCTGGCAAAGCAGTTTTCTGTCTGGGCTCTGACGGCTCCCAGCAAGAAGGCAACGACGCTGAAGCCGCCCGTTTAGCCGTAGCTCAGCACATCAATGTCAAGCTGCTGATTGATGATAACGACGTTACCATTGCCGGCAACCCATCTACGTATCTACCAGGCTACAGTGTCAAGCAAACCCTGGCTGGCCACGGTCTTAAGGTTCTAGAGTGCAACGGCGAAGACATTGACGCCCTCTATGCCAACATCTGTGAGGCCATTAATACTCCAGGCCCCATCGCCGTCATTCTCAAACGCCCCATGTGCCCCGGCATTGAGGGTCTAGAGGGCTCCAACCACGGTCACGATGTAATTTCTGTTCCCGCCGCCATCACCTACCTGGAAGCTCGTGGGCACCAAGCGGCCGCTGATATTCTCAAGAATACCAAGGCACCCAAGAATCCCAATACTTATCTTGGCTCTAGTGACAAAACAGATGCCAACCGTAAAGTCTTTGGTGCCGCTGTGGTCGAGATCCTCGGTGCCATGAGCGAAGCAGATCGTAAGAACAATGTTCTGGTTGTTGACAGCGATCTGGAAGGCTCCTGCGGTCTGAACACCATCCACGATGCTCACCCTGAAATCTTTATCAGCGGCGGCATTCAAGAGCGCGGCAACCTGTCTGCAGCGGCTGGCTTTGGTATGGAAAAAGGTAAGCAAGGTATCTTTGCAACCTTTAGCGCATTTCTGGAAATGTGTATCTCCGAGATCACCATGGCTCGTCTCAACTATTCCAACCTGCTGTGCCATTTCTCCCACGCAGGCATTGACGACATGGCCGACAACACCTGCCACTTCGGTATGAACAACCTGTTCGCCGACAACGGTTTAGATGATAGTCACCCCACTAACATCTACTTCCCTGCAGACGCCAACCAAATGCGCGCCTGTGTGAAGTCTGTCTTTAATGCCCCCGGTCTACGCTTTATCTTCTCCACCCGTTCCAAAGTCCCCATGATTTTGGACACCGACGGTAACGAGATGTTTGCCGGAGACTACACCTTTACGTCGGGTAAGGATGACATCGTCCGCGAAGGGACTGCTGGTTATGTCGTCGCCTTTGGTGCCGCACTGTACCGCGCTCTGGACGCTGTTGAGAAGCTTAAGGCAGAGGGCATTGATGTCGGTTTGATCAACAAGGGTACCCTCAATGTTGTAGATGAAGAGACTCTGGCTAAGATCGGGGCGTCTCCCATGGTAGTTGTGGTTGAGTCCTTTAACCGTCGTACAGGTCTGGGCAGCCGCATGGGCTCCTGGCTATTAGAGCGTGGTTTAACGCCTAAATATGCTCACATCGGCACCCATATTGAAGGGGGCGGTGGTCTCTGGGAACAGTTCCCCCACCAGGGTATTGATTCTACCGGCGTTGTTGCCAAGGTAAAAGAGCTACTGGGATAATTTCTTTGAAATAATCTTCTAAATCTCTTTTGATAAAAGTGACAGGGTCTTATAAGACTCTGTCACTTTTTGTTTATCTTATCAACGTCTGGGATGAGTCTGTAAATTGGTGCAGTTAACTACGAAGCGTTGACTAATAGCAACGGATTTGGGTATTTTTTATTTGCGATCGCACCCGTTCCCAGATCTTATACCTCAAGCCTTAATCTCGACTTTATCCAAATATGGGGCAAGTAGGAAAGCAGCAAGCACAATAGGTTTGTCAAAACCGACTTGCTGCAAATGGAAATACTAAGTGTATTGAGCTTGTTTGCTCCGTTATTCTCTCATGGCGTCTGGGACTCAGCG
>JBCCHX010000006.1:0-148138 GCA_039028535.1 Cyanobacteria bacterium P01_B01_bin.77
CTTCGCCGAGTCGAGCACCGACATCGCGATAGAGGGTCAAGGCCTGTTCGTAGTTATTGAGGGCCTCTTGACTTCGTTTGAGAAATTGGAGGACATCGCCCACGACTTGGAGTGTGTTGGCTTCGCCGAGTCGATCACCGACATCGCGATAGAGGGTCAAGGCCTGTTCGTAGTTATTGAGGGCTTTATAGTTTTCTCCATCAAAATAATAGATAAATCCTAACCCTCGAAGTCCTTCAGCCTGGTTAAAGCTGTCTTGCTCAGCTTCAGCCCAATGTAGCGCTTTGCGATAATACCGTTTGGCCTGCCGATAGTCCGATAGTCCCCTATATGTCTGTCCTAACTCTAGAGCTAATTCAATGCATGCCTTGCGGTCGCTGTTTTGCTCGCTCAGCAATCGCTCTAGCTGCTCAATCCGTTCTTGTTTTACATTTTTGGCATCGGGCAGCTGTCCAGGTGTTGGCTGTCGCATCTGAGTCTGAGTCGCTACCACAGTTTCTTGGGTAGTCCGAAACCCAAACAGCCCCGATTGCCATGTCCACAGATCCTTTGCATTTTTTGCTAACCGGTTAACCGCATAGTCCGGCAAAAACCACACCATCGGGTAGGGCACTGCCGCTGCCATCACATCCCGCCGAAAGTTGAGATCGCTCAAAAAACGCGTATAGTCTCCCTTCACACCGATAGCTGTGGCCAGACCTCGGATTAACAGTACGGGTGGCTTTTGCGGGTCAGGCTTAAAATCAGCCAGCTGGTTGCATAGCTCCTCATAGAGGGAGTAGTGGTTGCGATCGCTAAAATCCACCTCTATTAGGTTTACAGCTTGACTGATCTCATGGCGTCTCAAAGCCTGTACGATTAAATCCCCATCTGTAGAAAAATTAACCTCAGCAATCGCCAAGGTAAAGCCATCTGCCAGCTCCATAAATGTCACTAGCTGCTTAAATGCATCTAGATTTAACCCCATAAAGACAACCGCCGGATCAGGGCTGCCATCTAGCTGATCAATCGGACTGCTGGATCTGGGTGAGGGCACGTTTAAAGGACTCACTACGCATCACGACGGGGTTCGGATATATCCACCGACCGGCCCCGTTGTACTCAAGGATAGCGGTATTAAATAACATTGCCTGACCCAGACTCTCATCGGTCAGTTCTTTGGTCATCGCAACCCGCGCCAGCTCACCATAGTCATCTGCCGACAGTATGCGCTCAAAACCTTGCTGTTCCTGATTGATAGCATAGGTAATATCGTCAGACTCAACTTTTTTACTAATGTTGCCTCGGCTGCTAGCAATGGCAATAGCTTTACGAGTCATACGCATCATCTGTCGCAGATGCCCACCGCTGGCCTTGGCTAGATCCAGTAGCAACGCCCGCTCAGCAAAAATCGCGTCGGAATCTATCCGTTTTTCGATGAGTAGGGCCATTTGCTCTAAACCAGCTGCATCGTGCGCTAGCTCCACCGCTGTCCGCTCCGGCTGGTACATACCAATCATGGGAATGATGTGGGGATTTTCAAAGGTGCTGCCTAGCTTGCGAGTACCGTAGAGCACGGCGATAGGAACAGTGTAGATAATATTGCAGGCTAGCTCCCGCAGCTGAGCCGAGTAGTCGATAAAAAGCTGGGTAGCGACCTTGGGTGGACACTTATCTAGACCATCCAAAATCAGTAAAATGCCTTTTTTCTCTGGGTGTGCCTGTCGTAGCTTTTGGGCACCATTGCGCAATAGGTTGTTGATATCAGTTCGTAGTCGAGAGACCTCCCGTTCTAGCGTTTGTCGAATCGTGACTTTATCTTTAGAGCCCCCCTTAATCTGAGCCATTACCTTGACTAAAAATTTAGCTAAAAACGGTGCTTCTGACCCCAAAGATGCTTCGGCATTCACGTTTACTGAACGCTCTACGGTGGTTTCAGTTTCCTTGGTAATCTCTTTAAACCAATTTTCAAAGCTCTGGAGTAATGCTGCATCAAAAGCAAGTCTCTGTCGCCGCAGAGCTAGCTCTACTTGCTTAATCACAAGCAGATACAAATCGGTATAGGTGAGATCATTGGGGTCGGCTTCGTCTTCTATCTGTACCGGGATTACCAGATAATCAGCATGCCATGCGCTACTGAGACGGGTTAACTCTGAACTTTTGCCACAGCCTACATGGCCAGTAAATAAAACACTTTTAGTCTCTCCAGGCTCAAGCAAGTCTAGGGTGAAATTTAGCTCTCCCATGACATCGTGGCGTGCCGCAAAGGGTACATAGTACATTTCCATCTGCTCGGCAGTCAGGGGCCGCAGTTCACAGGCGCGATAGGCTTCTTTAAGGGTGCGAGCTTTGGCAATGTCCATGATGTATGGGAATACTATCCGCTCCTATTCAATCAGATATGGTAGTCCTGGACTAGGACTATGCGAGTAAATCATCCATGACCGTTTCGAGGACTGTGTGTGTTGGTTTTTTGACTGTAATTACCGTCGGTACACTCTTGCTAATGCTGCCTGTGGCCACCGCCAGTGGTGAATGGAATAATCCTGTGGTGGCCCTATTTACAGCAACATCGGCTGTCTGTGTTACGGGCCTGATTGTGGTAGACACTGGGTCCTATTTTTCTCCTTTAGGTCAGGGGATTATTTTGCTGCTCATACAGCTGGGTGGTCTGGGTTACATGACAGCGACTACGTTGCTACTGCTGCTGTTGGGCAAACGGTTGGGGCTGAAGGATCGGTTAGCAATCCAACAATCCTTGGATACGGCTGAATTGTCGTCTGCGGCATCGCTGATTAAGTCAATTATCGCGATGACGATGATTTTTGAGCTCAGCGGTGTGTTTTTGTTGATGCCGCGCTTTGCCAGTGATTATGGTTCAGGGCAAAGTCTTTGGCTGTCACTGTTTCACAGCATCAGTGCGTTTAATAATGCGGGGTTTAGTCTATTTGAGACTAGCTTGGTGCAGTATGCTCATTCTCCTTGGATTAATGGAGTGATTGCGGCCCTGGTAATTCTGGGTGGCATTGGCTATCAGGTGATTATGGAGATGTTTATATGGGTGCGAGATCGCATCCATCGCAAACGTCAGCATCAGGTATTTTCGCTGCACTTTAAGGTTGTGACGAGTACCTCCCTCATTCTGCTCGCACTGGGTACCCTAGCCTTTTTTGCCGTTGAGTTTTTTAACCCTGATACCCTGGGGCCGGAGCCTCTAAATATAAAACTGTTGGAGGCAAGCTTTCAGTCGGTGATCATGCGAACTGCTGGGTTTAACTCCATTGATATTGGGGCGATGGAGACGAGTTCGTTGTTTATTGCGATCGCACTCATGTTTATCGGTGCAAGCCCTGGTAGTACCGGGGGTGGTATCAAAACCACCACGGTAAGGATTTTGCTCAACTGTACCCGTACTGTCCTCAAAGGTGAAGACGAAGTCTTGGCCTATCAGCGAGAAATCCCAGATAAACGGGTGCTTAAAGCTGTTGGCGTGGTGGTAGCTTCTGGCATGACAGTGGTGATGGTGACCATTTTGCTCTCGCTTACAGAGCCAGGTATTGAGTTTATCGATCTGCTATTTGAGACGGTATCTGCCTTTGCAACAGTGGGTCTTTCTACCGGCATCACGTCTGAGCTATCTACCCTGGGGCAGCTCGTGATCATTGTCACTATGTATATTGGTCGTGTGGGGATCTTACTACTCATGTCCGCTCTCTTAGGAGATCCCAAGCCCACCAGCATTCACTACCCTGAAGAGGATCTGTTAGTAGGATGACCTATCTGGGCGTATAAGACAAAGCTTGGTTTAACTTACGCCGCTTGAAGTCGATGTAAGCCCTAGCGCCCTTCTATACTGACGGTTCTGGAATCGTGATGTCTATGGGAGTAATTTTAACTTCTTCTGCCAGAGTTCCTAGCGATGGGTCAATCGCTTCGATATTGCCCACAACGATCGTGACTAAATCACTGGGCTTCAGATTACGCTGTGCCGCTTCTAGCACCTGCTCAACAGTGGCAGACTCTACCGCTTTCTGAAATTTAAAGACAAAATCTGATGGATAGCCGTAGTACTCATAGCGAATCAGCCGTGACAGTGTTTGCTCTGGCGTGGCAAAGTTAAACACAAAGCTGTTAAGTACCGAATCTTTAGCGAACTGGAGTTCCTCGGCGGTGATCGGTTCCTGACGTACCCGCTGAATTTCCCTATACATGGTTTTTATAAACGGTACCGTTGCTTCCGAGCGGGTCTGACCACCGCCGATAAACAGCCCCGGATAGTCATAGCGAGGGCTCCAGAAGGCGTAAACCACGTAGGCTAAGCCTTGACGAGAACGAATATCGTTAAATAATCGCCCGCCAAACCCATTCAGTACCTCGTTTAAAACCACCATCGGCGCATGGTCAGGGTTATCCAGTCGTCCCCCCAAATGGCCGATATGAATGTAGCTTTGGGTGAGCTGGGGCTGATCGACTACATAGAGACCGTTGGTTTGCTGCTGTGCCTGGGGGACCTCCACATTGGCTTTTGCTCTCACCGAGGGGCTCCAGTCAGCAAAGAATTCCTCAATCAGCGCTTTCATCTGGGCAGCGTCAAAATCGCCACTAATGCCTAAAATAGTTCCCCTAGGCTGAATAGCTGTTTGATAAAAGCTAACGACATCGTCTCGTGAAATATTGTCGACGTCGCTGTATTCCACCATGCGAGCAAACGGACTTTCTTGGCCGTAGATCAGCTTGCGAAATTCACGAGTCGTGACATCATCCGGGTCGTCATTGCGGCGGGCGATGCTGCCACGGTACTGGCTTTTGAGCAAGTCAATTTTTTCTGGAGCAAAGGCTGGCTGCTGAATGACCTCCGCAAAAATCGAAAACACATCGGCTAAATCCTCACTCAGGGCACTAAAGCTAGCGCTGCCGCTGGTGGCGCCAAGGCTCGTTTCCACAGAGGCTGCCCGCTGCTCTAGAAACTGGTTGAGTTCATCCGGTGTATAGCTGGCGGTGCCCCCAGTGCGCATAGCTTCGCCCATCATGCCTGCTAGACCGGTTTTGTCCTCAGGTTCCATAAATTCCCCTGCCTTAAAGGTGGCCGAACCACGAATTAAGGGCAGATCGTGTTTTTCCATTAGGTACACCACCATGCCGTTGGGTAGCTCGTAACGCTCAAAATCAGGAATTTGAATTTCTCCAAGGGGGGCAAATTCCAGCTCGTCATAGTCACGGGCTGTCACGGCATTGGCAGGCTTACTCCATCCCAGGGTAAGGGCCAAGCCTAGGGCAGCGAGGGCCAGAAAAAAACTTGTGGTGAGGCGTCGTTTGGAAAACCAGAACATAAGGAAATGAGAGAATGGGCAATGGACGATGGGGAATTTTATATTCTGACGTCTAGGGTTCTGCTGATAAGAGTTTCCCAACGGTACGGTTGCTAGGAATAAAGGTTTTCTGAGCAACGCGTTGAACATCTTCAGCGGTCACGGCTTCGATCGCCTTGAGTTCTTTAAAAATGTTGCGCCAGTCGTTGGTTTTGGCTTCGTACTCGGTCAGTAGGCTGGCCATTCCTGAATTGGAATCTAGGCTGCGGAGCATGGATGCTCTAGCCTGAGTTTTGACCCGCTCTAGTTCTTGTGGGGTGACGGGGTCCTGCTTGAGCTGGGTTAGCAGTATGTCTATCCGCTCGGCCACGTCATCGACGGTGTGGTTGGGGGCAGTGAGGCCATACAGCAGCAGAATATTGTCGTAGCGATCGCCGGGAAATCCGTTGGCACTACCAATATTTAAGGCAACTTGGGATTGCTCTACTAGATCTTGATACATGCGTGATGTGCGCCCACCGACCAAAATGCTCTCAATCATGGAGTAGACAACATGGTCAGGATGATTGATGCCGGGGCGATGAAAGCCTTCAAGATACCAAGGCTGGCTCGGTAGGGTGAGTTCAAAGGATTTTTCTTGGGTCTGGGGGGGCTCTTGTATAGTGACTTCAGGGGGCAGGCTGCGGGCTTGACTACGTCCAAAGTAGGCAGTGGCTAGGGCTTTGACATTGTCAGGGTCGACATCCCCTACCACAGTGGCAATCAGATTGCTGGGACCATAGTAGGCGTCAAAAAACTGAGCAACGTCTTCGCGAGTGGCTGTACGCAAATCGTCCTGATATCCAATGACTGGTCGGCGGTAGGGATGCTCGTCAAAGGCGACTTCTAAAAACTTTTCAATGATTTGGCCAATGGGAGAGTTGTCTACTCGCATGCGGCGCTCTTCGAGGATAACTTCTTTTTCTTTATAGAATTCGCGGAAGACGGGATCGAGAAAACGGGCGGACTCCAAAGACATCCATAGCTCTAATTTATTGGATGGCAAGCTATAGAAATAGCGGGTGGCGTCGGCAGATGTAGTGGCATTGAGGCCGCGACCGCCAGATTGTTCGATGATTTGACCAAACTTGTTTTGCTCGACGTAGCTGTCGGCCTGGGCTTGGAGGGTTTCGAAGCGCGATCGCAACGCCTCTACCTGGGCATCATCCCCTGCTTCCTCTGCGGCCATCAGCTGGTCAAACACCACATCCATCTCCTGCAGCAGGGGGGCTTCAGCTGCATAGTTCGTAGTGCCGATTTTAGTTGTGCCCTTAAAGGCTAAATGCTCTAAGTAGTGGGCTACACCAGTATGTCCGTCTGCTTCATTAACAGCCCCCACCTTGGCATAGAGCATCATCGATACCACCGGAGCCTGATGGCGCTCTAGCACGATAAACTTCATGCCGTTATCAAGGGTAAACTCGCTAACTGCATCAGCGACTCGATCAAGATAGGGCTGAATCGAATTTTCTGTTGCATCGGTGTCAGCCGCCAGCTGCTCTGGGGAAACTACCCCTGACACCTGGGCCGAAGCTGGTGCACCAAAACTCAGCAATCCTGTAAGTAGCGTCAATACCGTGAGAAATATGGCAAGAACAGTTGCCCACAATCCAACCTTTGATCTAGCCAGCGGAGTTACGCCCATAGCACCTCAGCGCAAAATACCGTTACCAGCATAGATACTTTTCTTGGTGTTGTGTCAACAAGATATTGACAAGTTGGTGAAAGCACTGATGTTAGCGCTAGCACTGTGGAGTAAAGCTCCATTTGCTCAGCTCGCTCAGCCAGCTATCCGACGCAGATGTTGACTGTCTACGCGCTATTCCAGAGTGCTTTATTTCAAATAACCGTATTTGTAGAACGTAAACATTTCAAACAACCCGCCGACAATGCTAATGGTCAGACAAATAACAATGACCCCGTCTACTACATCACCCGCTCCAAACGTGATCAAAAAATCCACTAAACGGTCTTTTCCGGCTGTGCTGATGGTGGAAAAGGGTGACCATGTACCTAAGGTCAGTGCCCCTAACGCTAATCCCAGACTGACGGCAGGCATGATAAAGCAAATTCCTAACGTCAACAGTAAAGAGCTAAATAGCTGTAAGCCCATGTCTACCTCCTGCCGTACTGTGGCCGAATGGGCGTAAGAAACCATCCCAACCATAGGAGCTGCCGGTGAAAAAAAACGTCAACTTGAGGAATCTTAAATTTTCATAAAATTACAGAGCATTTAGCGGTCAACCTTAATTCATTGCTTAACCCATTAAAATAACTGCATTGCTGATCCTCGGGTTGACGTTAGCAGTGAGAAATCGTCAAATAGCGACGTGGCTACAGAAGATCGGCCTATTCCCCTAGCGATCGCAAAAAAAGTTAGGTCATCGCTGTTTAATATCCGAGTTGAGGAGTCATCTCTTTTGTCCGCTGCATTTTCTACGTCGAGCCTTGCCAAATGGGGGCAGCGTCTGTTGGCTGCCATATTACTTGGTGGTCAGGTCATGGTTCATTTGTTGACGCGACCGTTACATCGACGCAACACCATTGAGCAAATGGCTGCTGTTGGTCCTGAGTCCTTGCTGATCACCCTGGTGACCGCTAGCTTTGTGGGGATGGTATTTACCATCCAAGTCACCCGAGAATTTATTAATTTTGGTGCCAGTACTGCGGTTGGTGGGGTGCTGGCTCTGACATTAGCGAGAGAACTAGCCCCGGTCCTCACCGCCGTGATTATTGCAGGCCGTGTGGGATCAGCTTTTGCGGCGGAAATTGGCACTATGCAGGTGACTGAGCAAATTGATGCGCTGCAGCTCCTCAAAACCGACCCGGTGGATTACCTGGTGTTACCGAGGGTGGTGGCCTGTGCTCTAATGCTCCCCCTCCTTACCATTTTGTCCTTTATTACAGGTATGACGGGAGGGCTGCTGATCACTACCACAATGTTCAATATTTCCCAGACGGTTTTTCTGGACTCAGCCCGTGTCTTTATGGGTGTCTGGGATTTAGTTAGTGCCATGATCAAAGCGGTTGTCTTTGGCGGCCTGATTGCCATTATTGGATCCAGCTGGGGATTAACGACAACCGGCGGTGCTAAAGGTGTGGGGCAATCTACGACGACGGCTGTTGTCACTGCCCTACTAGCCATCTTTATCAGCAACTTTTTTCTATCGTGGCTGATGTTTCAAAGTTCGGCTTTAAACTTCTAATCCGAAGGCGCAGAATATTCTGTGGATTGGTCTAAGAGGCTGGCTCAAAAATGCAATGCCCGTAGGGCAAGTTCCGACTGCGCTCAGCTCTCAAAACTAGCAGATTGAGCGCAGTCGGAACCGGCTTGATCGGGGACACTATTTGGCCGTAGCTCCCTAACGAATGAGGATTGAATTATGCCGTACAGGCGTTCCATGGAACGCCTCTGCAGAAGAAATTTTTGGATCTTATAAAATTCTTCTTCCTAAGCTTCCACTTCAGTCAGCTTATTCAAATATCTCTCAATCAGCAAAATTGCCACGATGTCATCAATGGGGCGAGGAATACTGCGCATGCTCTGGGGCAAGAGACGATTGAGCCCGGTTGGAGGGAACATTGCCCAGTAGCGATCGCGAGCTTCTAAACTACTGTAGCGTTCATCCACCAAAATAACGTTGGGACTTTCTTTCAGTCGCGCAAGCTCCTGTTTCCATAGCTTTGCGCCGGTCTGATCGCCCATCACAATCAAAGAAATGGGATAAGTCTGACGTAGGGATTCAATATGATCAACCACGTCTTCGGCCGAAATCACCTCGTGGTAACACAGTGAACGATCGACCCCGACAATTGCCAAACCACATTTGTGGCGGCCTGGATCAAACCCAAGAATAACGGGCTGTGAGAGCTTAGAAAAAACAGTGGAGGTCACAGAGCTGACGATAGAGGAAAATTACTATAGATAAAGAATATAAGATGCTAAGCCTAAGCTACGACCTAAAATGTGTCCCGATCAAAAATCTATGGGATCTACAGGTCGTTGACGGGCAGGAGATAGCATCCGGGGGGCTGCACACTACCATTTTAGGACTATCCTAAGGATGCATGCATTGTCGCCATCAATTCTGCAAATTGGGTAACGGAACTTGCGCTTTCAGCAAAATCTGCCAAACTGAAGGCTGGCGAAAAAATGACTGACTGGCCACATTGGTCAGGGTGTGTAGTCTGACGTTGTTGGTTTTCTGGCCATTGTTTGCGGTTTGACGTTCAACGCTCATTTTTAGTCCCTGTTAATTACCGTTGACACTGGCTGTAAATGGAATGCAAATGCTATGATCTAAGTACACTTGTACGCACTAGTTCGGATGCGTTTGCTTTGTGCATGTAAAGCGAGTTGAACTCTCCCACTTTAAATCTTTTGGAGGCACGACTCAGGTCCCTCTATTGCCAGGGTTTACCGTTATTTCTGGTCCCAATGGCTCGGGAAAGTCGAATATTCTCGATGCGCTGCTATTTTGTTTAGGGTTAGCCAGTTCTAAAGGCATGCGGGCAGAACGTTTGCCGGACTTGGTTAATCAAAATCAGGCGAGCCGACGCTCTACCTCAGAAGCGAGCGTCACGGCCACGTTTGACATTAGTGATGTACCTGCAGATCTATTGCGCGGAGACAGTGATAATACGCCGAACTCGATCGAGCTACAGGTCCAGGGTGACAACGATGCGGATTTAGAGTCAGATGCTGTGTCAGAAGGCGAGGGGCCATCTGTTCAAAATGCTCAAAATGGTGATGTGCCTACATCGCCTGACTCTGATTCCGTCGGTGCGCCTCAGTCAGCTGATACATCTAGCCCGCCCGCTGCGACAGCGTTGGATAATGTGGTGCCTCTGCCCAGGGAGTGGAGCGTTACGCGCCGTTTGCGAGTTACGGCCCAAGGCACCTATACCTCGAATTACTTCATCGATGGTCAGCCCTGTACGCTGACTGAACTGCATGAGCAGCTGCAGCGGTTTCGTATTTATCCCGAAGGCTATAACGTTGTGCTGCAGGGGGACGTCACTAGCATCATCTCGATGAAGTCACGGGAACGTCGAGAAATTATTGATGAGCTGGCCGGTGTTGCCTCGTTTGATCGCAAAATTGATCAAGCCAAACTCAAGCTGGATCTGGTGCGCGACCGTGAAGATCGCTTTCGCATCGTGGAGCGAGAATTAATTGATCAGCTCGAACGGCTAGATCAGGATCGTAAAAAAGCTGAGAAATACAAGCAACTCAGGGCCACATTACAAGAGAAAACCCAGTGGCAGGCCGTCCTGGAATGGCGGCAGCAACAGCAGCAAGCCTGTCAATTAGAAGACCATATTGCTCAAGGTAAAGAACAAGCGGCAAAACTGGCCCAGCAGCGTGAGACGTTAGTCGCCTTGATTGAGACGACGGCTAGGGAGCTAGACGAGCTAAATACTAAGGTTAAGGCATTGGGGGAAGATGAGCACTTGGCACTCCAGTCTAAGCTGGCCACCCAAGAGGCTGAACTGCGACAGCTTGAACGACAAGAACAGGCTCTCAGGCAGTCCACCCGAGAGCTGGCGTCTAAGTTACAGACGACTCAGGTTGAGCTGCAGCAACAAAGTCAGGCGCTAACGGTTCTTGGTCAGCAATTGGCTACCCTGAGCGGTACTGACATTGTCCAGCTGCAGACGGCGCGAGATCGCGCAGCTCAAGCGGTAGAGGAAAGTCGAGAAGCGACTAGTGCGATCGCAACCGCCTCCCAAGCCTGGGTTGAAGCCCAAACCACCCTGCGCCGCGAGGTTGAAGCCCTCCTCGGAGTGCTCGAGCCCCAGCGGTCAGAGCATGTACGTCTCCAGGAGCGGCTGACTCAGCTGCAAAGTCAGATTGCGACTCAAACTACCGTCATTCAGGGATTAGAAGCCGAGCTAGCAGAGGCTCCTGCCCAGGAAGAGAGCGAGCTATCAACGGCAAAAGTCACTATTCAAACCCTGGCCCAAGACGTGGCAACCGTTGAACAGGAGCTAACAATTCAGCGACACACTCGCGATCGTTTACTCCAAGAGCTGCGAGAAAAGCAGAGGGAACTCGATAAGTTAGAAGCCCAAGAGCAAGCACTGCAAGAAACCCACGGCACCCAAGCCACTCAAGTTTTAGTCAGAAACGGTCTAACTGGCATCTGTGGTCTGGTGGCCCAGCTGGGCCGGGTGGATCCCAAATATCAGACGGCCTTAGAAATTGCTGCCGGAGCCCGTCTCGGCTACCTAGTGGTTGAGAATGACGGCGTTGCCTCTCGAGGTATTGATATTCTCAAACGCCAGCGTGCTGGCAGAGCCACCTTTTTGCCGCTGAATGCTATCCGGGCTCCTCGCACTCAAAAGATAGGCCGTTGGGAACGCCCCGACGGATTTGTAGACTATGCGGTGGATTTAATTGAATGTGACGACCTCTATCGCGAAGTCTTTGCTTTTGTATTTGGTAATACGGTGGTATTTGAGCGGTTAAATGATGCCCGCCGTCATCTGGGAAAATTTCGTATGGTTACCCTGGATGGTGAGGTGCTGGAGAGTAGTGGAGCCATGACCGGGGGGAGCCTGCGCCGCCAGGGACGTCTTCACTTTGGTACGGTCGAAGCGGGAGAATCTGCTGAAGCGAAGGTCCTACGGGAAAGACTACAGGAAATTGAGCGCATTTTAGGACGTTGCGATCGCGCCCTTGCCCAAGCCGACACCACAGCTAAAACCCAATCCAAAGCCCTGATTGAAGCCCGCCAGAGCTATCGAGAACAGCAGTTACAGCACACCCAGGCTCAGCAACAACGTCAGCAACTGCAGCAGCGCCTGGAAAAAGCCCAACAGCAGCAAAAGCAATATCAAACCGAATACACCACTGCTCAACAGCGGCTACAGGCACTAGAAATAGCCCTACCTGCTCAAGAAACCCAGCTGCAGCAGAAGCGCCAGGAACTCACGGCTCTAGAAGAATCCCAAACCCACAGTGAATGGCAGCAGGCCCAGGGCAAAGTCCGTGCCCTAGAACTGGAATTGACCACCTGCCAGCAGGCCTTACAAACTGCTCAGCAGCGCCAAAACGAGATGGAGGCCCAACAGCAACGACTCCAGGAAAAAATCCAACTGGGGCAGCAAACCATGGGCCAAGGGCGGCAGCAGCAGCAGCAGCAGATCAGCCAGCAAACGGCACTTAATCAGCAGCAGGCCAGTCTAAAGCAAGAAATTATTGCTACCCAGGCGGCCATGGCTGAGTTAGATAAAACCTTGGCGGGGGAGAAAGCGGAGCGCGATCTCAGAGAGTACCAGCTGCGAGACCAGCGTAACCAGCGACAGCAGCTAGAGTGGCAGCAGCAAAAGCTCAGTGAAACCCAGCAAGAGCGACAGCAGCAGCTGACTGAACTGCAGCACGCTATCGAAGCTAAGCAGGCTGACCTTCCTGACCCCTTGCCCGAAGTTCCAGACGCTCTCACTCTAGATGCTTTACAAAAACAGCTCAAATCCTTGCAGCGTCGTCTGGAAGCGCTGGAACCGGTCAACATGCTGGCTTTAGAAGAATATGAGCGCACCCAGGAACGCCTGGAGGAACTCACCAATAAGCTCACCACCCTGGAAGAAGAACGCACTGAGCTGCTGCTGCGGATTGAAAATTTCACCACCCTGCGGTGTCAGGCGTTTCGCGAGGCCTTTGACGCCGTCAACAAAAACTTCCAAGCTATTTTTGCCGAGCTGTCTGACGGCGATGGCTATCTACAGCTTGATGACCCCCAGGATCCCTTTAATGGTGGTTTGAATCTCGTGGCCCATCCCAAAGGTAAACCGGTCCGGCGATTAGCTTCTATGTCCGGTGGCGAAAAATCCCTCACGGCCCTTAGCTTTATTTTTGCCCTCCAGCGTTATCGACCCTCGCCGTTCTACGCTTTTGACGAAGTAGATATGTTTTTAGATGGGGCCAATGTCGAGCGTCTCTCTAAAATGATTCGTCATCAGGCACAACAGGCCCAGTTTATCGTGGTGAGCCTGCGCCGCCCCATGATCGAATCTGCTGAACGCACTATCGGCGTCACCCAGGCACGGGGAGCCTACACTCAGGTGTTAGGAATTAACCTACAACGGGCATCAGCTGGTGGGTAGCGAGGTCATTTCGGTTTCACACACTGTAAAAAAAACGAAGTATACGGTGTAATGTGGGGAGACATGTTTACTTCAGTTAAGAAACATCCCTTCTGATTAAGTAGATTATCTAACTGTCACACTTAATTTCATACAGTAGACCCCAGCGATGAGTTTTGAACAAAGTCGGCTGCGTTCCGACATGATTGGTACCCAAGTGATTACCCGTTCTACAGGCCGTCGCCTGGGCGTGGTCAGCCAGCTGTGGGTTGATATAGACCGATGTGAAGTCGTCGCCCTGGGGCTGCGAGATAACATTTTATCTAAGGTCGTTTCTGGCCCTGAGCAGATTATGCTGCTCAGCAGCATTCGCAAGATTGGAGACGTGATCTTAGTCGATGACGATACCGTCATCGAAGATGACATTAGTGTGGCCACCTATAGCAACCTCGTCAAAAGCGAAGTGATTACTGAGTCAGGCGAAGGGTTAGGCCGAGTGCGTGGGTTTAAATTTGATGTGGTCAGCGGCAAACTGCAGTCCATTGTGATTGCATCCATGGGATTGCCCCAGATTCCAGACCAGGTAATTAGCTCCTATGAGCTGCCTGTCGAAGAAATTGTGAGCACAGGGCCAGACCGCATCATTGTCTTTGAAGGGGCAGAAGAAAAACTCAAACAGATTAGTGTGGGGCTGTTAGAGCGTCTCGGTTTGGGCACGGCACCCTGGGAGCGAGAAGATGACGGTTACATCATGCCCACATCGGCAAGTAATCAACTGCCGTCAGGCATTAAACAGCCCGCCCCCGAGGCTCGTCGAGAAGTAGCACCGCCACAGCGCTTGGAGCTAGAACAGCCCGTCCGCCCGCCAGTGGAGCAGCCCATACCTGAGGAAGAGCCATACCAGGCTAAACCCTTGAATATTCCTCAAAAGAAAAAAGTTATCGAATACGAAGAAGAAGATTTCTAGTATTGTTTTAGGCTAGGTATTGCCAGGATTAAACAAACCGATATACGGTATGCGTGGCATCGTGCCCTAAATTTCTCAATCGTTTTGTGCCCATGGTAGCTATCTCTGTGCCCGTTACTCCTGCCCCTCTCAAAACGTTATTCGTCATGGGTTTGCCGGTACACCAAAGTGTCGGGAATGTTGGCTATGTAGATTGGCTTTTAGAGGCTATTCGTGCTGGTGTGGGTGGTCATGTGGTCACCCTGAATGCCGAAATGTGTGTCCAAGCCGAAACAAATCGTCAGCTCAGGCAAATAATTCAGAATGCCACATTGGTGATCCCTGATGGGGCCGGTGTTCAGCTTTATTTTCAGTGGGTACAGCGACGACATCTCCAGCGTTATCCCGGTATTGAATTTGCTGTGGATGTTCTTAAGCAATTGCAGCCGACGGAACCTGTGGTGTTTTATGGGGGTGCTCCTGGTTTAGCGACTGCAGCGGCCCAGCATTGGCAGGATAGACTGCCAGATTTAAACGTTGCGATCGCACAGCACGGTTATCTATCTGATGATGAACAACTAGACTTTCAGCGTCAGTTGCAAGCACTACAGCCCAGCATTATTTTTGTTGGCTTAGGGGTGCCTCGGCAAGAATTATGGATTGCCAGCCATCGTCAACTTTGTCCGAATGCTATGTGGATTGGTGTGGGTGGCAGCTTTGATATCTGGGCTGGAAAAAAACAGCGCGCTCCCCACTGGATGTGTAATAACAATCTAGAGTGGCTTTATCGCCTGTATCAAGAACCCTGGCGCTGGCGACGCATGTTAGCCCTGCCTAAATTCGTATTTCGCTCCATTGGCTATGACCTAGGTTGGCGCATCTCAGATTAGGGAGAAACGTTCGTTGAGATGTACCTGGTAATGTTGTTCGCTTCTTATGACTGACATGGCTAGATCCTATAGTGGTCAAGAAACATAAAAAAATGTCAAAGGGCTAGACATTTTCTCCATTATCGATATTCTTGTACAGAGACAAAATAAGTCTCAGCATACTTTTTAATCCCCACGTTCCCGCTTGCACAATTGCTAATCTTGCACCTCTATGACATCTGCCGTGACTCCGCCTAAGACTCGTTATAATCGTCGCCAAGATGTCGAAGCCAGACGTAATGTTAGGTTTCAAGGTGTTCCGGTGGCAACATCGACCCAGACAACCCAACCCAAAGCTCAGTCAGCTAACTCTAAAGCACTTCTGGTAACGCTTACGGGGGTTACTAAAACTTATGCCAATGGTAGCCAGGCTCTGCGCAATATTAATCTGCAGGTCAAGCGTGGGGACTTCTTATTTGTGACAGGTCCCTCGGGTGCTGGTAAGTCGACTTTACTCAAGTTGCTCTACGGTCAAGAACGCGCAACTTCAGGGGATATTCTAGTCGATACTCAGAATTTGGCTAAGCTGCGTGGTAATCGACTAGCCCTCCTGCGTCGGCGCATCGGCATTGTATTTCAAGATTACAAACTGATCCCTCGGCGGACCGTTGCGGAAAACGTGTCGTTTGTCCTGTGGGCCCAAGGCTATAGTCGTCGGGAAATCAATCGTCGGTTGCGTCCTACCCTACGGATGGTTGGTCTGCAGCATAAGGCGAGTAGTTTTCCCAACCAGCTTTCCGGTGGTGAGCAACAGCGAGTCAGCATTGCCCGTGCTGTGGTTGGTACACCACCGCTACTGCTTGCGGATGAACCCACTGGAAATTTGGATGGGGATAACTCTCGTCAGGTGATAAAAATTTTAGAAAAGCTCAACTCTATGGGAATCACAGTTATTGTGACCACCCATGATGAGCAGTTGGTGCGCTCATCGAATCATCCTGTGGTCCAGATCCAAGATGGGCGTTTGACTTATGTCAGACATTAGGTGTCAGGTATTAGACCGCTTTAAAGTTGGGATGGGTTCTTACCTCCGTTGCTTCAAAGGTCCGTATCCATTCCACCCAATGGCTATCTATCTGGGGACGCTCCTGCGGTAGCAGTCGTTTGATCAGTAATGCGATATACCCTTGATCGATACGAATCACCACAATATTGCCGGCTTTGGTGCGAATAAGGGCGTTGTCTAATGTGGGGAGCTCCATTTCTGCACTTAATAGCTGCTGCAGTCCCAATGCCTGAAACACTAACTGTATCCATTCAGGATCTTTGTGTTCGGATGTGATGAAATAGTCACGGGGTAAGCCTCTGGCATCAAATACAGCTAAACCTAATATTTGTTCAGCATTTGGCAGGTTGACCGATGGCACTGACTGTGAGTTGAAAATAGACACCAAACTAGGAGAGTTGTTAACGGGCTGCCAAATGGGTTGCTTTCACCTTCCAAATTAAGCTGGACACCGTGTTTGTAAATATATGGGCGATCACTGGGACTAATAGATTTTGACTAGCTATGGCGCTGTAGCCTAGGAGTATACCGACACAGGTTGCCCACACCATATAAGGCCACTGTCGCCAATCACTCATATGTAGTAGCCCAAAACATAGGCTTGAAAGTCCTAATGCCAACCAGTTTGCCCCCAAAGCAGGCAACATTACGCCACGAAAAAGTAATTCTTCACTAATGCCAGGTAGCAGGCCTAACCACAGGACATCCGGTAAAACCAAGGGGGCCAAAATATAATTTAGATATACTTCGGCACTACGACGATAGTGGGGCCAGAGACGATATAGCAGCCCGCTAATGAGCGTAATGCCTATCCCTAAAATCAGCCCTAGGCCAATGGGATATATCCCCAGCTGACTGGGTATCTGCTCGATTGATGTAAACAGCAGCCATAAACGAGCGATCAGAAACAGCACAAGGGCCGTTGCTGCGATCGCAACAAGCACCTGGATTCGTGTCAAAGGCTCCATACCGGAGTTCGGTGGTGCAGGTTGGTTCAATGCATTAACGCGGCAGCAGAATGCCGTACTAGACGGGCGATACTATCTTACGCTGTCCTAGTCCGCTAGCCTATCAGCGCATACATATCTCCTTAGCTATCTCAGCCTTTTTTCAGCCAGCATTGCACCCGGCTCTCTTTGACGGATGCCTAAGCTATCTCTAACTATAGCTAGATCTATCTGAAAAATCAGCTTTGTTGATAGGTTCGATTAACACTTTTATCAATTAAATTAAGGCTAATTTTAGAGGATGGATTTCTGGGAAATTGAAAGATACTTGTATAAAAATACTCGATATAAAAACAGCCGATAATTCATAATAAAAATCCTATAGGTATCTATTTCATTGTTTTCTGGCTGATGTAGGAAAAACTGATTGGCAACTCAATAATGAACTTTAGATATTCTTTTTGCGTTGACCTCTTGTTAAGTAAGATCTTGATAAATCAATGAAATTGAATGTTAAATAAAATGAGATATGGGCTTTATTTAAATAGGTAAACTTTTGTTATGAGACATGATGCTTAGGCCATTTATCGACCGGGAGGTTAGCGCTCATATAGTCATCTATCCTCATTTTCTTTATCATATCCGCAATTAACCTATGGGAATGTCCTTTGAACTCTCTGCCCAAAATGACAGTGTGAATATCTACGAATGTGAGGTTCGCCTCAAATTTCGACTCATTGAGGATAAAGTTACTATTGATGAGCGTGACCAAAGTGCATTGATAGAAGCGTTGGTAGATGCCTATACCTACGGTGATGATGAGTATCTAGAATCCTTGGAATCTCAAATTAATATCCATGAAATTCAAGCATTAGATGCCTCTCCAGCAATGCGTCGGCAGCTCATTCGTCTTCGAAATTCCCGGAATTGGGACTGATTGAGATTAAATCATCTGGCATCTGGCGATGTGTGCTCCTGCATCCAAAAAACTTTCCTCAGAGATTTGACATTGATTCCCTCGCATTTGTATATTTATAAAGGCTAAAGCGAAGACGCCAAGGCAGCCGTGCCCCCATCGTCTAGAGGCCTAGGACACCTCCCTTTCACGGAGGCGACGGGGATTCGAATTCCCCTGGGGGTATAACTAAAGGCGACACCACAGGCTGTATAGTTTGTGGTGTTGTTCCCTTTAAAGACTAGTGAAAACGTTGAACTCGAAAGATTGATGACGAGAGATCAATGATTGTTAGCTATTGTCTATATCCCCTCAGAAGTATTTCTTTAGGGCAGGTGAACAGTATGATCTTTATGAGTGAACTCATATAAGGAGGCAGCTATGCCATCCAAAAGCTTCAGCCCAGCTGAAAAAGCCTTTTTAGAAAAGGTAATGCAAAAGGCGAGCCTGCCTGATATCTATGATGCTAGGGATCTAACTATCGTTGTATTTCGTGCTTTACGCGATCTAATGACAACAGAAGCTGCGGAACGGACTCAAGAGACCTTGGACGATGAAAAAATAGCGCTGCTTTGGAAGGATGATAATCCTATTGTTGCCGCCTTGGCAAAGCTGCGTCCGCCGCTCAAAGTTGACACCGAAACATTTCTGCGCCGTATTCAGCAAGAGGGTGGCGTACCTAAGGACTCTACTCCAGCAGGTGTGGTTATTGCTGTCTTTTCAACAATCAGAGAGGAACTGCCGCCGGAGCGTATTCAGGAAATATCTAGCTTTTTACCTGATGGGCTGAAAGTGATGTGGGAGCAGGTCTAGTCAATCCCTCATGCAACAGGTTTGATTTTTAGATAGCCTGGCAAACTTGCAGATGCCAGACTATCTGAGCGGATGCCACTGCCACTCCATGATGCTTTTAATCAGAGAGTTTGTTGGCAGTCGGCATCGGCACAAATAAAAAAGATTCATAGCATCACCGTTTGTTGGATGAGGGACTGCTTTGAATCGTTAGGCAAATTGCTTTGTGGTGCGATCGCAAATTGCCAATAAATTTTGCGTTAGATTAGTACAAATGTGATGTTCAATTAATTGAACTGGCATAGCTAACGGTGGTTGTACCACTAGCTCGTAAGATAAAACTGTCGCGTCTTGCTCATCTAATAGCGCCGGTTTTAAACTCCATCTACCAATAAACTTTTTAAAATCACCCTCAACCATTGAGAAACCAATCTCTTGAGGAAATACTTCAGTCATGTCCAAAATAACGCGGGCACAAAATTTGAAGTTTAAAAAACATTGAGCCCCAATTTGCTCTAATCGAATACCACCATCAGGGCGGCTCAATAATCGACTACTGGTTAAGTTAGGCACAAAATCTGAAAGCTTTTCATAATCCGTCAAAATCTTCCATACCTGCTCTAATGGGCAGGGAATAGCAACAGCTGCCACAATCTGGCGCTGTCGATAAGCTAGCTTCTCAGTTTTGATACTTACATGCTGGCACATGGAACTGCTGAGCCGAATGACAGAGTCCCTGTCTGCCATCACGTTAGAAATAAGCGTTAGAACGTCATGATTCACAGTTGATCAAACCTGTTAGACAGCTGATGGATCACTAAGTATCTTTCCCTAGTAGCTTAACCCATCTCTTCTCGACAAATGCATTCACAAGAGAAAAAATACTGCGTTCCTCACAAGTTTTTGCTTTGTCCATGGATTGTGGTTATTGAAATCCATTCCGAACTGAACATTAAGGATAAATCTTAGCCCTCTGGGTTCATCACTCTTCCGTAGAGTGCCCAGCCTGTTAGACCTTTATACACTCCCTATATCCCTAACCTCTAAATGGGGTGCCATGCCTAATCGTAGGCATATATTTTACCGGCTCTATATATAGACGGAGATTTACAACCACTTTCATAATTAATCTAATCCATATCTATATATATGCACTTCAAAAGTTCGCTGTAAACCTACCTATCATTAACTGCTGTGATCCTGTTTTGATGAGTCTTTTTCAAAGTAGCCTCTATTTCCCAAGCCAGCTTATACGAAGCAGCAGCGTCAGTCCACGCCTCAGCCTTTAAGATGGACAGGTGATCACTTTCCGTAAAAGAAAGAGCCGCCTACCTTGGAGTAACACTGTGCTGCTGTCAAAAGGGTTTGAAGTCGAGATATACACTGGCCTTACCAATGGGAAAATCATCGGTCTATCTGACAAAATTGTTAAATCCCTCAGTGGATTTGTGAGAGAGCCAGACAGCCGCAACGTTGAATACACCACCCCACCGCTCAGCCAATACGACCAGCTACTCTGTGAACTGGTTTCCCCCCGTCGTCGTCTCAGGCATTTTCTCAAGGGGCTTGACCCCCACTACACTCTGATTCCTGGTAGCACCTTATCCACAGGAAACAGCGATATCTTTTACCGTTCTGATCCCAAAAATCCTTATCATGCCTACATTGAGAATACTTATGGCACTGATGTGGTTACCGCTAGTATTCATATCAATCTTGGTATCAATGATCCAGAAGTTCTGATGCGAGCTTATCGATTGGTTAGAGCTGAAGCACCCCTGATCCTTGCTTTAAGTGCCTCATCACCATTTCTTGACAACCAAATTACGGGGCATCATTCTACCCGATGGCATCTATTCCCTCAAACTCCCCAGCAGGTTCCTCTCTTTGAAAGCCATGCTCACTTCATCAAATGGACAGAGGTTCAACTTCGATTAGGCACAATGCAAAATGTTCGTCATCTTTGGGTGTCAGTGCGGCCCAATGGTGACTGTCGTCCCTATAATCTCAATCGCTTAGAGGTGAGAATCTCAGACTTGGTTACTGATCCACTCCATCTCTTGGCGATCACTGCTTTCCTAGAAGCTCGTATCCTTCAACTGCAGCAGAACCCGAGCTTAGATCCCTTAGTCTCTAGCCAACTTTCTGCCAGCCAACGCCATGAGGATTTGCTCAGCATCATTGATGAAAATGAAAAACAAGTTGCTAAGGCTAGCCTCAATGCTCGGCTACGCCACTGGTATGACGGTAAACCTATCAATGCCACAGATTGGATCACTCAGATCTATAACGAAGTGCTACCAATTGCCAAAGCTCATGGTATTGCGTGCTTTTTAACACCGATTAAGCAAATTCTTAGAGAAGGGAATCAGGCGCAGAACTGGTTGAAACAGATTGAGGCCGGTATGGATATTCCCCAAGTAATGGCTCAAACCATTCAAATTATGGAGCGTCAGGAACAGGCACTACAGAGCGATTTATGTCAGCCTGCTTGAAGTGACTCATGCCATGGTGCAGGTATCTTTCTAAGATCAGGACAGTCCAAAATTGATCGGGGCCTGTAATCCAGATCGATTGATTAGAAACTCCTATATAAAACCTGTTCAGAATGCTCCTGAAGAGACTAAATAGGCAGTCTGAGTTCAGTGAGCTAACTATTTGCCAGTATGTCAATGCCCAAAATTGTCCTTGTCAATCCAGAGATCCCTCCTAATACAGGCAATATTGCCCGTACCTGTGCTGCCACTGCTACTGAACTACACCTCATAGAGCCCCTAGGCTTTGAACTTAGCGATCGCTATCTCAAGAGAGCAGGTCTAGACTATTGGCCCCATGTCAATTTACAAGTTCACCCGTCCATAGACAGTTTTTGCCAATACCAGCATCCCCTGGGTGGCAGGCTGATTGGATTTACCACTAAAAGCACACATAGCTATACAGAGATTAAGTATAGAAATGATGACTGGCTGTTATTTGGCAGTGAGAGCCAAGGGTTATCAAAAGATCTGTTAGACACCTGTGACTACATGGCTAAAATACCTATGCCCCATAGCAGCGTGCGTAGCCTTAATCTTTCAGTAAGTGCTGCGATTGGACTGTTTGAGGCGCTTCGTCAGCTCGGTCATTTAATCTGAGACCGCCCCAGATATCCGTGTATGTCCAGCCGTTGTTTGAGAATGCTCAGGCATATTTAACCAGACTATATATCTATGAACCTATAGATATATAGAGCAGCTTGCTTGAACGGCCGTGCATTACTGTAATGTCCTTCGGTAGCTGGAGCTACACAATTAGCTCTACTGTTGCTTTGTCAATGCTTGTGACAGTTATTTCCTATCAGGAAAAGATAGTTGCTAGTCGCCGTAGCGCTCCCTAAAGACAGTTACCTAAGCTACAAATACGGCATTCTTGCGATAAAAATTTTCTATAGCGAGTGAAGTTCCTCAAAACTCCCCTCGCCTTTAAATCTTTGAAATAACTGGGCAATATAGGATTGCAGGCTTTTGAGCTGCCATAGCCTTAATAAGTGGGCATTGAGGTATACACCCCAGTTTTTTGCTCAAAATTCTTTTGGCATGAAAGTCGGCAAGATAGCTTAAACTCTTGACTACAAGTGGATTTGGAGAATTCCAGAGATCGTCTCTAAACCCTTATCGAAATAAAAATCTATCTCAAATTCAATTTCATGTTGATTTTGGAGAATCCAAGGGAACTTGTTTTGTGCAGGATTGATCTTTTGATTAAGTCGTGTAAACTTGCCTAAGTTGGGTACGAAGAGTGTTCGCCAGTTGCAACGCATTTTTTTGCCTACTTCTGTTGTTGCCTCATCTACCTAATTCAACTTGTAGTCAACGACCCGCGATCGGGCAACTGCATAGGGACAAGTTGGTTTCGAACAGTTGAACGCTGGTCATTTAGGAGGTTATTCCTTGAAACGAGCAAATTCTCAGGAGCCCAAGTCTGAAATCAGTCATTCATGTTTTAACGACATGATTGCTGTTAGTGAGCAAGCTCCGTCTGGAAACGCTGGCAGATCAAAGTCTGCTGCTATGCTAGGACTTGCACTTTCATTCGGTGCATCTGGAGTTTTATTCGCTGACAGTGAAGCAACCGCAGCGGTTGGATCTTTTGTTCCTACGCAGTCCGCTGCTTCAAGCGAATCTCCTCAGCTACCATCTGTGCTTAATAGTCAGCTGGTGCAGTCTTCGGTTAATGTTCAAGGCTCAACCGTCTATCATACGGTTGAGCAAGGCGACAGCCTTTGGCAAATCGCAAAGGAGCACCAGGTCGAAGTTCAAGATATTAAGGTCGCCAATCGTATAGCTCCTGATGCGCCACTCCAAGTAGGTCAAGTTATTAAAGTTCCTGGAGATGAGGCATCAGTAGTCCAGCAGCCAACGCTGGTATCCCTGCTGCCGGGTGCTCAGCGTAATATCTCTGATACTCGAGTTCAATCCCCTAATCTTGACCACCTTGTTGCGACCATTGCTGATGCTGAAGAAGGTGGTATACAAACCCTGCAGCGTAGCGATGTTTCCGCTCCAGCTGGCGATCCAGCTATTGTTGCCGCTGAAGAACTGACTGGAGATGTTTCTTTGCGTTCGGCTGGGCTAGTGTCTCAGTCCGATGGTTTTCAGGCTGATTTAGAGCAGTTAGCAGCAAACACCCAGCTTACAATCGCTCAGCAATCGCAGGTTCCTGTACAAAGCGATTCTGTTCAATCTGAAGCTTCTGAAAGTTTTCCGGTTGAAGTGCAGGCGGATGCTCAAGAAGAAGAGGTTGAGACTGTTCTTGCTGCTCCGGATAGCAATGGTATTCCGGAAACTACTACCGATACGCCCTCTGTTGCCTATGAAGTGCTCCCAGGTGACACGGTAGATAATATTGCACTTGCTTTGGGCACGACGCCTGAAGAACTGACCGAAGCTAATGATTTGGAAAATCCTGACTTCATTTTAACTGGCGACACGTTAGCTGTTCCTGAGCAGGCTGCTAGCAAGTTGGTTATTGCTGAAGCTTCAGAGTCTCTTGCCAATTCTTCATCGGAACTGACTGCATCTACTTCTTTGAGCGATTTTGACGGTACTCGTTTGAGTCGCTTACAGTCGACTGTTGAAGTTGAGCGTCGCATTAATGCTTCTTCAACATTGCAGCTGTTGCGTGGCGAGGTCAAAGCTGCTGCTTCACCCCAGCCTTCTGCTGTTGAAGCCGAGTCTGTTGCTGTTGAAGATCCCTATACGGCTGATTTGCTAGCTGAGGTTAGTTCTGCTCAGCGGCTAAATTCATCTTTGAAGTCCGATAATGAGGCTATTGCTCTAAGGCAAACAGCGCCTGAAGCCGATAGCACGTTGGTCGTTAATCCTGAATTCCAGGGTAGTCGGTTAGAAGCACGTGGAGGCGCTGTCTCGGATGTTGAGGCTGAGAGCGCTGAACTTTTGGCTGCTGCACCTCTTGATCCAAGTATTTATGTGTCATCTCCGGCACCCGCCGCTGGACAAGTCGTTTCGCCTGAGATGCCGATTTTGCCCTCTGCGGATGAGTATCTTCCAGAGGCTCCTGATTATTTCAATGGTTATATCTGGCCCACTCGCGGTACTCTGACATCTGGTTATGGTTGGCGTTGGGGACGCATGCATCGTGGCATTGATGTGGCAGGACCAGTGGGAACACCAATTGTATCAGCTGCTCCTGGTGTTATTGAGAAAGCAGGTTGGAACTCAGGTGGTTATGGCAATTTAGTAGAGGTACGCCATGCTGATGGCAGTATGACTCGCTATGCTCACAATAGTCGCATTGTGGTTAGAGCAGGACAGCGTGTAGCTCAAGGTGAGCACATTGCTGATATGGGTAGTACTGGCTATAGTACTGGTCCACATTTGCATTTTGAAGTGCACATGCCTGATCGCGGTACAGTCAATCCAATGGCAATGCTTCCCAGTCGCTAAAGGCTTTGAAGCAACCTTGTGAAAATCATCGGCTTGTTAAACAGGCCGATGATTTTCTTTAGGAGGAGACTCTAATTTTCCATGTAGTTCCTTGACATTTCGTGATAGATTTAATGAGTTGTCGGATAAAGGCAATAAAAACTGGCTCAGTAGCTCAGTGGTAGAGCAGGGGACTCATAAGCCCTTGGTCACGTGTTCAAATCACGTCTGAGCCATATTTTTGAAATTAAAACGAATAGCCTATGAAAAAGGCTATGTTAATTTGGTTAGAAGTTTAGTTGGCTTGAGGTTTTTGTAGGATTGTTATAAACGATACGGTACGATTCTACAATTGCTAAACTATGCTTTGGGTTGGTTGTAAGGGTGCTTAATCAGGCTCACTGGTTAGGCAATCTTGCTGGATGTAAATTGTTGTCATAGTAGTTATTCAAATTTTTGGGAGACAATTGAATGAGTATCCCGGCGGAAGTATGCCTGCGCGTTGGTCAGTCTGCTCCTGACTTCACAGCAACGGCTGTTGTAGATCAAGAATTTAAAACTATTAAGCTATCTGACTATCGCGGTCAGTACGTTGTTCTGTTTTTCTATCCGCTAGACTTTACTTTTGTTTGTCCAACTGAGATTACGGCTTTTAGCGATCGATACGATGAGTTCACTAGTCTCAATGCTGAGGTTTTAGGTGTTTCTGTAGACAGTGAATTTTCGCATTTGGCCTGGATTCAGACAGAGCGTAAAGCTGGTGGTTTAGGGGATTTGGTTTATCCTCTGGTGTCTGACATCAAAAAAGAAATTAGTACTGCTTATAATGTGCTTGAACCTGAGGCAGGGGTAGCGCTGCGTGGTCTTTTCCTGATTGATAAAGACGGTACTATTCAACATGCGACTATCAATAATCTGTCGTTCGGGCGGAGTGTAGATGAGACTCTACGGGTTTTGCAGGCTGTACAGCATGTGCAGTCCCACCCGGATGAAGTTTGTCCAGCAGGATGGACACCTGGCGATAAAACGATGACGCCTGATCCGATAAAATCTAAGGAATTTTTTGCATCGGTTTAAGTAGCGCATTGTAATTGACGGTCGACCATAGTTAGATTGAATCCCTTAGGGTATTGATGCCTGAAGCTTTCAAGCTGACCTCTCTAGACTTTCGAGGGGTCATCAGTCAGCGCTTTGTTAAAAACTTTTTGCCCCTACCTGCGTTATCTAGATTTCAGGTAGGGCAGGTTTTACCTGATTTAGAGCTTCCCGTTGTTGGTCAGCGGGCACCTATTCGATTATCTAGCTATCGTCATAAGTCAATTGTTGTACTTGCCTTTACGCGTATTTTTACTGAAAAGCAGTACTGCCCTTTTTGTTACCCACACATTGTGGCAATGTTGGAAGCCTATAAAAAGTTTGAGCAGCTTGGGGCTGAGGTGCTTATGGTTACCAGTACAGATCTAAGTCAAAGCCAGATAATACAGCGAGATTTGGGATTGAGAATGCCACTACTGGTGGATCCTAACTGTGCTAGTTTTCGGTGTTATGGTACAGGGCAAGCTTTAGGGGCTCCGCTCCCTGCACAGTTTGTAGTGGATCGTTCGGGCAAGTTGACGTTTCAGCATTTATTTTCCTTTGCCCATACAAATGCAAGTCCGGAGCGGCTACTTTGGGCTGTGCACAATGCCACCCGCTATGATTTAAAGTCGTTGAAATAGAACGGAGAGGGAGGGATTCGAACCCTCGATAGAGTTTACACCCTATAACTCCTTAGCAGGGAGCCGCTTTCAACCACTCAGCCACCTCTCCAAGGTATGAGCTGCATTATAACAAGCTATCTTCGGCTGGGTAAAGCTTTCTCGAGCTATTTCTTGTCATAACACGCGGCAAGCGATGTTTGAACCCACACAAAATTTCCCAAGAAATTGTATTAATACGATTAGCCCAGTCGTCAGCCGTAATTTGATGATGTTGTGAACTGCCTAGTAGGGTAACAGTATCGCCTTCTTTGAGGCCATCAAGCATGGACACATCTAACATTAGTTGATCCATGGTGATGGCTCCAATCTGCTGAATGGGTTTATTGTCAATGAGCACATGCAGCTGATTAGAAAGCTGTCGGGGAATACCGTCGGCATAGCCAATGCCCACAACGGCGATGGTCATTGTACGCTCTGCGATAAAACGGTGGCCGTAGCTGACACCTGCGCCAGCAGGAATTTGTTTGATATGGGTAATACGAGCTTTAACTTCTAGAGCGGGTTGTAAATTGAGGATTGACTGCAGATGGGGAGCTGGTGTTAGGCCATAAATACCCAAACCTACTCGCACCATGTCGTATTGAAATGTGGCGGCGGCGCTCAGGGTGGCGGCGGTGTTAGCTAAGTGTAGGCGCTGTGGTAGCCGATGGTGCTTTTTGAGGGTTGCGATCGCACTCTCAAATCGCTCATGCTGTCGCCTCATTTCTGTCTCATCCGCTTCATCTGCAGTAGCAAAATGAGAATATAGACTCGTTACCTCCAAAGCAGGTAGATCACTGACAAATTCCACAAACTCCAAAGCCCGTTGCCAGTCAAACCCCAACCGCGACATCCCCGTGTCTAACTTGAGATGAACGGGGAGTGGTAGACAAGCATCGCTTAACGCCTCAGCAAACACATGGGCCTGTTTGGGCGTAACAATCGTTGGTTGCAGCTGCCAGCGAGCTAACGCTCGGACCTCCTCCCCATGATGCAAGGCCCCCATCACTAAAATAGGTGCGGATAAACCAGCCTGACGTAATTCAATTCCCTCGGGGACAGTAGCAACGCCTAGCCAGGTTGCTCCGGCACCTAATGCTGTTCTCGCCACAGCGACTGCACCATGTCCATACGCATCGGCTTTGACCACGGCCATCAGATCGGTCTGAGGCTTGAGTAACTGCCGAAATTGCTGGACATTGTGCCGAATAGCCTCTAAGTCGACCTCTACCCAAGCTCGTGAGCATCGCATCGCTGACACACTTGGCGTATCATCCCACCTGAGCATTATGCATCTCCTTTTGCATAGATATTGGGCTGCTGCTGCTCTCCGGTATGCTTTCATCTACAAAATATGGGCCAGTAGCGCATTTCGCAGATCGGTCCATAATCTGAATCAGCAGCGGCATATCACATCATATTCACAGCACAGTACCTCAATTACCAAGGCATTCAGGTGACCTGTGCTAGTATCAAAGCACCATCCTTAGATTGAACCTCAATGAGTAAGGTTCTTGTCTTGAATGCCTCCTATGAGCCCTTAAACATCACGAGCTGGCGACGCGCCATTGTGTTGATTATCAAGGGTAAAGCCGAGACTATAGAGCATAATGGGAAAGCTATATATACAAATTTTCCTCTGCCCACAGTTATTCGTCTACGTCACTACGTACGTATACCGTATAAAGAAATTCCGCTGACCCGTCGCAATCTTCTGTATCGCGATAATCATACATGTCAGTACTGTGGCTATGCTGGTGATGGCCTGACTCTAGATCATGTCGTACCTCGTTCTCGAGGGGGTAAAGAGGTCTGGGAAAATATGGTTTCTGCCTGCGTACGCTGTAATGTCAAAAAAGGCAATCGTACCCCTAAAGAAGCCAGGATGCCGCTGCGGATAACACCCCGCAAACCCCACAGTAGTCTGTACTTTGAAATTGCCCGCCACACGCGCGGAGACGCCCATCAGGAATGGCGTAAATACGTCATTGGTCTGACGGGTTAAGTCATCTACGCTTATGATCACCTTGCTTTATTTCATTTCAATCTTTATTGGCGCATGGCATCTCAAGACGCATTGCTTAAACCTTCCAATCAGACAAATTACCGGTCAAATATGGATTTGAGCGATGGCCCTGCTGCTTCTCTCAGGCATTTGCTCAGTACCCATGCCGGTAGTCGACAGTTGGTTTTACTGCAGGATTTTCCCGATCCCGATGCCCTATCTTCTGCCTGGACCTATCAGTTAATTGCAGCTGGCTACGATGTAGATTGCGATATTTTCTATTCAGGTACATTGAGTCACCAAGAAAATATTGCGTTAGTGAAGCTGACAAACTTACCTGCCAAACGTTGGTTAAGCCAAAAGCCCCCAGACTTGTCCAAGTATGCAGGCTACGTATTAGTCGATACTCAGGGGACTACCAGCCAGCTCATGGAACGGGTGAATGCGGCTGATATCCCTTTATTGGTCGTGATTGATCATCATAAGCTGCAAGAGAAATCCAAAGCAGAGTTTATGGATATTCGTCCCGATGCACGGGCAACGGCCACAATTTTGACCCAGTATCTCCAAGCAGGGCTTTTGGATCTAGATCGGGGCAACAGCAAACATGTTAAATGTGCTACGGCTCTGATGCATGGTTTACGCTCAGATACGGGGCAGCTGATGCAGGCGACCGAAGCTGACTTTTTGGCCGCCGCTTATTTGAGCCAATATTGTGATGCACAACTGCTCAGTGCTATTCTGCAAGCCTCACGTTCAAAGCGGGCCATGGATGTGATTGAGCGTTCGCTACGAAACCGCAAAATTCAAAACAGTGTGTCGATTGCAGGTGTAGGCTATCTGCGCTATGAAGACCGCGATGCAATCCCCCAGGCTACAGATTTTCTCCTTACGGAAGAAGATGTTCATACCTCTGTGGTATATGGCATTGTTCATGACGAGGATGATGAGCGTGAGGTGGTGATTGGTTCGTTACGTACGAGTAAAATCACCCTTGATCCCGATGATTTTTTGAAAGAAGCGTTTGGCCAAGATGATCAGGGGCGATTCTTTGGCGGTGGTCGTTCCATGGCCGGTGGATTTGAAGTGCCGGTAGGCTTTTTGTCAGGATTCTACGAGAAAGGTGACTATAATCGCCTGAAATGGGAAGTTTTTGATGTGCAGATCAAGCAAAAGCTATTGAAATTGATTAACCCAGGTGATGGTGTAATTAACACGGACTAGGGCGTTAGCTGGGGCTGTCAAGGCTTACATCCGCCAGTGAGGGGGGGACAATGACCGCGAAAAGGCTGTACTTACCGTCACCATTGTTAGTTTTGGGGATAACATCTACGTGACTCGCCGCATTCAATTTTTTCTCTTATAAAAGCTTGTTCGAAGTTATGGGAAAACTTCGGAAGCAGCCACTTGTCGATATCCTTAGAGAACAAAAAGAACAGCGATAGGACGATCAACGATGACTCTATGCGAATATCGCCCTGGTTTAGAGGGAATTCCTGCCACAGAATCGAGCATTAGCTATGTGAATGGTCAGAAAGGGATTTTAGAGTACCGAGGCATTCGTATTGAAGAATTAGCTCAAAAGAGCACTTTTTTAGAGACCGCCTATTTATTGATTTGGGGCGGGTTGCCAACCAAGCAGGAGCTGGATGCGTTTAAAGATGAAATCCAACATCATCGACGGTTGAAGTATCGCATCCGCGACATGATGAAGTGCTTTCCTGAAAGTGGGCATCCTATGGATGCACTGCAGGCATGTGCGGCTGCTTTGGGATTGTTTTATTCCCGTCGAGCCCTGGAAAATCCTGTCTATATTCAAGCTGCGGTTGTGCGATTACTTGCGAAGATTCCCACGATGGTGGCGGCGTTCAAGCTGATTCGTAAGGGCAATGATCCAGTGCAGCCCCGGGATGATTTGGACTATGCAGCAAACTTTTTGTACATGCTGAATGAAGAGGTCCCGGATCCTTTGTCGGCACGCATCTTTGATTTATGCCTCACCCTGCATGCCGAACATACCATTAATGCATCAACATTTTCAGCTATGGTGACGGCCTCTACTCTAACAGATCCCTATGCGGTCGTGGCTTCTGCGGTGGGTACTCTGGCGGGGCCACTCCACGGTGGGGCCAATGAGGAAGTAATTGAGATGCTTGAGAAAATTGGTTCGGTGGAAAATGTCCGTCCCTTTGTAGAAGAACGCATGGCGCGTAAAGCAAAAATTATGGGCTTTGGTCACCGAGTATATAAAGTCAAGGATCCCAGAGCTGTGATTTTGCAAAGGTTGGCAGAGCAGCTGTTTGATAAGTTTGGCCAAGATGAGTACTATGCGATCGCACTTGAACTTGAGTCTGCTGTCACCGAGCGACTGGGACCTAAGGGAGTGTACCCGAATGTAGACTTTTACTCTGGGCTGGTCTATCGGAAATTGGGAATTCCAACGGATTTATTTACACCGATATTTGCGATCGCACGAGTGGCCGGATGGCTAGCCCACTGGAAAGAGCAGCTAGCTGAAAATCGAATTTTCCGACCGACACAAATTTATACTGGGCCCCATGAACAACCCTATACAAGTGTCGCGGAGCGTATCCATCTTTGGGATAAACGGGCTCAGCCGCCCGCCTCTTTGCAGAATGGATCCGTATAAATCCGGATTGACCCCACCTGATGGGCATCACCCCTCTTGTCAATACTGAAAAATCCAACGACACTAACAATAGTGACGATTTTCAGGAACTCCAGCCCCCCTTGATGCATATCAGGGGGGGTTTTTATTTGTCTTACGATTTCTCTATGGCCATAAGCAGCAATTCCTATTGTTACTCCTAGGGATTTCGCCGTTGAAGACATATTAAGCGTTAGAATCATTAGGGAAATTGGCCCTTTGGCTCCAGCTGCTTCTATATACGCTAGGTATGAGTTCTGGAATCGACCTACAAGAGAGCTTTATTCAAATCTTAGTTTCATTGGGGTTACCCCCCTCCTTAGCAAAATTGGTTTGGATGCCGCTACCAATGTTGCTAATACTGATAGCCGCCACAGTCAGTATTTTTATTGCCGTTTGGTTAGAGCGAAAAATATCAGCCGCTGCTCAGCAGCGCATTGGTCCTGAATACATTGGTCCACTCGGGGCTTTGCAGGCAACCGCTGATGGCATCAAGCTAATCTTTAAAGAAGACATTAATCCCGCCCAGGCGGACCCCATTCTATTTACGTTGGGGCCTGCATTGGTAGTGATTCCAGTATTTGTGTCTTACCTGGTTGTGCCCTTTGGGCAAAACATGGTGATTACCGACTTGGGTATCGGTATTTTTCTATGGATTGCGCTTTCAAGTGTTACGCCTATCGGCTTACTGATGGCTGGATATTCATCCAACAACAAATACTCACTGTTGGGTGGTCTGCGCGCCACGGCTCAGTCTATCAGCTACGAAATCCCGCTGGCCTTAGCTGTTCTGGCAATCGTGATGATGTCCAACAGTCTCAGTACCGTTGATATTGTCAATCAGCAAGCAACCCATGGCATCCTCAGCTGGAATATCTGGCGGCAGCCCGTTGGATTTGTCCTGTTTTGGATTGCAGCGTTGGCAGAATGCGAACGCTTACCCTTTGACTTACCAGAGGCTGAGGAAGAAATTGTTGCTGGATACCAAACCGAATACACCGGTATGAAGTTTGGTCTCTTCTACGTAGGGTCCTACGTCAACTTAGTCCTGTCCGCTATGCTGGTGTCGGTCCTCTATCTAGGAGGGTGGAGCTTTCCAGTCCCTGTTGAGGTTATTGCTGGTGGTTTGGGGATTAGTGAAACTACCCCTTGGCTCCAGGTAATTACGGCTGCCTTGGGGATAGTAATGACCCTAGTTAAAGCCTATCTTCTCGTCTTTCTTGCTGTTCTACTTCGATGGACAGTACCCCGTGTCCGCATTGACCAGCTTTTAGATTTGGGGTGGAAGTTCTTATTGCCGGTTGCCTTGGTTAATCTACTGCTCACAGCCGCACTCAAGCTTGCATTTCCATTTGCGTTTGGAGGGTAAAAAAATGCTCAACTTTCTAAAGCAGGTTGGTGACTACGCCAAAGAAACCGTCCAAGCTGCCAAGTACATCGGTCAGGGGCTATCGGTTACCTTTGACCACATGCAGCGTCGTCCCGTTACCGTTCAATATCCTTACGAAAAGCTGATTCCATCAGAACGTTATCGTGGTCGTATTCACTTTGAGTTCGATAAGTGTATTGCCTGTGAAGTCTGTGTCCGAGTCTGCCCCATTAATCTTCCAGTAGTGGATTGGACGTTTGATAAGGCCAGTAAGAAGAAGACATTAGACCACTATAGTATTGACTTTGGCGTTTGTATTTTTTGTGGCAACTGTGTAGAGTATTGCCCGACCAACTGTCTCTCTATGACCGAAGAGTACGAGTTGGCCTCCTATGACCGCCATGAACTCAATTACGATAATGTGGCCCTGGGACGTTTACCTTACAAGGTCACTGATGATCCTATGGTGACGCCGATGCGTGAGCTTGCCTATCTACCGAAGGGGGTAATGGATCCCCATGAGCTACCCGAAGGATCGCGTCGTGCTGGTAAACTACCCCAAGAAATCTTGGCAGAAATGGAAGCTTCTAAACCTGCTTCAACAGAGTCAGCCGATGATTAATCTGGATAAAAGTGGCTGGTCTTAAAGGCCGTACCTCAAGCCATCTAATCCTGTAACAGTCTATAAATTGGAGTGGCGGTGAACTTAGCAGAAGGCGTACAACTTGTTTCGACAGGCATTCTAGGTGTTTTTATGCTAGCAGCGGCACTAGGCGTAGTGCTGCTCTCTAATATTGTTTACTCGGCTTTTTTGCTGGGGATGGTATTTATCAGCATTTCAGGTCTTTATATTTTGCTCAATGCAGGCTTTGTCGCAGCAGCTCAGGTACTGGTCTATGTGGGAGCGGTCAATATTTTGATCCTGTTTGGTATCATGCTGGTGAATAAGCGGGAAGATTTTCAACCTGTATCCAATGCTTGGATTGGTAAGGTTGCCACCGGTGCTGTTTGCCTTGGCTTATTTGCGTTGCTGAGTTCAATGGTCCTAGTCACGCCATGGCAACTGTCCTCTGCTGCTGCTGCTGGTGAAGCTGCGATCGAGGTTATTGGTCAGCACTTCTTTAGCGACTTTTTGCTACCCTTTGAGCTGGCGTCAGTGCTACTGCTTATGGCTTTGGTTGGGGCTATTATCCTAGCTCGTCGTGAATATGTTCCAGACGATGAGTCAGCTGATGAACAAAAGGTTCTGACATTAAGAGAGCGGCCTCGTGAGCTAGTGCCTGCTGGTGGTGATACTCAAGACAGTTAGCAACAATCCCTGCGTCAAGTTATCTAGGAAAACGTTGAGACAATCATGCAACTAGAATACTTTTTGATTCTTGCCGCTGCGCTTTTTTGCGTAGGTATTTACGGTCTTGTGACCAGTCGTAATGTGATTCGGGTGCTGATGTCAATTGAACTGATGTTGAATGCCGTAAATCTAAATTTGATGGCCTTCTCCAATTACCTGGATCCCGCAGAAATCAAAGGACAAGTATTTGCCGTTTTTGTGATTACGATTGCAGCAGCTGAGGCAGCTGTTGGGTTAGCAATTGTACTGTCGATTTATCGCAACCGTGACACGGTGGATATGGAGCAGTTCAACTTGCTGAAATGGTAAAATCTGCTGCTTTGATATTTAAATGCGCCTCGATCATTCATGATCGAGGCGCATTTATAGTTTCTATCTAGAGCGCTTGGTCACGGATAGACTCACTAATACTAATGCTTACTAACATCAATCGTTGGGATGGACAGTATATTAACGACTCCCTAGGAGGCAAAGTGATATTACTTTTCGGTTGACGATTGTGCAGTATGGCGGTTACTTGGCATCCATCCAGTTTTTCCCGGCGTTGATTTCAACTTTTAGAGGAACCGACAGCTTCACTACGGATTCCATCGTGTTGGCAATCTTTAGTTCTAGTTCGGGCCATTCTGCGGGGGGAATCTCAAAAATGAGTTCGTCGTGGACCTGAAGCAGTAATCTGGCTTGGTAGTCCTTTAGTAATTTATGGAGCTGGATCATCGCGATTTTGATGATGTCAGCACTGGAACCTTGGATGGGAGCATTGGCAGCTGCTCTGAGTAAGCCAGCGTCATAGCCACCGGGTTTGAGGCTATCAAGATGAATCTCATCTGGTTCCCTGCCTTTAAGTGGTCTCAAGCTGTTGCTAGAAAAGTTGAAATAACGTCGCCGTCCCAGAATAGTTTCCACATAGCCATGGGCAATGGCTTCTCGTTGCATCTGCTGCAAATACTCAAATACTCGAGAGTAACGTTCGTTAAATTTATCGATAAAGGACCTAGCTTCCGTACGGCTGACACCCATTTCCCGAGCAAAGCGCACCGCTCCCATGCCATAGATAACGCCAAAGTTGATAATTTTACCCATGCGACGTTCGTCTGAGGAAATCTCATCTTTATCTAGTAGTAGCTGGGCGGTTAGGCTGTGGACATCCTGACCGGTGCGATAGGCATCTACGAGGACAGATTCGCCACTTAGGTGGGTGAGAATGCGCAGCTCGATTTGGGAGTAGTCGGCGGCGGCCAATAGCCAGTCCTCTTGGGGTAGAAAGGCCTGACGAATTTGGCGGCTAAAGGCGGTGCGTACTGGAATGTTTTGCAGATTGGGATTGGAGGAGGAGAGACGCCCGGTGGCCGTCACTGCCTGATTGAAGTCGGTGTGGATGCGGCCTGTGTCAGTTCTCACTAGCTTGGGTAAGGCATCTACATAGGTGGATTTCAGCTTAGATAAGGTGCGGTGGCTGACAATGCAGTCCACGACGGGATGATCACCTTGCAGTTTTTCCAGGGTGGCGGCATCGGTGGAGTAGCCGGTTTTGGTTTTGCGAGTTTTCTTTTTGTTTAACCCTAGGGTTTCAAACAGTAGAACACTCAGCTGTTTCGGGGAGCTGAGGTTAAACTCTTCTCCAGCAAAGTCATAGGCTTGAATTTGCAGCTCGTAGAGATCGGCTTCTAGCTGTTCTGAGAACTGTTTCAGGTAGGCTTCGTCAATGCGAATGCCGGTGGACTCCATGTCGGCTAGGACGGCTTCCAGGGGGACTTCGATATCACGGAAGAGCGTTGCGATCGCATCTACTTCACTCAACTCTTTTTGCAAAATCGGCACCAGTCGATAGGTGGTATGCACATCCCCACCGCAGTAAACTGCCACTTGATCAATGGCAATATCGGCGATGGTTTTACCCTTGGGTACCAAATCGCTGTAGCTCTGGGCCGCCAGGTTTAGATAGCGCAGCGACAGATCTGTTAGATTATGGCTACTTTCGGGATTGAGCACATAGCTAGCCAGCATAGTGTCAAAGACGACGCCCACCAGCTCAATGCCTTGGTGGTTTAGAACGGCTCGGTCGTACTTGGCATTTTGCAGCGATTTAGGATAGTCCGCACTTTCTAAAATGGGCTTGAGCGATGTTAAGACATCTGCCAGGGGAAGCTGCACTCCCTCCGCATGCCCAACCGGAATATAGGCCAGGTCTGCTGGCCCATCGCCCCAGCAGCAGCCGATGCCCACCAGATCAGCATCCATTGGTTCGATGGATGTGGTTTCTGTATCCCAGGCAACTGCTTGGCTCGTCTGGGTTTTCAGCTTAGCGACTAATGTTTTGAGCTGCTCAGCGGTGGTGATAATCAGCGGTTCAATGGCGACGTCTTCGACTGCGATCTCAGTATCTGTTTCCTCAGCAGTAAAAAAGGCTGTTTCTTCATCTTCAAACGATTTGGCTGAAGAAGAATTCTGGGGTGCTGCTGTTGCCTCACCTCCAAAAGCCATCTGCAGTTTACTGAGCCGATTAATAAAATGCTGAAACTCTAGATTCTTGAGTAGCGGAATCACTTCATTCTCATCAAACCCGTCGAGTTTGCAATCAGCCAGTTCAACATCCAGGTCAATATCCGTGACGATGGTGGCTAAATACTTGGACTTGTCCGCATCGTCCTTGCCGGTCTCCAACTTTTTTTTAACAGCGCCTTTCATCTCCGGCAGGGCCGCATATACACCGTCTAGATTTTTGTGCTCCAGCAGCAGCTTCACAGCCGTTTTCTTCCCAATTCCTCTGACACCAGGAATATTGTCCGATGTGTCACCACACAGAGCTTTATAGTCAATCACCTGATCGGGGTTGATGCCCAGTTTTTCAGCCACTTCCTGGATGCCATATTCCTTGGCCAGACCATTGGTACGACCAAAGGTGCTACCCAGGTGCAGCACCTTGATGTGCTCGTTATCATCAATCAGCTGAAATAAATCCTGGTCGCCGCTTAGTATGCGGACCGCGTAGCCTTCTCTTTCGGCTTTGACGGCTAGGGTGCCGATAACGTCATCGGCTTCAAACCCAGGTGCTGTCAGAATCGGTAGCTTAAACCCTGCTAAGAGCTTTTTGAGGTTTTCCACATCCTCAGTGAAGTCTTCCGGTGTTTCGGGACGTCCTTCTTTGTAACTTTCTGCGGCTTCGTGGCGAAATGTGGGCTGGGCCAGATCAAATGCGACGGCTGCATAGTCGGGTTTTTCCACTACCATCATGTCGCTCATGGACTTGAGAAAGCCAAAGCACACACTGGTGGGAATCCCCTTAGATGTACGCAGTCCGCCGTCTCGACTTTTGGCATGGGCGTAGTAGGAACGAAATGCCAGGGAATGGCCGTCAATGATTAGCAGGGTAGGTCTATCAGAGCTCAAAGTTAAGATTGCGATCGCAGCTTCTCAATTATGCGGTAGTTTGGCCGTATGGATAGACCGTCATTACGTTGGCCCTGAGACGGCTTTTGCAGTCTGGCTGTGGTATGACGAAATTTATGAAACTGGCCATAATTCCCGATATGCCTGCTGCTACAGGGAATGCTGTGGTACGCGTATCCCTTCGTGGCCATGACATCAGTATCAGATGCACTATGGGTGGTGGTGAGTGCCAGCCTAGTTTTGTTAATGCAAGCAGGTTTTTTATGTATAGAGGCTGGCTTCACTCGGCGCAAAAATAATATCAACGTTGCCGTTAAAAATATTACCGACTTAAGCCTATCGCTCATCATATTTTGGGCCTTTGGCTATGGCCTCATGTTTGGGATGTCTGCTGGTGGGTTTGGGGGGAGCAGTCAATTTTTCCCCGAATTTAGTCAACCTGAGAGTTGGTCGGTCATCTTTTTCTTCTTTCAGGCAATATTTTGTAGCACGTCTGTCACCATTGTGTCTGGAGCAGTGGCAGAGCGGATGACATTTAAGGGCTATCTATGGGTTGCCCTGTTCGTCTCTGGGGTGATCTATCCGGTGTTTGGTCATTGGGTCTGGAATGGACTTGATCAAGGCTTAAAGACGGGGTGGCTAGGCCAACAAGGATTTATTGATTTTGCGGGTTCCACTGTGGTGCATAGTGTTGGGGGCTGGGTATCCCTTGCGGCTGTACTCGTTATTGGTCCTCGTCTGGGGCGTTTTTCTCGGCAAGACTTTTCTCAGCAATCACCCAGTTCAGATATTCCGTTGGCCTTTTTAGGGACGCTGCTGCTGTGGTTTGGCTGGTTGGGATTTAACGGTGGCAGTACCTTTGCCTTTAATGATCAAGTCCCCAAAATCTTAGTGAATACACTCTTCTCAGGAGCGGCAGGCTTAATGACTCCCCTCCTCTGGACGTTAGTGAGTCGACACCACAAGGTACCCTTCAAACTAGTGATGAATGGTGTGTTAGCTGGCCTCGTAGCAAGTACGGCTAATTGTCATGCCGTATCGTTACCCAGTTCCTTGGTGATTGGTGGTGTGGGTGGCCTAGTGATGATGGGCGGTGATGCCGTATTAGGAAAACTGCACATTGACGATGTCGTTGGAGCCATCTCGGTACATTTAGGCCCAGGTATCTGGGGCACTATAGCTGTGGCCTTATTGGGTGATTTAGAGCGCTTAGGTACAGGCCTTAGCCGGTGGCAACAGCTGATGGTACAACTATCGGGAGTGTTGGCGTGTGGTGTGTGGGTCTTTAGCATCGCTTTACTGGGGTTGTTAGCGCTCAACTGCTGGATGCCCTTACGAGTATCCCGGAAACAAGAATATCTGGGGTTAAATGTATCGGAGCATGGTGTGAGTAATGAGTTTCATCACCTATTCAGCACCATGCAAGCCCATGCCAAAACGGGTAACTTGGCGCATCGAGCCAATGTTGGTGCGCTGACAGAAGTGGGTCAAATCAGCCGCTGGTATAATCAGGTTGTGGCCGCTTTGGAACGGTCTATCGCTAAAACTAATGCCATCATCATTACAGCGGTGGATGGCATTATGACGGTTGATCCGCAGACATTGATCATTCAAAGTACCAATCCAGCAGTAGAGACAATTTTTGGGTACCCATGGTTGAACCTCATTGGTCAACCCCTAACCACCTTAGTCAGTACAGATTTTGCCCAGGCTCAAGAAGCGGCTTTTCAATCCTTACAAAGATTTGTGGAACAAGGCTGTCGTACTGGAAAAGCCTATGGTGCTCTGGGCGTACACAAAGGAGGTCGGCAGTTTCCCATTGAAATTTCGGCGACAGCTTCGCAACTAAGGTCTGAACGATTTTTGACCATTATGCTGAGGGATGTGACCGACCGTAAAACTGCTGAGGCGGCGCTGATCTCGTCTGAGCTAGAGGCCCGAAAAACGGCAGGACAGCTCAGGCAAGCGATGGAGGAGTTGAAACGGGCTCAAACCCAGCTACTGCAGAGCGAAAAAATGGCTAGCTTAGGGCAGCTGGTGGCTGGCATTGCCCATGAAGTCAATAATCCCTTGGGATTTATCTATGGCAATCTTGAGCATGCGAAACAATATACCGAAGAGTTACTGCAGCTAATGACCTACTACCAGGCGCAGTCCATACAATTGTCGCCTGATGTGGAAACAGAATTTGATCAGACAGATATCGAGTTTGTTAAAAAAGACTTTCCGCAGTTAATCAGTTCCATGCAAACGGGGGCTGATCGTATTCGAGATATTGTTGAGTCTTTGAGAAACTTTGCCCGTTACGATGAATCAGATGTGAAAGTTGTGGATCTGCATGAAGGGCTAGATAATACTCTAATGGTGCTTTCCCATCGATTCAAGGCGACAGCACAACGCCCGGAAATCAAGTTGCATAAGATATACGGTAGTTTGCCAATGATTGAGTGCTATGCTGGCGCACTCAATCAAGTATTTTTGAATATTTTGACCAATGCGATTGATGCCTTAGGTACTCATCCGTCAGGTGAAGTTGTAGTTGCAACTGAGGTGCAGCCAGACTATGTTGCGGTGACCATTTCTGATAATGGTGGGGGAATTCCCAAAGCGTTACTACAACAAATTTTTGATCCGTTTTTTACAACTAAGCCCATCGGTGCGGCAAAGGGGATGGGGTTAGCTATTAGTCATCAGATTGTTGTTGATAAGCATGGTGGAGAGTTGCAGTGTCATTCTGTATTGGGTCAGGGAACAGAATTTAAGATTCTCCTACCTAAAGAGTTGAAGTTGAGATCGCGCTCATCAGCCGTTGCCGAGACATCCACATCTAAACCCTTGGTCGAGTAGGTCTAATGTGAATCGAGTTGACTTGATGGGCACTCTCTAGAGACAGGTTGATCAAAATTGATAGATACAATAGAGAATAGACCGAGGGTTTTCCATGGGCAAGGTTACAGTCGAGCTAACCGTTACAAACCATATCGATCAGATTCTGGCGGAACGAGGATTTATTGATGCCGATCAGGTTCGCTCTATGACGTTAACCGATGTGCTAGTGGATACGGGAGCTAGTCGGCTTTGCCTACCTGCAGACGTGATCCGACAGTTAGGACTGCCTTTTGAGGGAGAGGTCGATGCCCGAATTGCCGTCGGAGTGCAATCTTTGCGGGTATTTAAAGAAGTAGAGCTGGCGATTTGCGGACGTCAAGGTACGTTTAACTGCGTTGAACTTCCCGCAGGTGAAATGCCGTTGCTTGGCTTGATTCCCCTGGAAGATTTGGGATTACAGCCGGACTTACAAAATCAGCAAATCAAAGTTTTGCCTCAAACAGGCAAGGATACCTATCTGATGGTCTTGTAAGTTTCAAGTTGTTTTGATTGTTCTTACTCGAAAAGGCCCCGGTTTCTAATCGTTTTAGAATCTCACAACTGCTGTACTTGTTCGTCGGATAGTGCCAGTAGCTCAATGACCTGCTCTAACGGCATGCCTGTTGCCAATAAATTGTGAGCTGCTTGTAACAGTTGAGTTTGCGACTGCTCTTTCTCCTGACGTTCTTGCTCTTTCTCCTGACGTTCTTGCTCTTTCTCCTGACGTTCTTGCTCTTTTTCCTGGCGTTCCTGTTCCGTATCCGTTAGTAGCCAAGTACCATCCTGGTCGCACCACCGTAGCCAGTATCCGGGGATATCCTCAAACTCCCCTTGCCAAATTCCTAATCCAATTTCTAAATCTGTGAGCCAGATAGCGCAGTTGCCCGCCTGCAGCTCACGTTCTTTATAAACACCGCCCGTCAGTTGAAAATATCTTAACTGCTGGCTATGACGGCTGTAGACAATGTAATGGGGTACGCGTAGGTAGCGCTCATAAATTTCTAGCTTGCCAGGCGGTTGCTCAGCTTTAGTTTGCAAATTTTCCGCTCCTGGCGTCTGAGATTGATAAAACCGACCCAAATCATCCCGTTCTGTACCAGGTGATAAAAATTCAACCACGATATACGGTGAGGCACCCTCTTGCCAGGTGACATAGCTGCGTCGTAGTGCCTTGCCCTCATATAGCCGTGATACACCGACAGCTAAAAACCAATCGGGTCGCTTATGCCAAAGGGCATGGTTAACGTCGTAATACACATTCAAATCCGATGCGCTAAACCAGTTTTCACGGCCATAGTGTGGCAAGTACAGCGTGCGGCTCAGTAGCTGGGGTTGCAGATCATGAAATTCGTCAGGCAAACCAGGTTCCTCGGGATATTCGCTGGGTAGGTCGTACATTGTCGGTAGCGTCTCGCGAGGCGAACGAGGCGGATCGACCTGTGGAAGAGTATTCCCGGGTTGAAACCTGAGGTCTAGACCAGACATAGGGATGCAAACGTTCTAATCCGATTTTAAGCGACTTATTGCCAGATCGCGTTTATTTTGCTGCGATCGCACCCTTAGGATAAACAATGCGCTTGTGATTAAACTGTTGCCACACCTGCACAAAAACATTGGCAATAATGTCCATATCTTTACGAGTTAGACAGGACTCAACCAGCTGCTTGTCTTTCCAACGAGCCCGCAGGATTTTATTAACCATGGCATAGGCGTCTTCGGCACAGGCTTCTTTATGTAGCGATCGCAATGCCGCCTCACACGAATCAGCCAGCATGACAATACCGGTTTCAGGCGATTGAGGAATGGGGCCATCATAGCGAAAATCCTCATCTTTCACCTCCATCTCTGGATTTTGGCTAGCAATTTCCTGGGCCTGATAATAAAAATAACTGATTAACATCGCTCCCTGATGTTCTGGGATAAATGCCTGGATGGCTTTGGGTAAACGATGTTTCTTGGCCATGACTAGCCCTTCAGTCACATGTTTTTTGATAATGTCCGCACTCACCCAGGGGTCATTGATCAAATCATGCTTATTCGGGCCGCCCATTTGATTTTCGATAAATCCTAATGGGTCATGCATTTTACCAATGTCATGGTACAAAGTTCCTGCCCGGACAAGTTCTACATTATGGCCGAGAGCACGGGCAGCGGCTTCTGCCAAGTTGGCCACAAACATCGTGTGTTGAAAGGTGCCAGGTGCGTCAGCGGCTAAGCGTTTTAATAAAGGGCGATTAGGGTTGGATAATTCTGCTAATCGAATCGGGGTAACTAGGTCAAAAAATGACTCCAGGTAGGGGCTCACACCCAAGGCCACAATACTCCAGGCGACACCATACACACCAAACAGTGCTGAGTCCCGAAGTACGGTGTACCACACTGAAGCCGCCACACTGTTAAACATCAGAGTGAGCACTAAGTGTAGACACCCTTGAGTCAGGCCAACTATGCCGCCGAGGAGGGCAAATTCTTCTCGCGATCTCAACCTGGGGGCAATCCAAGCACCAATAAGAGCCGTACAGGCAGCAGCAAACAACGGTAATACACTAACGGAGCCACCCACTGGCAACCAAATAACCAAGAGTCCAATGATTACCGTCGCCAAAACATAACCGTAAAAACTGCCCAACAATAGCCCGATCGCCGGTAACCCCAGGCCAGGAATATTGAGAGCCATCAGAACGGCGACACTCATAATTAGGCATAACACTAGCAAATGATCTCGCTGTCGGAGTCCGCCCGCTTGCCAGTGATCGATCCAAAGTAATAGGCCAATACCAGCACTGACTAAGGAACCAAACCCGATAAACCCTAGCCAGTTAAATCGACGCTGAGTCAACTTAAAATGGTCTAGTAAAACAAAGTCCCCTTGGGTGATAGTTTCACCCCTATTGACAATGGCATCGCCTCGTTCGATAGAAACAGTGACTGTTTTGACCTCATTTTCTACCTGCTCTGCCCGTAGACGAGTTTGTTCGCGATCCTCGATTAAGTTAGGTTGCAAGACAGAGCCGATAATTTTTGCTGCAAGTTCTTTTGCCGTGGTTTCTTGAGCAATCAGATCATCCTGGCTCAAACCGTCTGGCGTATCTAGTGTCAGTGTCCCTTGGAGTTGGCTATCAATTGCCTGTTGCCATAGACCAGGGGGCATGCCCTCATGAATCCCCTGGGTTAGTATTCGATTGAGTGCTAAACGACTAGCCGCCTGGACAGCTTGCCACTCAGCCTCACTGAGGTCAAATAATTTAGGGTCGAGGGGCTCTAACCCGTCACGGGTAGTCAGACGCTGGAGTTCAGGTTTAATGTTGACATATTGCTGACGATTAGCATTCACTTGGCTACGGATGGCGGCCATTGTCTGGGGAGATGTACGCTCCCTCAAACGGACTAATTCTTCCAGGGCGATTCGCTGGGTTGACCCCAAGTTATTAATCCGCCCTTGCAATGTTCCGTTTATTCCCCTTTGTAAAACACTGTTGGTGAGTGCTGGTATCTGAGCCAGTTCCCAAAGCTCCTCCCATTCTTGAGTAGATGTCTGCCGCAGATATCGTTGTGTTCTACTGGATAGTTGAGCTGTGGATAAGTAGGGAATTTTACCGGCACGCAGACGTAAAGTACTGCCCTGACTCAAAATACCGTTTACTTCTTCTAAGACGGCTTGGGTAGCTTCTTGATCAATTTTTAGGACAATAATAGAACCACTACGCGCTGCCTGACGGTTTTCCTCCGTAGTGATCATGTCTGGTAATGTAGCGTTGTAGGGAGCTATGAAATTATCAGCAGCTACGGTTCCTACTGTCAGAGCAGGTTGGTTGTAAAACCGTTGTCCTAAAATGGCTGTCAGTAAAATGATCGACAGCAAGATAGCAATCTGAGTCTGGTTTAAAAGCTGGTGACGGGAAACAACATAGCGTCCAGTGGATGGATTAGTTGACCGGGTCGATTGCCGAATTGATGTATTAGACTTTTGACGTAGCGATGTGGAATACTTCGGTAACTGTGCTCTGCACCAGCTTACCCAAGTACACAAACGTTGCCAAACTGCTTTGACCATAAATGTCATCGATTGCATGAAAGGCCTCAACACCTAAGGCTGCCATTATGCTCAGCCGGATATATATCTGGATAGCCTGGCTTGATCTGTTGGCTGAATAGCGTTAGACCCCTGGTTAAAGCGAAAGGGGACATTTTGTTGTCCTTGGGAATACCCCAGATGTCATGAACAATCGAAAGTCAATACCTTAGCCCGTCAGGACTAATTTGCTAGGACACCGATTTTACCCTTTGAGGGTGCTTGTAAATGACTACTCACAAAAACCTATCAAGAGTTATCTGAATCCTAAGACTCCAAAAATCACTGTAAACAACCGTGCGCCGATTTAGACTTAAGAGTTTAACCAGGTCATTGGATAAATTAGCCGCTTTAGCCTACCACTCCTCCGATCTACGACCTCATGGAGGCAAACAGAGTTGTTGGGAGATGATAGTGTACCCATAGCACCATTATAGCCAGGTCCTTTTTATACAGAGTGTCTTCAGCCTATAAATCTAGCGGGAATGCCTCAAACGTAGCAGAAATATGGTTAATACCAGCCCAGTTGCGATAAAGTTGCTCAGCAACCTGGTGAAGAGTCTGTTTAGAAGTATTAGGTAATGATGTGAGCCACCCGCTTGGAATAATGGATGTGCCTCGCCATGCTCCGAGCAAGCAGCCAATGAGTGTAGAGGTGGGAGTCCCCAAATCACAAGTACTTAAGGCTAGGGCTAGATTTTCCGAATAGGTAAGCGATTGCCGGATGGCGGCAGCGAGCGTCATGGTTAGCTCATTGGAGCTCTGGAGCTGATAGTCATCAGTGATTGAGGATGGAAACTCTAAAGACGCTATCAGACTATGAACTTTTGGGGTAATTGCTGCAGGATACGTTAAGGATTGCTGTTGGAGATGCTTACACATTAAGGGATGGACGGCTTGATTAACGCTAGTAACCTGCATCAGCCACTCTAAACAATCACCCAGAATGTAAAGGGTTGCGGTCATTGTGGTCATCGCTGTGGTGCGGGAAGGGGATGTCAGGTTCTGGGCTAGTATGTGATTCCGTGTGCGTCGATCATCATGGTGGTACAACAGCCAGGGAATGGTGTTTGCTAAATGAGAATTTGATGATACGAGTGTTGGTGAGATACCTAGCTGAAGGGCATGCAGCCATGACTGCTCAAGTGAAGGAGTATTTCTCACATCCATTGCTTGGTGTGAGCCATCTAACGAGCGATGCCCTATGTAAGTACCCATTAAACTCCCTAAGAATCTATCTACAGTGGTAATTGGCAGCATAGGGACTGTGGGATTAAGCTGAGTGGACTTTATAAATATCAATTTATCTGGACTCAATAGACATGCTGTGCCATCTTTAGGTTGGCTTTGGCTAGGTATCAAACTCAATAGGTTTATATCCATGCTACAAATTACGATGATTTTGTCACATGAAACATTGGGGCTTACACACAATCTCTAAGCTTGGTTTGTTAGCCGTGGTGACTATGATTCCACGCGCTGCAATGGCAGAGACTGAAGGTTTATCTTCAGAGCAAACCCAAGTACTACCAACAGCCGGAGTGTGGTTAGCTCAATCAGAGGTTGTCTTAGATTTAGGTAGTACAGGGTCCGCCGTTAAAGATGTACAAGCAATGTTGGCCCTGATGGGTTATTACACTGGCGCTGTAGATGGTAACTATGAACAAGCGACTGCAGTGGCGGTGCGCAATTTTCAAACGGACGCAGGGTTAGTTGGAGATGGTGTAGTTGGCCCACTGACTTGGCAACGCTTATTGCCAACACCGACCAGTCTCAATAACCCGCAGATAACGAATCACCCTACCCCCACCAATAAGATAACGGAATCAACAGAGGTGGATATTACTGTTGAAAGTGGAGAAATATCAGATAGTAATGCGACTTCTGCCATCGCAACATCTACCTTGCCGATTTTGCAATTCGATGATGACGGGCCTGATGTGAGCCGTTTGCAAAATCGCCTCAAGGAACTTAGCCTCTATACTGGTCCAATAGATGGTGTTTTTGGCAGACAGACAGAGCAGGCGGTTATTAATTTTCAGCGCCAGGCAGACCTAGTCGTTGATGGTATTGTTGGTCCAACGACATGGCGTTTGTTACTGCAGTAGGCAACCTTAGTAGGTATCCTGGCGCTTCTGGAACTGTCCTTTACTGGGCATTCTTTCTATCTTGGAGCGGCTATATCTTCGGTCAGATTAGCAATCTCCAGAGAAATTAACTCAGACTCTCGTAGTTGGGCTGACGATAGCTGATCATCGAGAACTAGGTAGTCGGATGTGTACTGCTCTCGAAATAGCAATTCGGTTTGATTCATATACACCATATAGTCGCTCATTAGAAAATAAACGCCTACCATTGCTGCTGCTGCAGAAGCCACTAGAAAACCTGCCAACATCAACGAAAACTCTTGACAAACGAGAGCCCTGTCCATAAGGCGGAGGGCCCAAACAACTAAACCGGTAACGATGGCTATAATCAGGAGCGTCATCGAAAAAAATACAAAAGGCAGACTTCAACGAATTACGAATACATCTTACGTATTGTAACAGGGCTATCATAAAAGTGCCTTCTTGTTCAGCAATATTTTTTGAGTCGCCCTCGCTTATTAGACATCGCTGCTGCTTGAGGGGCTTGTCCTATCGGGAGAAGATAAGTTTATCTCTTCAAAATTGATAACGTTAATAGACTGATGGGTGCTTAGGAGATGTATATGAGTAGCTCTAATGATCAGTTCTCATTAGTTATAGGTTACGGTCGCACAATGACGTGCTTCTCTGCTAAATGGGATTTTATCTGTGCGACGGTCAATTGTCCGTAGTGTAGTAAGGAAGCGAGTAAAGCGGCTTCTGCTTTCCCCTCGGTAAGAGCCTCATGGATGTGCTCGCAGGTGCCAGCGCCACCGGAGGCGATGACAGGTACATCAACGGCTTCTGCGATGGTCCGTGTCAACTCTAAGTCGTACCCGGCCTGAGTGCCATCGGCATCCATGCTGGTGATGAGGAGCTCTCCAGCCCCTCGGGCTACGACATCATTGGCCCAGGCGACGGCATCTAATCCGGTGTTTTCTCGCCCCCCTCGGACGAAAACATCCCATCCGGAACCGTTGGGGCGGCGTTTGGCGTCGATGGCGACGACAATGCACTGACTGCCAAAGCGATGGCTAGCGGTTTGAATAAAGTCAGGGTTGCGCACGGCACCGGAGTTGATGCTGACTTTATCTGCTCCTGCGCGGAGCAATTGCTTGATGGTTTCAATAGAATTGACACCACCGCCTACAGTGAGCGGAATAAAGACCTGTTCAGCTGTACGATGAACTACATCAAAAATGATGGTGCGGTCTTCATGGGTGGCTGTAATGTCTAGGAAAACAAGCTCATCGGCTCCAGCCTGGTTGTAAGCTTGTGCCAATTCAACTGGATCACCTGCATCTTTTAACTCTACGAAATTAACGCCTTTGACAACGCGACCAGCTTTGACGTCGAGGCAGGGCAAAATTCGCTTGGCCAACATGGATATTTTCGCAGGGGTAGCTCTAGTAAGTAGGGATTGCTGAGATTACTTCAGCAACAGTTCCCCAGGATAGCTTACAAAGCGCAAGACACTGATAAACTGAGGATTGGTTTTAATTCTTAATATTTTCAGGTTTAACGTTATAAAGGGAGAGGCTTGGAGCATGGCTTTGGATATCGGACAAAAGGTAAAAGTCGTACGGGTAAGAGATCGGGTGTCTGATAGTGTTGCCAAGCGTCTAGGGCAAGAGGGTAAGGTTATCCAGTTCAAGATGGTGGATGGCAGTGGTGTGGGTGTCGTTGTTGAGTTTGCCGACCAGTTTTCTAGCTGGTTCTTTGAGGATGAGCTGAAGCAAACAGCCTAGATGCAGCTTGGTCTAGATTGTTTGAAAGATTGATAAGTTAGGGCATCTGCTACGGGATGCCCTTTGTTGGATAGATGGATAGGCAATACGCTAATTCTGTAGTAATCACTGATGGCGTTAATTCTTACGTTTTTAGGTAAAGGGGGCAGTGGGCGTTCGACCTGTGCGATTGCAACTGCTAAAAAACTGTCGGCTCAAGGGCAGCGCGTACTATTAGTAACCGAAGATGCGGGTCCTGGATTCGGTATGCTATTGGGCCATGAAGTGACGGCTATACCTGCGTCCGTAGCGACTAATCTGTCCGTGATCCAGCTTCGGTTCGCATATCTCCTGGAGCAAAACTGGGAGCAGCTAAAAAAACTGGAAGCTCAGTATCTACGGGATCCCTTTTTTAAGGCGGTCTATGGCCAAGAGCTTGGTTTGTTACCAGGGATGGATCAGGCCCTCACCCTCAACGCTCTGCGGGAATATGATGCCTGTGGTGATTATGATGTCATTGTCCATGACGGACCTGGTGATCAGGCTAGTCTACGGATGTGGGGGATGCCTGCTGGGATTGACTGGTATTTTCGTCGGTTTAAGCAGGTATTTCAGGCATCGCAATTTTCTAAGGCGGTGATGCCGTTTGTACAACCGCTGGCTGGAGCTGTTTTGAGCAGCGGCATGTCCGGTGATGTGTTTGATAATCCAGAAGTGCAGCAAGGTACTGGGCTGGTGAGTCAGGGCATTGCTGCGGTTAAAGACCCGATGCGAGTTAGGGCCTATCTGGTTTCGCGGGGAGATGAGGTTGCGATCGCAACGACCCGCTATCTGTGGGGAGCCGCTCAGCAAATAGAAATGACAGTGGCCGGAGTTTTACTTAACCAGGCAGAGTATACCCAGAGCTTTGAACCTTTGCCTGTGTATACTCTGCCTGCTTACACCGATGATTGGCAAGCCCTCATTGAGGTGTTACCTGACTATACCGCCAGGCCCTCTGCCCCCGCGCCTGTGGAGGTAGACCTGTCTACAAAGTCGGTGCGTCTATTTTTACCCAGCTTTGATAAAAGCCAAATTCAGCTAACTCAATACGGTCCAGAGGTCACTATTGAAGCTGGGGACCAGCGCCGTAATCTAGCCTTGCCCAGAGCGCTCCAGGGGCTCTCCGTGACGGGAGCTAAGTTTCAATCAGGCTATCTGATTTTGTTCTTTGGTTAGTTTTTAGCGAGTTAATTTTTTATCCTTTTTATCATTCAAACTATCCAAGCCTATGACCGACAATCCTGTCTCAGTTAATCCCGGCTCCGAGGACGCTCCAGCGTCTTCAGAAGGGTCCAAAGCACGACAGCTTTTAGTTATGAAAGGCGCTGCTGATGGTGAAACGTCCATTTGGAAAATTCGTCTGCAGTTGATGAAGCCTATTACCTGGATTCCCTTAATTTGGGGAGTTCTCTGTGGTGCGGCTTCATCTGGTCATTTTGAATGGAGTGTGGAGCATGTTTTAGTTTCCTTGGCCTGCATGCTAATGGCGGGGCCTTTGCTCACTGGCTACACTCAGACTATCAACGACTACTATGATCGTGAACTCGATGCCATTAACGAGCCCTACCGACCAATTCCCTCTGGAGCCATTGGCTTAGGACAAGTGCAGGTGCAAATTTGGGTGCTTTTATTGGGGGGGATTGCGGCCTCCTATGGCTTAGACCGTTGGGCAAACCATGACTTTCCTATTTTGACGGTATTAGCCCTTGGTGGGGCGTTCGTGTCCTATATCTACTCGGCACCTCCCCTCAAGCTTAAGCAGAATGGCTGGCTTGGCAACTATGCCCTAGGGGCGAGCTATATTGCCCTACCTTGGTGGGCTGGGCATGCCCTATTTGGTCAGCTGAATCCAACAGTGGTGGTGCTGACGCTGCTATATAGCATGGCGGGCCTAGGTATTGCGGTAGTCAATGACTTTAAGAGTGTAGAAGGTGATAAAGCCTTGGGATTGAAGTCATTGCCAGTAATGTTTGGAGTCGGAACAGCCGCTTGGATCTGTGTGTTAATGATCGATATCTTTCAAGCAGGAATGGCCACTTATCTTATTGTCATTCACAAAAATCTCTACGCGGTTTTGCTAATCTTGATGATTATTCCCCAAATCACCTTTCAAGACATGTACTTTTTGCGGGATCCGTTAGCAAACGATGTGAAGTATCAGGCCAGTGCTCAACCGTTTCTTGTGATTGGCATGCTAATACTTGGCTTAGCCCTTGGGCATACCGATTATTTGATGAGTTAGTGCTCAGTCTGATAGCCTTTTGGAGATATAAAGACATATTAACTAAGCTTCTCCTCTGTATTTCAGGTGCAGACTACGTCGAAGTTAGCAAGTGGACCGATATTCACTTGCGCTAGTGAGTTGACCATTTCCAGAATAGTGGGTTGAGTAGGGTTTCTTTAAAGTGGCTAATTGGATTGCTAAGGTCAAAAGCGGTGGGGCTAAGGGGAAATCATCTGCAGCAGCCGTAGCTAAGCAGAGACAGCCCAAGCCACTGTATCAGAGTTTTGTATTCTGGCTGGCTCTATTTGTAGGGGCAGGGCTGGCAGGGCCGATTACCCGTGGCTATCGTTTTTGGCAAGAAGCCAATGCCAACTTACCCGATGTGTCTGATGCGTTAACGTTTGAACGGACGGGAACGATTACGATTAAGGCTGACGATGGCGGTGTTCTGCAAAAAATTGGCCCTGCTACTCAAGAATATCTGGAATATGATGATATCCCCGATACTCTAATTGAGGCGTTTATTGCAGCAGAGGATCGACGCTTCTATGAGCATGCAGGCATTGACTACAAGGGTATTGCGAGAGCTATCTACTCCAATCTACGCAATCGTGAGCTGGTGGAAGGGGCGAGTACGATTACCCAACAAGTTGCTCGAATTGTCTTTTTGGATCAAGATCGTAGTTTTCAGCGCAAGTTTCGTGAGGCGCTGCTGGCGAATAAATTAGAAAAAGAGCTGGGTAAGGAAAAAATTCTAGAACGCTATTTGAATTTGGTCTATCTAGGCGCTGGTGCCTATGGTGTTGCCGATGCCGCCTGGATTTACTTTGGTAAGTCAGTTGAAGAGCTGACGGTATCAGAAATTGCTCTGATCGCTGGAATGGCCCCAGCTCCTAGCTTCTATTCCCCCTTAGTGAATGAAGAGGCGGCACGTGAACAGCGCGATAAAGTTATCAGTCGGATGCTGGCAAATGGGGTGATTTCCCAGGGGCAAGCTAGCACGGCTTATCAAAGTGATGTGGCGACAACGCCGAATGAGCCTAAGTTTTTGTACAGTGAGTTTCCTTATTTCACGATCTACGTGCAGAAGCGGCTGCCGGAGTTAGTGTCCCAAGAAGAGATTGAATCGGGCGGTCTGGTGGTAGAGACTAGCCTAAAGCCTAAATGGCAGCGGGCCGCTGAAACCACCCTGGAAGAAGTGTTAGAGGAGTACAGCCGCTGGCAACGTTTTGAGCAGGGCTCAATTGTGGCGCTTAATCCTAAAACGGGTCAGGTGCATGCCATGGTGGGTGGAACTGATTTTGAAGAGAGTCAGTTTAACCGTGTCACCCAAGGGCAGCGTCAGCCGGGGTCTACGTTTAAGGCGTTTGTGTATAGCACTGCGATCGCAAGTGGAATATCTCCCTACAAAGGCTATGTGGATGCCCGCTATGTGGTGGACGGGTATGAACCGGAAAACTACGGTAAAAACTACCGAGGTAATGTAGAACTCAAACAGGCCCTGTCCTCGTCAATTAACATTGTGGCTGTTAAAGTGCTGGTTGAGGTTGGGTTTGAGCCTGTTATCGCGATGGCTAAGCGGATGGGTATTAAGTCAGATTTGTTGCCTGCTTACTCCCTAGCCCTGGGCGCATCTGAGGTGAATCTGCTGGAGCTGACTAGTGCTTACGGTGCGTTTGCTGCCGAGGGTAAGCATGTAGATGCCCATGGTATCAAGCGGATTACCAACCGCAGCGGTGAAGTCCTATACGAGTTTGCGGATGACGCTGAGCAGGCTATTGATGAAGACTCAGCTGCGATCATGGCTTGGATGATGCGTAGCGTCGTCGAAGGCGGTACGGGCAGTAACGCTTACATTCGTGGTCGGCAGATAGCGGGCAAAACGGGGACCTCTGAGAAAAATCGAGATTTGTGGTTTGTTGGCTTTACGCCTCAACTGGTGGTTGGAGTGTGGTTTGGTAACGACGACAGCAGCCCAACACGGGGAGCTAGCAGCACAGCAGCCTACGCTTGGCGCAAATTTGTCTCACAGTTTATTGAAGATCTGCCAGTCGAAAAATTCCCAGAATTACCGCGCCTATCGGGTCGCAAGGGCTCGATCGAGGCCAAACCTGTGAAGCCAGGCAAGGTAATTGCAGAAAAAGCGGGTAGGCGTTCTTCTAGTGATGAAACTCCCCGTCGGCAAGATTCATCTCCGGCTCCACGTAGTTCAAGCTCTCCACCAGCAGCTTCTGAGCCGGCTCCTCAAGCTGCCCCAAGTCGGGACGAGTCTCAACCGCCGTCATCACCGCTACCTCGACAGTCTGCTGAGCCGGCCCCGGCCCCGGCTCCCGTCGCTCCGGCTCCCGCTCCCGAGCAGTCGGTCCCCGCTGCGCCACTTCCTGAAACGCCAGTTCCGGCTCCCGTTGCTCCGGCTCCGGCTCCAGCTGCCCCGGCTCCCGTTGCTCCAGCTGCCCCGGCTCCAGCAGCTGCCCCGGCTCCCGTTGCTCCGGCTCCAGCCCCTGCCCCAGCTCCTGTAGACCCAGGTCCGCCTGCTGAGTAATGCTGAGTAACATGGTGGTGGCTACAGTAAACTATACATAAATGCTCTTGAGCGAGCATATTTACAAGGAGGAGCAGCCCGTCTATGGCATTTTTGTTAGGGGAAGCTAGCGCATCTGGTGTGCCGATGTACTACTTTCAGTTAGTCTATGTTGTCGGCTTTATTGCGGCAGTCGTTATTGGCTCAATGGCTTGGTATAACTCCAAGCGTCCACCCGGTTGGGAGGATGCCGCGCGTCCTGACTTTGTACCTGATGTTAAAGTTAAGGACGCTGATGGAGAGGCCTCGGATTCACCAGAGTAGTTTGCGGTTTAGTCGATTACCCTGAGGCGACCTTGGGTAATCGCTTCAAAAATTTTGGCGACCTGTGCTTGTTCATCATTGTTGAGGTGAGCTTTGCCTAACAGAGATGACATCAGCATGCGTTGAGTTTCGCGAGTGATCCGACGGCAGCTCAGGATGTTACTCATTAGACTCTCTAGGGATTGAGTCGTAGCATTGCTGTTTAGCATTGTACTTACTCCAAGACAACTACAGGAAGGATAGTCATAAAGTCTTTGAAGAGAACTTCTATGTCTACTCCTAATATGCTGTCTAAGCAAGGTTGAGTCCGTGATTTAAAGGCTCAAAATATGTGATCGTTGCTACGGTTTTATGTGATTGCATCTGATGTTGGCTAATGTGTAGTCTCTTTGGAAGTTTTTAGACGCGTTCACTCTTATATCGAAAATATTCGGAGAGACTGGCGATTAGACCTGAGGCTAAAATGAGTAAGACGCTCAAAGCATTGATATCGGGTTTGATGCCAGTTTTGACACGGCTAAAGATTTCAATGGGTAGGGGATTGGCACCGCCTGCGGTAAAGCTGGAGATGAGTAAGTCGTCCATGCTCAGGACAAACGCCAGCAAACAGCCCGACAGAATGGCTGGGGTCAGTTGGGGAATTAAGACTTTGAGCAGAGCTTGAGTGGGAGTAGCTCCTAGATCTAAAGCTGCTTCTTCTAGGTTTGGGTCTAAACCATTGAGACGGCTAGAAACCACAATGGCAATGTAGGCCAAACAAAACACCATGTGGGCCGCAATGGCGGTCCACAAACTTAAGGGAACGGCCACTGAAGCTAGAAAGACAAGGGTGGCCACTGCGATCGCAATATCTGGAATAATCAGCGGTAGGTAGGAAATTCCAACATAGAGAGACTTTCCAGGAAACCGATACTTCGACAATCCCACAGCCATCAAGGTGCCTAATACCGACGAAACCGCCACGGCACATAGAGCAATTTTGAGGCTATCCCCGAGGGCCAAAAACAGACGTTCATCTCCCATAAGCTTGCGGTACCAGTTGAGGCTAAAGCCTTTCCAAATAGCACCATATCGAGACTCATTAAAGCTATAAACACCCAAAACAATAATGGGGATATACATAAAGCTGTACATAGCTAGGGTGAGCAACGCCTGCCATGGAGGTCGCTTTCGCTGATTTTGATGATTAGTGGGGGCAGCAGGTTTCATGAATAAATTTCAGGGTTGCGATCGCCATATTTGAGCAGTAATGATATCGCCAGGCTCACCATTAAAATCAGCACCATACTCAGCGCAGACCCAAAGCCCCAATTACGGGCAACCCCTAAAAATTGGTTATAGATTAGCCGGGAAATAGTCATGCTATTGGGGCCACCGAGCAATGTGGGCACCACAAAATCCCCCAGGCTAGTCACAAACACCAGCAGACAGCCTGCTGCAATACCTGGCAAAGTTTGAGGCACGGTCACCCGCCAAAAGGCCGTCTGTGGGGTAGCTCCCAAATCAGCAGCGGCCTCCAGGAGCTTGAGATCTAATCGCTCCAACGAAGCGTATAAAATCAGCACCATGTAGGGCAAGAAACTATAAGTCATGCCAATATAGACTGCCCAATGGGTATTCATCAGGGACTGGGTCGGTAACCCCAGTGCGGTCAACACCAGGTTGATGACACCAGACGGTCTCAGCAGCGTAATCCAGGCATAGGTGCGCAACAGCGACGATGTCCACAGGGGCAATATAAACAAGACCAGCAGCAAGTTGCGCCAGCGTTTGGGAGCCATCAGGGCTAACCAATAGGCAACAGGGAATCCCAACAGCAAACAGAGTAGGGTGGTGCCCGTTGCAAAAGTGGCTGAGCGTCGTAAAACTTGCAAATAGGTAGGTTCTAAAATTCTCAGATAGTTGAGTAAGCCATAACCTTCAATCGGCTGACCCGGCCTGAGCCCCGGAACAAAACTTAACTCGCCAATCAACAGCGTGGGCAGCACCATGAGCAGGAACAGCCACATTCCTGAGGGGCCCAAGAGTCCCAGGGGTCTAACGCTAGCCCTCAGCTTTTGTCGGATGGTAGCTACAGCAGAGGGCTTTGTTGTCAGAACCGTTATGGGCTTTAGGTCTTTACGTATGCCTTTAGCCATCCTCTAGGCGCTGGTAACCTTAGTCCAGTATTCGTCGTAGAGAGCATTGGCCTCACCTACGGGGGCGATGCCTTCGCACTTAGCGAGTAGGTCCTCCGGTGGGAACAGATTTTGATTGTCTAGGAGTTCTTTGGAGAGCATGGTCATGGCTTCTCCATTGGGGGTGGCAAAGAACAGCCGCTCTACCGTTTCTTGCGAGACCTTGGGCTGCAGGTTGAAGTTGATCCACTCATAGGCCGCATCTACATTGGGGGCTGAGGTGGGAATCACCATGGTATCGGTCCAAACCGAGGAACCACTTTCTGGAATCACATACTTAAATGTTGGGTTTTCAAGACTTACCGGAATCCCTTCCACTGAATAGACCATGGATAGCAATAGGTCCCCACTGAGGAGTTCGTCTTGCCAACCAAAGGACTTAAAGGATGCGAGCGATGGCTTGAGTTCTAATAGCTTCTGATAGGCTTCCTCTAGCTCAGCTGGGTCTGTGGCGTTGTAGGAATAGCCTAAGGAGCTAAGAACGGCTCCCATGGTTTCGCGGACATCATCGAGCAACGTCATTTTGCGCGATAGTGCATCGCTGTTGTCCCACAGATAGTCCCAATCCGTTGGCGGTGTTGTGAGAACCTCAGAGTTGTAAAGTAGTCCCGTGGTTCCCCAGCTATAGGGGATGCTGTAGGAGTTATCAGAGTCGTATACAGGATTTTTCCATTTCTCACGCATTTTGTCTAAGCCTACTAAGCGAGACTTATCCAATGCGGTGACCATACCAAGGTCGATCATTTCGGTGACCATGTAGTCCGATGGATAAATCAGGCTGTAGTTAGCACCACCGCCTGCCTGCATCTTGGCCAGCATAGTTTCGTTAGAATCGTAGACATCGACTTTGACATCGATACCGGTAGCTTCTGTAAACTGTGCGGCTAGCTCATCGTCTGTATAGTCTGCCCAGGTATAAATATGGAGCGTGCCAGAGGCCTGGGCTGTGTCCGGAGCCGCATCAGTCGGAGCGGTTTCACTCGTCCCACCAGCCTCACCAATGGTTCGCTGACAGTTGGCTAGACCTACTCCAGCTAGGGCTGCGGCAGAACCCTGTAGAAAACGACGACGGGATGTACGCGAAAGCAGCGATTTACGAGATAGTCGGCGGGGCACAGTTTTTCTCCTCTAAGCAGACACCATAGATACTTTAAGGCCACTCCCTGAGCTTAGGCTATTGGGAGATGGTAATTTGTTCGTGCAGATCTTTATTTAGAACAGTTTTAGCCAAAATAATTGCAAGACGGTCAGTGTTCGAGAACCGGGACAAAATCACGGGTGTTCTGAGATCACGCACGGTTGTGGGTGTTGGTACTCAGTACCTGGCAATCAGTTGCTGACCAAGCCACATAGACCAGGGTCTCTGGTAAATATTTTATGTGGTTGGGTTGTAATACGCGCAGCTGTTCCCCTGTAGTTAATTCAATAATGCAATGAATATGCGGACCTGTATATAAGGTGTGTTTTACGGTGCCTGCATAGTAATTTTCATAGGTGTTAGGTGTAGCGGTGTCAGTGGAGGGGCTGAGGTGGATTTTTTCGGGCCGAATACTGACATCTATATGACTAGTCTTGTCGTTGTTATTGGTGGCGATCTGATTAATGGAGGGTGGTGCGATCTCAACCTGCAGCCCACTCTCAGTTTTTAGCCAGGTTTGGTTATCCTTTGTCAAAAGCTCACCAGACAGCAAATTTGTATCGCCAATAAAATCGGCCACAAAGGCGGTACTGGGATGTTCATAAATATCGCTGGGCGAGCCTACCTGCTCGATCTGCCCCTCTTTCATGACTGCAATGCGGTCTGACAGGGATAGTGCCTCTTCTTGATCGTGCGTCACCATGATAAAGGTGATGCCCAAACGCTGGTGAAGATTAGACAGTTCTACCTGCATCTGTTTGCGTAGCTTTAAGTCTAAAGCTCCCAGGGGCTCATCCAATAACATCACTGCAGGCCGATTCACTAAAGCTCTAGCCAAGGCTACTCGCTGCTTTTGTCCCCCCGATAGCTGAGCAGGGTAACGCTTAGCAAAATTTTCCATCTGGACGAGGGTGAGGGCTTCTCCCACTCGCTGGCGCAGATTGACCTTGGGAATTTTTCGAATCTTGAGGCCAAAAGCGACGTTATCCCAGACACTCATGTGATTGAACAGGGCATAGCTTTGAAAAACAGTATTAACCGAGCGCCGATGGGCTGGGATACCGTTCATAGACTGGCCCTGAATGGTCAGCTCGCCTGAGGTCAGCGTTTCAAACCCGGCAATCATCCGCAGTGTGGTCGTTTTACCACAGCCTGACGGTCCCAAGATGCTAAAAAACTCACCCTGGCGAATTTGTAAATTTAGACCTTGAATGGCAATGTCGTCACCAAAGGTTTTGATCACGTCTTTGAGTTCTACATCCAAGGCCGTTGTCGTGTTTACTGGTGGCGCAGAGATGGTTTGAGCCATAGGATGCAACCCTCATGATTGGTCCATTTGCATTATTGTGATTGCTGATTTAGAGGATGAGCCGATCTGTCGCCGTTGCCATTTGGCGGTTCCTTATGGCTAAAACCATCCCGAGGATCATCAATGCCCATTATTTTACGAGGAGTCGCTCAAAATCCCAATTAATCGTTGGGGGTGCGGTCGTCGGCAGAGGCTAGGGGCTACACTGGTCAAAGTCTTGGTTCTACCCTGGACCTTCCTCTTCACCTTGTTCTAAGTTCAAGAAACGTGCTCACTGTCAATCATGGCCTTTTTTCAATACTCCTCAACAGCAACGATTGAAAAAAAGGGAGGACGCACCGTTGGTCGCCAGTATCAGTCAGTGATCATGATGGTTGTTTTGTCCTTGGTGATGCTGGGAGGCATCGGTAGTCGACTATTTTACTTGCAACTGGTGGAGGGAGATCGCAACCGCAAGCTAGCCGAAGAAAATCGGATTTTACTCCTGCCTCGGCGACCTGCTCGGGGCACCATGTTTGACCGCAATGGCAAAATTTTGGCCGGTAGTCGACTGTCCCATTCGGTCTCGATCTGGCCCATTGCTTTGCCGGTCGATCAGCGTGACCAGGTAGTAAACCGCCTGGCGCAGCTGCTGGAAATTCCTGAGACTGAGATCCAGCAGCGGATTGAAACGGCCGGGTATGAATCCACACAGTCAATTGCGATCGCACGTGGCCTTAGCCCAGCTCAAACCACCGCATTAGCAGAATATTCCCCAGAGTTGCCCGGTGTAAGGGTGGAAGCAGAAGCCATTCGCAACTATCCCAATGGTGATTTAGCCGCCCATGTGATTGGCTACACCGGAGAAATTGACGAGGAAGAATTTGACCAGTTTGCCGCCGAGGACGGAGATTATCGCCTGGGGGACATCATTGGCAAAATGGGGTCTGAAAAGTCCTTTGAATCGATGTTGCGAGGCGTTTGGGGCGGTCAGCAGGTCGAGGTAGATAGCGCTGGCAACGTTCTCAGCATTATGGGTGAAAAACCACCCGAAGCAGGCCAGAACATCCGATTAACATTAGATCTAGAGCTGCAAAAGGTAGCCGAAAAAGCTCTCGGAGATACGATTGGTGCCATTGTGGCCATGGATCCGAGGGATGGGGCTATTTTAGCGATGGTTAGCCGTCCCACGTTTGACCCGAATATTTTTTCTACGCGCATTACCCAGGCCCAGTGGGAGCAGCTTAATAGTCGGGGTAACCCTTTTCTTAACCGATCTCTGCAAGCCTATCCTCCGGCCAGCACGTTCAAAATCATCACAACAACGGCGGCCATTGAGTCAGGAACATTTCCTGCAAATACGGTCTTACCCACCTATCCCAATATCAACGCTGGCGGTATCTTGTTTTGGGATTGGAATAATGCTGGTTTTGGCCCCCTGGGGTTTGCTGGTGCCCTGAAGTGGAGTAGCGATACCTTCTTTTACCAGGTGGGTATGCGCATGGGGCATGAACCTCTGATTGAGTGGATGCGTAACTATGGCCTAGGCGCTAAAACCGGTATCGAACTAGCTACCGAAGAGTCCCCAGGTTTGGTGCCAGATGAAGCTTGGAAGCAAGAAACATTTGAAGAAGAATGGTACTTGGGGGATACCATCAATATGACCATTGGTCAGGGTTACATGCAGGTGACGCCGCTGCAGACGGCGGTGATGTTTGCGGTTGCAGCCAATGGGGGGTATCGAGTTACCCCTCACCTGTTACTAGATGGAGCGGAAACCAAACAGTGGAAAACGTCTCTAGGGATGCAGTCAGCAACTGTCAAAGTGGTGCAAGATGGGCTACGTCAGGTAATCACTAGCGGAACAGCCACAAGCCTCAACGTTGCCACGATTCCTAATGCTGCAGGTAAAACCGGTACGGCTGAAGCTCCACCTTTTGAGAACCACACTTGGTTTGGGGCCTATGCCCCCTTTGACGACCCAGAAATTTTGGTGGTGTCCTTTGGTGAACATTCGGGTGGCGGCGGGGGCTCGTTTGCAGCTCCCATGGCAAAACAGGTATTAGAAGCCTACTTTAGCAATATCAAACAGCAAAAAGGGCCAAAGCCACCGCCAAAATCATCGGCAAGCTAACTAAGGATGTTGCTGGGAATAGAACAGTGAACAGAGGGAGTATCCGCTCATTGCCTAACCTCGACTGCTAGCTCCGGAGGCTCACCTTAAACTTTTTCTCAAGCGCCGCGCGAATTTTATCCTGGAGCGGGTCAATGTCTTGATCGGTGAGGGTGCGATCGCTAGCTCGATAAAACATGCGAAAGGCTAGACTCCGTTGACCGTCAGGGACGCCTTTGCCAGTGTATTGGTCAAACAGGGTGACGGTTTCTAGAAGCTGGCCGCCGGTGCGGGAAATCAGCTTTTCTAGGTCTGCTACCGAGACATTTGTGGACGCATAGAAGGCAATATCGCGGTCAGAGCCCGGATAGGAGGAATAGCTTTTGAATTTGGGTGCACGGAACCGGTCGCTGACCAGACAGGTTGCGATCTCATCCCAGTTCAACTCAAATACATAGACAGCTTCCGGTAGGTCCCGCTCCTGGCGCAGCCGTGGATGTAGCTGACCAAAGGTACCTAAACGAGTCCGTCCGCGTACCCACAAAGAAGCTGTGCGCCCAGGATGTAACCGGCTATCTTCACTGTCGGGACGATAGTCAACAGCCAGACCGACCTGTCGAAATACGGTTTCCAGAATACCTTTAGCCTCGTACCAGGTCATCGGTGCGGTGGTGCCAGTCCACTGACCTTGGGCCGCATTGCCGCCTAAAATGCCACCGACGCGCTCGTACTCGTTGAGCTGCCCGTCTTCATTGGCAAACACGTGGCCGATTTCAAAGGCATTGAGGGGACCATTACCCTGTTCCAAGTTAAATTGAAACCCGTCAATGAGACCTGAGAGCAAATCAGAACGCAGGGCAGAATATTCTGTAAATAATGGATTTTCCAGAACGACCCTCTCAGGGGTCGGGTTGGTTAGGGAATAGTGCAGTACTTCTGTCAGCCCGGCCCCTCGGAAGGCTGACCGCAGCTGCCGTGCCAGCGCTGCTTCCGGTGAAAGTCTCCCGCGAGAGGTTTGCTGGGGGAGGGTATTGCCAAAGCGGTTATAGCCAAACAGACGGGCAACTTCTTCGATCAGGTCTATTTCCCGCTCGAGGTCACGATAGCGGTAAGCCGGTACAGAGACAGTCCAACTCTCAGCTGCTTCGGCTTTTAAACTGCACCCCAAGCGCGTTAGCGTATCCTCAATATCAGCGGCACTAAGCTCTGTAACCTGACCATCCTCAGCTATGTAGCTACCTAAAATCTGCTGTACCCGCTCTAGCCGGAGACCGATGGAGCGCGTGGGGGTAATTTGGCCGACCTCAGTGCGAACGTCTTGTTGATGGGTAATCTTGGCATCGGCTAGCTCCACCATCAGCTGGATAGCCCGATTCGCCGCTAGATCTAGCTCTGCTGGGTTTACACCCCGTTCGTAGCGGGCTGAGGCTTCCGTACGCAGACCTTGGCTACGGGCCGACCGCCGAATCACCGCAGCATCAAAAAAAGCAGCTTCTAAAAAGACATTTTGAGTCTGGTTATGAACTTCGGACTCTTCGCCTCCCATGACTCCGGCAAGGGCTACCGGCACATCATTGGCCGTAATCGCCAGGGTCTGCTTCTGCAGTGGCCGTTCCTTGTCGTCTAAAGTCTTGAGTGTTTCGTCCGGGTTACCAAAGCGAACGCTAACGGTGACGGTGGTGGATTTTTCTTGACTCAGCCGATCCAGGTCGAAGGCATGGAGCGGTTGCCCCCATTCCAGTAGTACATAGTTCGTGATATCGACCACATTGTTAATCGGCCGTGTACCCGATGCCTCTAAGCGCTGTTTCAGCCAGGTAGGAGACGAGCCGATTTTGACGTCTTCTAGCACAGTGCCAATGTAGATGGGGCAGGCTTTGGGATCTGAGAGTGCGATCGCAACCGGACTTTTTGCAGCGGTTGGTACTTTCAACTCTGTAATGGGTAGCGTTAGCTTCGCCCCAGTGATCGCCGCCACTTCTCGGGCAATCCCCACCATACTCAAAGCATCGGCACGATTAGCGGTCGATGACAGGTCTAATACAGTATCATCTAGCCCTAGTAATGGTCGCACATCTTGCCCGACCTGTAGGTCATCAGATGTCTCAAAAATATGAATACCCTCCGAATCCTTGGCCAGACCCACTTCAGACAAGGAGCAAATCATCCCTGCAGAGGCTACCCCACGTACTTTACGTGATTTAATCTTGAGGTCTATCTGGGGAAGATAGGTATTAACTGTTGCCACGGCCACATAGATATCTGACCTTACATTGGCTGCCCCACAGACAATCGTTGACGGCTCAGCTGCCCCGATGTCCACGGTACAAACGCTCAGCTTGTCAGCATTAGGATGGGGCTGACGCTCAATGACCTTGCCAACAACAACCCCATCAGCCCAGGTCCGGCGCTCTTCAATATCTTCGACTTCAAACCCAGCCATGGTTAAGGCATCACCAATGGCCTCAGGCGTTAACTGTGGATCGACAAATTCTTTGAGCCAGTTGACAGAAATGCGCATGGAGCCTGGAGTTAAAGGGTATGGGCAAGCAATAAACCCAAATTATTCTACCGTTGAAGACCTGTTTTAATCCGTTTGTTTGAAGGATGTGTTTTAGGTCGAATTTATAAATTGATACTAGTACCGTTAACGATTGGATAAGATGATAAGGATAATAAAAAGCTCTACTAAGATTATTCTCAACGCAGGGTTGCATTAGCGTTGATCCCATTTTTATATAGACCTCTTCCAGGGGATTTATTTAAGTTGGAAAAGAATAAAATTAATCTATCGAAAGAATTTTACCTATTCCGTTACTCATGACTGATGGTTGAGAATTTCAGTGTAATTAGAGAGTACTGGAGTAAATTCCAATCGATTTCATTCCCTATCGATGTAGTGGTAAAGGGCCATCCTTTACCCGAGTGTTTGAGAAGATGTCGTGCCATAGTTAACCGTAGCCCCAGTCATAGAGATGTGAGCAGGGTGGCTAAAGCTACATGACCTACTGCATTAATTCAGAGTGTCCTAGTCCCAAAAATCCCTCTACAGCGAGGCAATGCATTGCCTGTGGAGCCGCTGTATTGCTGCGCGATCGCTATCGTGTGAGTGGTGCCTTGGGCAAAGGGGGCTTTGGGACTACATTTTTAGCCCATGATGAGGGTTTACCAGGTCGTCCTCCCTGTGTGATCAAACAGCTACAGCCCACTACGGAAGCCCCCCATGTGATGCAAATGGCTCGCGATTTATTTGCTCGTGAAGCCAAAATCCTCGGCAAAATTGGTAATCATCCCCAACTGCCACGGCTGTTAGATTATTTTGAGGCCCGTACGGATTTCTTTCTGGTTCAGGAATATATTCACGGTGCCACCCTTCAAAAAGAGGTCAAAACCAGAGGAGCCTTTAGTGAAGCGGGAACCAAACAATTTTTGAGCGAGATACTGCCAGTAATGCAGTATATTCACCGTAATCAAGTCATCCACCGTGACATTAAACCGGCTAACCTGATCCGTCGTGATGCCGATAAAAGGTTGGTACTCATCGACTTTGGAGCGGTCAAGGATAAGGTCAATCCGGTGAAGGCGAATGAGGAGTCAGGGCACACGGCTCTGACGGCCTATGCTGTGGGGACGCCGGGCTATGCTCCCCCGGAGCAAATGGCTATGCGTCCGGTATATGCCAGTGATATTTATGCCATAGGGGTAACCTGCCTCTATCTCCTAACTGCAAAGTCACCTAAGGAAATGTCCTACGATCCCCAGTCTGGGGAAATTCTTTGGCAGCAGCACGTGCAGGTGAGTACGCACTTTGCAGGGGTGTTGAGTAAAATGCTCGAAATTTCGGTGCGGCACCGCTATAGTTCTGCTGACGCTATTCTCCGCGATCTGGATCTAGAACCCTACCTGCATAGCTTGGCCCAAAATATGGCTATTCCCACCAACGCTCCTAAAGATGTGGGTCCCGCCAGTCAACCTACCTTTAATAGCGACGATACGGCATCCGTTTTAGGTTTAGATGATCCTACATCAGGGGCGTCTCCGTCTGCTCGTCTCGCGGCAGCTATTCGGGCACGACGAGAAAGGCGTCAAAGTACTAAGGCTTCTTCTCCCGTCTCTCCTCGGCGGCCATCGGGCAATTTACTGTCGAGTAGTTCAAGCCAATCGGGGCCATTTTCTGGACAAGGTAAAAAAATCACCCCCGAAGCCGTACAAAAAGCCTATGGGCGAGGCCATCGTGATTTCTCGTTGCAGAATTTTGGGCGGCTTAATCTACAGCGTATGGTCCTGAGTGGCGCTAGTTTTGCTAGGGCTCAGTTGACGGACTGTAATTTGCAAGGGGCTGACCTGACCAATGTGAATCTTAGTAAGGCTGATGTGCGCCAATGTAATCTGAAAAACGCCAAGTTATCCAATGCCTACATGGGAGAGGCTAACCTCGAAAATAGCGATCTCCGGGGAGCTAACCTGAACCGTAGTAACTTGGCGGGAGCTAATCTTAAAGGGGTTAATTTGTGCGGGGCAGATTTAACGGGAGCTAATTTGACCGAGGCCCAATTAGCCACCACTAAAACGAACTGGTCAACCATCTATCCTAATGGACGTCGAGGATTGCGCTAGCCCTTAAGGATTTCCGTCTATTTACCACCGATTGTTCCTGAGCCGCGTTAGGATAGCTAAGGTAATTTTGTAACAGTCTGTAAATCTATGTTTCTCGATGAGCTGACACCCATTGTGCAAGAGATTCTAGGGCAGCCTGTCGCCTTTTTGAGCGGGTTTGCATCTGGAGTGCTCAAGCTCAACCTGAGTGATGATCCAGTCAAAAGCTGGCTAGAAAATCAGGGTGCCGATGTGTCCAGCCAAAGCGATGACGATGACGCCGGTAAGGGACCCCAAAAGATTTCTATTGATTAGTTGTCAAGCAGTTCAGACATCCAAGTTTGAACCTGTCTGACTAAGGATGGGCTAGGAGATTGGTGGAGTATGGTCAGTGCTTGCTGATAGTCCCCAATTGCACAATTCCAATGGCCATCTAGATGATAAGTTCGGCCTCGCTCTGCATAAATGGGGGCCTTTAAGTTGCCTAGAAATAAGGCCAAGCCAAAACACACGATGGCGTCGTCGTACAGTTTGAGTTCTCTAAAAAGGATGCCTTGCTGCAGACGGGCATCAATGTTGTAAGGATTAATGTCAATGGCACAATCGTAATCGGCGATGGCCTCATGCAGATGCCCCACGGCTGTATAAAACCGAGCCCGATTGACATAAATTTGATCACCTCTAGCGTTTGATAGGGCTGGATTAGACTCGTCAGGTGTTAAGGTTGCCGCTGACTGCATGGGATACATCACTCCCTATTGTTCACGGTAAATGGTTGTTAGCGATTGGCTATAGCTATGGGTTGCTGTTTTGAAAAACCCCTGACAGCAGATAAAGCAGGGCTGTTATGGGCTAATGGGATCGTTGCATGCCGATTGCTGTAAGCCCAACCGCAGAAAAACGGAGAGATTGTAATCTCATACCGCCTATGTCAGAAAAACTATGTAAATTTACGCGGTGCGTGCAAAATCTGCATGGGGATCGGTCTCTCTAGGTTGCCAAACGTTAAAACTCGTGGGGTTTTATAACGGATTTAGGTGTAGCGTTTTTCCATCAGACCGAGAACGTTACGATGGGAGCAGTAAAGCGATCAAAATTGTTGCGGGCACCCTATGACTCTATCCACTGTTCCAGCTGCGTTATCAGACAGCGACTATGTAATTGTTGGTTTAGCCCACTGCTTTGCAAAACAAGACGGTAACGTTGTGCCTGTCAAAGTCTTTGAGCCAGTTCCTTCGGCTTATTTCGAGGCCTTAGTAAAAGGGGTTCCCACGTCCTATAAGACGCTGTACGGATTACAGCTGGGTGAGATTGTCAAAAATGATCAGCCAACGGTAACACCGCTGCTCGGTGAGCTTAATGATGCTCAGTTCTGTGAAAATTTTGTAGAGCGTGCTATGGCCGCTGCCAGAACCTATCAAACCAAAACAGATATTCAGACAACGGTGCCCCATGGGCAGACCTTTTCTGCAGTGAATTTTTCTACGGAAAAAAAGCGAATCTTAAATGCTTCTCACAAGGTGACTACAGAAGATAATGTAAAACAGCACGCCTATACCCACATGACTCTTTGAGGCCTAATCAGTGGGTCTTTTTAGGTTTTGACTATTATCCTTAATGGGGCAGAGTGACAGAAAATCTAACCTAATAAAAAGGGAGACCCGTTTCAACGGATCTCCCTTTTTATTAAGAAACTAATAGAAACCTGAGAAGAACTTTCTTCCTCTCAGGTTCGATAAACTTAATTTTGAGATCGCAATACCCAACCTCAAAATAACCTCTTTCACTCATGTATCGGCTACAAACAGTGAGGTAATAGCCTATCGCTAGGCCAGTAACCTATTACCGAAAACCAACAGATGCCTGCCAAACAAAGGCCAGAAGCAAAAAAAAGATAGGTAGAATAGGCAAAATATCTACCAAGGGAGAAAACGCTTGGTAAGCTTCGGGAAGTTTAGCTAACAGTAGGACCGCATCCATGAGAACCTCTCTACTTTGGCGATAGTTTGCTTAATAATTGACTCACATCTTAACATGCTGTGGTGCCGCCTAAAGTCTGTTAATGATTTGCCTAACCACCATTTTAAGAGGGTTCTAGCCACTTTTGAAAGTTTACAGCAAACTGATTTTGTAAAATTGCTTTACGAATGGCCTGGGTAAAGCGAATCAACTCTGTGATGTTGTGGATGGACAACAGCGTATAGGCCAGTAATTCATGAGCATGAATTAAATGGCAGAGATAGGCGCGAGTAAAGGTTTGGCAGGTGTAGCAGGGACAGGTCGCATCTAGAGGAGTCAGGTCCCGACGAAACTTCTGGTTTTTCAGATTCCACCGCTCCCCTTGTACTAGAGCTGCCCCATGCCGTGCCAGTCGAGTAGGAATAACACAGTCAAATAAATCCATGCCAGCGGCAATGGCTTGGGCCATTTCGCGATACGTGCCCACACCCATCAGGTAGCGAGGCCTGTCGGGGGGCAGAAGTGGTGTGGTTGCTTGCACAATCTTTTCAATCAGCTCAGGGGGTTCACCCACGCTGACACCGCCAATGGCATAGCCAGGTAAGTCTAACCCTACGAGTTGCTCGGCTGCTGCCTGGCGTAAATCTAGGTAAACGCCCCCTTGCACAATGCCAAATAGGGCCTGGTCGCTGCGCTGATGAGCCTCTATGCAACGCTTTAGCCAGCGGTATGTGCGTTGGGTGGCAGCTTCAACGGCCTCCCGATCGGCAGGGTAGGGAGGGCACTCATCAAAGGCCATAATCACATCTGCACCTAGCTGATTTTGAATGCGGATGGATGTTTCTGGAGGCATATGGATGATGCGTCCGTCACGGGGTGAGCGAAACGTTACACCTTCTTCGGCAATGGTACGAATTTTGCTTAGGCTAAAGACCTGAAACCCTCCGGAATCAGTCAGTATGGGACCAGACCAACCCATAAACTGGTGGAGGCCGCCTGCTTCAGCCACTAAATCTTCACCAGGCTGCAGGTGCAAATGATAAGTATTTGCCAACACCATCTGGGCTCCCGCATCGTGAAGCTGTGCCGGTGTGACGGTTTTGACGTTGGCCAGTGTGCCCACTGGCATAAATCGTGGTGTATGAACAGGGCCGTGAGGTGTGTGAAAGATACCCGCTCTAGCCAGGGTTTGGGAGCAAGATGCCTGATGCTCAAAGGAAAAATGGTCGATAGCCAACGGTTAGCGCTGTCCTACTGTAGGGTGTCTTAGGTGTTGCATATGCTGTTGTGAGCAACCGTACTAGATTAGAGACAGCATATACAAGCAGCTAGCCAGCAAAATTATTGTTGTCATCGTCTAAGCAGGCATCCCATCGTGCGGTCAGAGCTTCGGCGAGCATGGCCTCCAAGGTGGCATCGTTGATGTTACAGGTGTTGCGCTCTGTAAGGGGGTTGGATAAAGGCAGAATACGGAGGCAGCGATTATCCTGAATCAGATCAAAATAAGGCTGGTTATCGTCCAGTTGGCCCATTTCCATGTAATCAAAGCTGCCGACGTTGAGATAAAGGCTGCTATTGGCGACTAATGTTGCTTGTTGGGGGTCACTAAAGACCTCTACAACGTAGCCTTCGCCCTCCTTGAGAACTTGTTTTTCTTGGTTGTGGATGTACCGGACACGTCCGAGATGCTGCAAAATGCGCACCATATCCTTTTTGTTGATAACTGTACCTATGTCAACAAGACATGGTGCGGGCAAAGAAGTTGTTGAAGGTTGGTAGCTCATAACAGGGTCGGTAGAGGGGCTCGTTGAACTAACAAATGGGCCCGTAAAACACCGAGGCTAATAACAATCTATCCTCAAGATAGATGAAATCTGATTATTTGGAACGCTAAAGGCGAAAATAATCTTGCTGAGGGGGTATTAACCATTAGTGTTCATATTATTTCAGCAAATTTTCGGACTGCCTTCAGCCAGAATACTGAATATGAGTTTCAACCCATGGGCGCTTCAGGAATGTCACGGGCTGCATCATTCTGCTTTGAGGTCTGATGGGTCTTTCTTTTGCAGTATTCTGAGGCATTTATGGCACGGTGGATTGATCGCATTGTCCGGATAGGTTATGGGCAATGGGCCTTATTAAATGGAGCTGTATTGTTTTATACCCGGTTGCCGTTGCCTTCTCAGTGGCCAGTGGCGTTTGGTCAGGCTGCTCGGGTGGTTCCTCTTATCGGGCTGGGGCTAGGCGGTCTGCTGACAGGGCTAGATGTGCTTTTGGGGTTGGCTCTGCCGTTGCCTTTACGTAGTGCCTGTGTGGTGTTGGCGGGGGTATGGCTTACGGGTGGGCTGCATATGGATGGGGCCATGGACACCGCTGATGGCCTTGCTGTGCAAGACGATCAGCGACGTTTGGCGGTGATGACCGATAGTCGTACAGGGGCATTTGGGGTGATGGTTGCGATCGCAATTCTCCTGCTTAAAACCACTGCTCTAGCCACGATACTGCACGGCCGCTGGTTTGCCCTGATCTCTGCCGCTGCCTGGAGCCGTTGGGGACAGCAATGGGCTATTGGTAGTTACCCTTATCTAAAACCCAAGGGTAAAGGGGTCTTTCATAAGCAGGCTCTCCCCTCACGCTGGCACACACTGCCCTGGGCGGTGGGGCTGCTGGGCCTAACGGGACTGGTAGCAGAGCTGGGATGGATTGCCTGGGTGCAGGCGCTGGTGAGTATGGTCTGGGGAATTGGGAGCGCATGGTTGCTAGCAGGCTGGCTACATCGACGCCTAGGAGGCCACACAGGCGATACCTATGGGGCCGTTGTGGAGTGGGTGGAAGTGGCTGTATTAGTTGGAATATCTGGGCTAGCGGGCGTTAGCTAGGTGTGAGGTCAAGGAGGGATCTTGAAACAAGGGCGTGCTCAAATAGCGCTCCCCAAAGCTAGGCTGGATCACCACGATTAATTTACCAGCGTTATCAGGACGACGGCCTACCTCGATAGCCGCACACAGAGCGGCTCCGCTGGAAATACCCGATAAAATACCTTCTTCTTTGGCTAAGCGACGACCAAATGAGATCGCATCATCATCGGTTACTGCAATGACTTCATCAATGAGCTTGACGTTTAGCACGTCTGGAACAAAACCTGCACCGATACCTTGAATTTTGTGGGGACCTGGTTTGCCGCCAGTCAGTACCTGGCTGTTGTCCGGTTCCACTGCAATGGTTTGAAAGTCCTCTTTACGGCGTTTCAGAACTTCGCTCACCCCTGTAATGGTGCCACCTGTGCCCACGCCTGCCACTAAAAAATCCACCTGGCCCTCAGTATCCTGCCAGATTTCCTCAGCCGTCGTACGGCGATGCATGTCCGGGTTGGCCGGATTCCGAAACTGTTGCAGCATGTAAGCATCAGGGATAGAGGCTACAATCTCCTGAGCACGTTGAATACAGCCTGCCATACCTTCATTGCCAGGGGTCAGCTCTAGTTCTGCACCGTAGGCCCGCAGCATCGCTCGGCGCTCGGCACTCATGGTCTCTGGCATGGTCAAAATTAACCGATATCCCTTCGCGGCAGATACCATAGCTAGGGCGATGCCCGTATTGCCAGAGGTGGGCTCTACCAGGGTGGTTTTGCCCGGCTGAATTTTCCCAGCAGCCTCTGCCGTAGCAATCATATTGATGCCAATGCGGTCTTTCACCGAGGCAGATGGATTCATGCCTTCTAGTTTCAGCACAATTTGGGCAACACAGCCCTCTGTTTGAGGAACTCGATTAAGTTGGACTAGCGGTGTACGACCTACTAGCTCAGTAATATTTTGGGCAATCCGCATAGTTCATTCCCCAAGGCGTCAAATGTAATACATCAAATCGACCTGATGCTTGGCGTTACGTTGGTCTACCAAGTCCTGCAGAGTCTGGGCAGACAGTACGTCTTGAGCCGCTTGCTGTACGTCGTGCCATAGAGCCCGTACCACCTGCCGCTCCGTTGTTTGTACAGCATCGCTCCCATTGTCTTTCTTTTCCAGCCCTTCGATACAATTCACAACGTCGAGCAGAATCACATGCCAGGGGGATTGAGCTAGTAAATATCCCCCTTTAGCGCCGCGCTGACTTTTGACAAAACCAGCGCGACGAAGGGTGGCGAGTAGCTGCTCTAAATAACGATCAGGAATGTTTTGCTGAGCTGAAATCTGACGAATCTGTAAAGGTTCACCTTTGTCATAATGCAAGCTGAGTTCTAACAGCGCCAAGAGGGCGTATTCGCTTTTGCAGGAAAGTTCCACAGTGCCGCGTAGCTGCAACTCCCTCAGTATACTCCGGTTCTCCACTGGGGAATGGATATTCTTTTCAATTAGGGCGTCTGGAACGAACCCAAGGGAGGGGTAAGGCGGGTCAAGACGAGTCCCCTATGGCGTCTTGTTGATCTGATAAACGCGCCATCAGTCTGCTGTAGTCGGGATGAAACCTGGGATGTAGCAACCGCTTAACAGGTTTGCCTTGGTGGATATGCTGCTCAATAATCTCATCAACATCATGGGGGCGAACCCGGCAATACCAGACATTATCGGGGGCAACCCTGACGGTAGGGCCTGAGCCACACTGTCCTAAACAAGAACTTGCCGATACCATGAGGTCGGCATTAGCATTCTGCTTGAGGGCAGCTAGTACATCTGCTGATTGAAAACGCTGGCAGCTACGGTATTGACAAACTTGGATAAAGCGCCGCTGAGGGCTGGGCTGGTTAGCGGCGGGATTGACTGGAGATTCTCCCATTGATGTTGCTGCTTTAAAGCAAATTAGCTGCGGGTATGGCGTGTCTAGCAACAATCATACCCGCAGCTAATTTTCGAAAACCAAGGAACACACAACCAACCTTGTGTTTTGTATCATTGCAGGATTGCCAAAAAAGTGCAACTGATTTGAGCATCTACAAGGAAAATTTATAAAAAATGGCCTGACCCTATAGTGTCCATAGTTTTAACCCCGATCCTTAAAAAAGGATCGGAGCCATAATGGACACTGGTTGTCAGCTTTGTAAAGGTTTGTAATGAAAGATGGCGACTAAAAAATCTTATCTAAGGCTTCACGCCAGCTTTAAACAGAGCCTAAAAAGCGATTGACCACGCCATCGAGTGTTTGCTGCATGCTGCGCTTGCGCCGCCATTTAGTCAGGTCGCGTTCGTAGCGTTCACCTGATGTTTGCAGCATGCGCCAAGCTTTGAGCGATAGGCCCAGCCCCCAAAACAAAGCAACATAGAGCGAAAATCCAAGATGGCCGAGCAGCGTACCGCCAGGTGTGAGAAAGTCGATAACGACTAAAAAGCTGATGACAATGCCATAGCGAACCACCTGACTTTGCAACCGCTGTTGGCGCTGGTGTTGAAAAAGACGATGATCTTCGGCTTGGCCCTTCATGATTTGCCACTCTCGTTCCGCCGTTTGCAGGGTGGCTGGGCTGATATTGAGTTCTTCAGCGATTTCTAGCAGCTGCTGGTGGGAAAGCTCACCCGATTCGGTTTCCTGCGCGATCGCAAGTTGCAAAATCCGCTGGGCGTCTTCCATTGCATAGAGCTTTTCCATGGTGCTGCTGTTTAAGATCCGAGTGTGGTCGCGGGGCAAGTATTGCCCACCGTTGTAGATCGACAATGTTGGCTATGGGAGCCTACATCTTAAGTTATAGATAATTTTGCGGCGGTTGAACCAAGCCGCCAGTCGGATAACCGTCCTAGGAGAATAGCCATGGCTTCGTTACAGCTGAGTGGTTTGACCACATACCCGATTAAATCGGCAGCAGGGATTACGTTGAGTCAGTCCCCGGTAACGACGCGAGGGCTGTTGCATGATCGTCGGTGGATGGTGTGCGATCGCAACGGCAAGTTTCTTACCCAGCGCAAGTTTCCGAAAATGGCCCTGATTCGGGTGGCCGTGGCCGATACGCTGCGTCTGAGTATTGCGGATGATGTCGCGGCTTCCCTGGAGCTGCCTGTCGTGCCAGTGGTAGCTAACCCAGTGGATGTGGATGTGTGGGGGGATGGCTGTACCGCTTGGTCCATGGGCAATGAAGCGGCCCAGTGGTTAAGTGATTTTCTAGGTTTTGAAGTGCAGCTGGTCTATATGCCCGACAGCACCCATCGCCCGACAGATCACGGTCGTTTTGATACGCCTAATAGTTTTTCGGATGCCTATCCGTTTTTATTAATTTCTGAAGCGTCTCTAGCAGATTTAAATGGTCGTTTACTGAAGCCAGTGCCCATGAATCGATTTCGTCCCAATCTGGTGGTGACGGGCTGTGCTCCCTTTGCGGAAGATACCTGGAAGCAAATCAAAATTGGCCACATCGTGTTTGATGTGGCCAAGGCCTGTTCCCGCTGCTCGATTCCGGGGGTGGAGCAATCTACGGGGGAGCAGGGTAAGGAGCCTTTAAAGACGTTGGCTACTTACCGCCGTTGGGACCATGCTATTTGGTTTGGTCAAAATCTGATAGCCCATGGCGAAGGAACCCTGGCGGTGGGGGATGAGGTGAAGATACTGGCGGCTTACTAGTGCGCCTTACCGATGGCGGTCTTTATTGATGGTCGATTTATCTAAGCTAGGGACATGGTCGGCAGTGCGGTAGCCATGGTTCTGGGATGAATAGCTTTGTCTGTGCAGGGGGAGTCGAGGGCTGTGGAGCATCAGTTCCCCGACGATGACATTCACCTGGTCGCCAATCAGCATGACCAATGAGGTCAGAAATAACCACAGCAGTAGAATGATCACCGTACCAATGGCACCGTATACCTTGTTGTAGTTGCCAAACTGGGCCACATACATGCGAAATGATGCGGACAGCAAGGCCCAGGATAGGGCTGCGAGGACGGCACCGGGCATGAGGGGTTTGCCACGGGTCCAGCGGCTGGGGCCAAAGCGATAGACAAAGGCAAACGCGAAGGAAACAATGCTCAGGGCTAGGGGCCATGTGAGCAATTCCCAAATGCGCAGGACCCAAACGCCGACAGTATCTCCGCTTTGTTGTGCCAGGAGTTTAATCACACCTGCGCTAATAAAGACCAAATAAGAGGCGGTCATCAGTAACAAAATGGTGCCAATGGTGAGACCAATGGATAGGAGGCGGGCTTTCCAAAAGGGACGGCGTTGGGCTGGTGGAATTTGGTGAATTTCATCTAGGGCTCGCATGGCAGCACTAATGGCTCCTGAGGAGGCCCAGAGTGCGATCGCAAAACTTAAAGAAAATAATCCCCGGTTACCCCCTTCACTGACTTCTGCGGCAAAATTTTGGATGAGTTCATTGACAGCCCCTGGGGCAATTTCACTCAGGCTATAGGCCAATCGGTTAAACGTGTTTTCCAGGGACGTCACCAGACCAATGGCTGTGAGCATGGCCAGAATGCCAGGAAATAGCCCCAGCATGGCGTTATAGGCCATCTCTGACGCTAGGCTAGGCAGCCGCCGCTGGAGTGTGGCTCGAATAATGGCTCTTACCGTGTGGAAATCGATATAGCTGAGAAAACGGATAAATTCTAGCGGCGAAAATGTGCGAGACAGCCGTCGTAGCGGTTGCTGTTCGCAGTAGGTGGAATATAGTGTCTGACGCAGTGCAGAATGCAGCGGCCCAGAGTTTCGTGGGGGAATGTTTGGCAAAACGTCTAGCTAGTCAACACACTTCTTCAAAATACAGACTTCCGTTGAGATATCAAGTCAGACTCAAAAAAATCTGTGTTTTTGCCCCTCAGCACCTAGTTGTAACATACCCGCTTTTGATTCGCCGTTACGGATAAGTGACGTTATTTTTCCTGGTCTACGGTCAAGATTTTTGACCCATGGGCGGCAATACCTACCTGGGAGCAGGGGGAACACCGATCATCCTATCCGGTGGTCTTTGCCTAGAATGCAAACATGCGACAGGAGGCTGGGCTATGCAACCATCAAATCCAAATCAGTTTACAGAACGGGCATGGGCTGCGATCGCAACCACGACCGATTTGGCCAAGCAGTGGCAACATCAGAACATTGAAACTGAGCATTTGATGCTAGCACTCTTAGATGACGACGGATTGGCCAGCCGTATTTTGCAAAAAGCGGGAGCCAGCGGTTTACGCAGTGCAACCGAAGCGTTTCTGCGTAAACAACCCCAGCTCAAAGGGCAGAGCGACAGTATCTATTTAGGTCGTTCACTCAATACGCTGTTAGATCGAGCGGAAGCGTTCCGCAAAGAGTTTGGAGACGATTACATTTCCATCGAACATTTACTGCTGGGCTATCCGGACGATGCCCGCTTTGGTAAATCCTTGCTGCGAGAGGCAGGCATCAGCACCAAGCAGCTCAGAACCGCTGTAGAACAAGTACGAGGCCATCAAAAGGTGACGGATCAAAACCCCGAAGGTAAATATGAAGCGCTTGAAAAATATGGTCGTGACCTAACGGAGTATGCCCGTGAGGGGCGTCTGGATCCGGTGATTGGCCGGGATGATGAAATCCGCCGTACGATTCAGATTTTGTCGCGTCGGACCAAGAATAATCCGGTGCTAATCGGTGAGCCAGGGGTGGGTAAGACGGCCATCGCTGAGGGCATGGCCCAGCGGATAATTAATAATGATGTGCCCCAGTCATTGCGCGATCGCAAACTGATTGCCCTAGACATGGGTGCCCTAATTGCTGGAGCCAAATATCGCGGTGAATTTGAAGAGCGTCTCAAGGCCGTGCTCAAAGAAGTCACCGACTCCCAGGGACAGATCGTCCTGTTTATTGACGAAATCCATACCGTGGTTGGTGCCGGTGCCACCCAAGGTGCGATGGATGCCGGTAACCTGCTCAAACCCATGTTGGCCCGTGGCGAGCTGCGCTGTATTGGAGCCACCACCCTGGATGAATACCGGCAGTACATCGAAAAAGACGCTGCTCTAGAGCGCCGTTTCCAGCAGGTTTACATCGACCAACCTTCGGTGACCGACACTGTCTCTATCCTGCGGGGTCTCAAAGAACGCTATGAGCTGCACCATGGTGTCACCATTGCGGACAATGCGTTGGTTGCAGCAGCCACATTGTCAACCCGGTATATTAGCGATCGCTTTTTACCCGATAAAGCCATTGACCTAGTGGATGAAGCCGCCGCTAAGCTGAAAATGGAGATCACCTCCAAACCAGAAGAGCTAGACGAGGTCGATCGAAAAATCCTGCAGCTAGAGATGGAGCGACTATCGCTCAAAAATGAAACCGATGCTGGATCTGTCGAACGGCTAGAGCGATTGGAGAGAGAACTTGCTAATCTCAAAGAAGAACAAAGCACGCTCAATGCCCAGTGGCAGTCCGAAAAAGATGGCATTGATCAAATTCAAGTGATCAAAGAAGAGATCGATAAAGTCAATATTGAGATTGCTCAGGCTGAACGAGAGTATGATTACAACAGAGCGGCTGAGCTTAAGTATGGCAAACTTACTGAGCTACAGGAAAAAGTCTCTCAGGCAGAGGAACATTTAGCCGAATCGCAGGCTAGTGGAAAAACGCTACTGCGAGAAGAAGTGACTGAAGCAGACATTGCCGAGATTATTTCTAAGTGGACCGGTATTCCCATTAGTAAACTAGTTCAATCAGAAATGGCCAAGCTGCTGCACCTGGAAGAAGAGTTGCACCGTCGAGTGATCGGACAAGATGAAGCGGTGACGGCCGTGGCCGATTCTATTCAGCGATCGCGCGCTGGGTTAGCAGACCCGAACCGCCCCACCGCCAGCTTTATCTTCCTTGGTCCGACGGGTGTGGGTAAAACCGAGCTAGCTAAAGCCTTGGCAAGCTATCTGTTTGATACCGAAGAAGCCATCGTTCGCATTGACATGTCGGAATACATGGAAAAACATTCGGTCTCTCGTCTGATTGGTGCGCCTCCAGGCTATGTCGGTTATGACGAAGGTGGTCAGTTGACAGAAGCGTTACGTCGTCGACCCTATTCAGTCATTCTGTTTGACGAGATTGAAAAAGCCCATCCCGATGTGTTTAACATCATGCTACAGATTCTTGACGATGGTCGTGTTACCGACTCTCAAGGTCGTACCGTGGACTTTAAGAACTCGGTGATCATTATGACCAGCAACATCGGCTCTCAGTTTATTCTCGACGTGGCGGGTGATGACAGCCGCTATGAAGAAATGAGAAGTCGGGTGATGGATTCGCTGCGATCAAACTTCCGGCCCGAGTTTCTGAACCGAGTAGATGAAATGATTATCTTCCACAGTTTACAAAAGTCTCAGCTACGAGAAATTGTCAAACTGCAGGTGAAAAGTTTGGAGAAACGGTTAGCTGCGCAGAAGATTGGACTGTCGCTGTCGGAAGAAGCGTTAGACTTTGTTGCAGATGTTGGTTACGACCCTGTCTATGGAGCAAGACCGCTAAAGCGTGCAATTCAACGAGAATTGGAGACTAATATCGCCAAGGGAATTCTTCGAGGAGACTATAAAGGTGGCGACACCATTTCTGTCGAGGAAGAGAACGAACGCCTGGTGTTTAAGGTAAAGGTAGCTGCTTAGGCCCTAATCTTCGAAGCATCGGATAAGTCCGGATAAGTCATTTAAAGGGTGAGCATTGCTCACCCTTTTTCGTTTACCTTGCCGCAATTCGTGTAGGCACTATAGACCGGATTACCTACAGGCGTTTCATGAGGATGCTGATGACGTCGCCCTGGCTGGGGGTGAGAACCAACCGATTGTCAGGGATTTCGATCAGCGGACTCCACTGGCTGGGTTCAACGTATTTGAGGTTGTGGAGCAGGTGAATGGTTTGGCGGATGCCGCCGGGGCTGCCAAGCAGGATATGGCGGATGGTTTCGCCAGTGGGCAGGACGATGGAGAGATCGGCAGGTAGGGCTGTGGGTACGGTCATGGGGCGTTTTCCTTTGTGTTGCTAATTGAGTCAGGAAAGCGCCCAAAAAGATAGCCACCCTGCAACTAAACTCAGGGTGGCCGTGAAGTAAAATGCACACAGCTCACCAACTGCTACTTCAGCTGGTCGGGTTAGCGAGGTGGTGGTGGTGGTGCACTGCCATCTCGCGCGGCTAAATTTTTGGGTGCGAAAATAGCTGACAGAGGTGTTCCGTAGCTATTAGTTCTGTAGGCTATCAGTCTCTAGACTGGGCAGTCAAGATGCTGACTAATATCAAATAATTTTGTTGAGTCCAGTATGCTGAGCTGCAAGGAGAATAGCGATATCCCCCCTGGCATCTTGGTTAAAATAGCTGAGTAAGATAACGTTTCAGAGCACACCAGAACAGCGGCTTTCTATAAAAGGCACGTATCGTAATGAAGCTGTTGACCTGACGGAAGCCGTTTACAAGCAAGAGGGCCAAGCCGTCATTTGGGCTGAGCAGCGCTAACGATCGGTTGTGAAGCAGTTGATGAATGTTGGTCTATGGCGCACTTATGATGCGGATTTTACCGGTTGAGCTTTAGGAGGTTGTCCGGGGTCTAAAACTTCTAAATAGTCAGCCAGCCGCTTCCACTCCTGGGCTGCTCTAGGATTACCCGTATCAGCTGCGAACCTGAGAGCATCGATAATTTTATCTTTCTGACTTTCAGTGATTGTATATGCCTTCATGCTTTTTAGTCCCTTGTGTTAGTCCTCAACTCCAAGCTTTTGGGCTCAAAGACGTTTTCTTAACTGATCTGTCAATTGCATTTATATGCTAAGGCGTCAGAAAAATCTGTAATGTTGACTTCATTATGAAAGCCGTGACAAACCTTGAAGATTGCCACGGCTTTTATGCAAGTAGATGAACTCAATATCTTGAATGCTATTGTGGCACTACCAAGGTCTGACCGACCGTTAGAGCCAGATTGCTAATCGGATCAATGGAAATGACCTCGGTGCGCTCTCGTCCTAATATCAGACCGCCGATGGCTCCAGCGACAGTACCCGTCAGCACTTCCCAGGTTTGAATTTCATCATCGCCAGTGACCGAAGCAACGGCAGCCGCAGCGCCAGAACCCAAGACCGCTCCAGCAAATACTTCGCCAATGCTCGAACCGCGACGGATGGTTTCAGTCGTAGTGATTACATCAGACTGAGCCTGTAAGGAAAGCCGCTGACCGCTGGTTAGGACTAGTGTTTGTGCAACAAACTGTGACCCTTTCTGATTGCCGACAGTGGCCGGACGCAATTCGCCAATAATTTGACTATTGCGGGGAATCAGAACTTGACCCTGGCTGTTTCTAACCGCTGCGGCTACCTGCAGTGTGAGAGGTAAAGTCTCGTCGGGTAAGAGTACAATCTTGTCGCCGTCCGGGTAGGAGACGGAAATGTTGGTTCCAGCGGTAACGGTAGACTGAGTTGCAGTGGTCGTAGTTCGTGTTTGAACAATATAAGGAGACTGGATCGTAGCAACCTGGTTTTGGCTGGCTAATGCTTGATAAATAAAGGCGGCTACATCTGCCCGTGTGGCGGTTTGATTGGGGCGCAGTACCTGAACATTGGGATAGTTGACCACTAGCTGCTGCTCAGTGGCGGCGGCAATGCTGGCAGTGGCATAGCTGGGAATGGCTTGGGAGTCGCTATAAACGTCTGCACTGGCAACGGTGCTAGCCCGATAGTTGAGACCGTTGGCTAGGGAGACTAGTACCTGGGCGCGGGGAATATTTTGGTTGGGCTGAAACGTATTGTCAGGATAGCCGGACAAAAAGCCCATCCGATAGGCGGTATCAATGGCGCTTGTCGCCCAGAAGTTAGTGGGTACATCCACAAAGGTGGTGCTGCTACGGATGGTGGTTTGGCTAAAGGCTTGGCGGACGATAGCTGCGTACTGGGCACGGGTTACTGGCTCATTGGGGCGAAATGTGCCATCGGGAAAGCCTGCGATAATATTTCTCTCGGCCAAGCTAGTGATGAACTGACTGGCCCAATAGTTAGAAGAAACGTCAGAAAACTGAGTTTGGGTTTGGGCGATGACGGGGGTAGGGGTGACGAGGGGGGCGATCGCACCTGCACCCATACCTAAGGCAATTAATAAAGCTGTTGTTGATTGAAAGCGGCGTATAGTCAACATAGTAAAGACTCTTAAAACAGAAGATTCTCGATAAAATAAAGCCCTGTTTGCTGTTGTTAGACTTGTGAGATTACCAACAGTTATCGACTGATGGTCGTAAGAAGGCCTAAAAAAACAGCGTGAGTTTTGAAAGCTTGTAGATGGGTAGATGCGAGGGAGATATTATGAGACCCCACCAACGCATTGACTCTAGCAAAGCCTGTTTTCGAATTTCGAATAGTATCGTTACGCCTTTTGAAGTGGCATAACCAAAGTTTTGAATATAAAGTACTCTATGCAATTTCTTGGTATATTGCCCCTTTGTTACTCAAGGCTTTAGCCGCTAAAAATGTCTGATACTGAAGGATTGGACAAGCTTTGTAGTTTTCTACAAAGGGCTATATTGTTATCTAGAATCTATTGTCTGTTACCAAAACTGGCACAGTCAAAAGTAAAAAAGACTCCTGGCCTGAGTCCATAGGCAAACGCCAGCAGCTTGATCATGGGCGTACTCTACCAAACGTATAGAGTGCGCCCATGGTATATGACCTAAGCCGGTCTAGCTGGTCCCGATTTACTTCAGCTTCAGAGCGGTAGGTGCTTCTTCGCTCACTACAAAACCATCGAAGAAGGCTTTGCTATCTACCTGAGGTGCCCAAGAATCTGAACCACCTCCATGGAATGTGGAGAAATAGATAGAATCAATCAGGCCTTGGTCACCCAGTCGCCAGCGCATATCTGAACGAGACTGATGTTTCTCTCCATCAACCCATGTTTCCAGCAGACCATTAGCTTTGTTGTCAGTATTCAGCTTGATATGCTGGGTAATTTGATGCCAGTCGCCCTTAGAAAAGGCAAAATCATCTAGATCAATGTCTTCACCCCATTTACCAGGCTTGTCAACATAGTAGGCATAGGCAACGGCACGACCCTGATCTCTCCACATGTAACGTGCTGTCCAACCATCACCATTGTCTGGGCTGTTGCCGCCAGTAAACTTACCACCGCCGCTAGCTAGACCGGGTAGCTTGCCACCGCGCCTAAAGTCGAAGTTTTCACCAAACTTGACATAGTATGACAACCATAATTCTTCAGCTTCGGGAAGAGAGACCTCAAACTGACCACCCCCCTCTTTGGGACCAACAGCTCCTTTCGGATATTTGATTTCAAGGACTTGACCGCGCTCACCATCTGGATCTTCGACAATATGGGCGCGATCGTAAAGATTGGACCAATTCACATTTTCCCAATCTTTAGCAACTGAGGTTTTAGTATACTTGCCAAGTCTTTGGGATTCGAACTGAACATCGAGAAGAGTATCGTTGCTAAACCTATGCTGATCGGCCTCCAAACTCGGTATCTCAGCAACTTCGTTAAACAAATGAGATTCTGGAACAATCTCTAACTCTTGGCTCGGACTAGACCAGTAGAGTTCGGCAACTGCTTTGCCTCGATTCTCATAATAGTCCATCTTAATATCGTATTTTTGTCCTGCTTCTAGAGCAATCGTGCCTGTATGGCTAGTAGCAGCTTGATTTTTGAATTTATCAACAATTAGTTCGTCATTAACCCATAGTCGCACCCCATCGTCAGTAGTGGTTCTAAACTTGTACGTCTCTGAATATTCGGCTTCGATTTGACCTGACCATCTTACGGAAAATGTATCGGCTTTGATATCTTTGTTGGGAGTGCCTCGCCGCCAATCAAAGTCAATGGCGGTATCAGTACGGGTAAACTTGAGATTGGTAAAGTCGATGTTGTCATAGTAGTCTGCTCTGAGGCCGTTACTCTTGTTACTTGACAAAAGACTTTGGTAACTGTTAGCAGCATAGGTCTCTTTGATTTTGCCTGTGCTAAATTCTAGTTTCCAGTCTCCTCCTAGCGCCTTGTTTCCTGTGAAATCGCTAGAGGCGGCAATATCAGCCTGGGTGAGCTGGCTCATCTGTTTGATCAGGTTTTGACCTGCTTTATCAGCGGCAATATTAGAGCCATAGAGCAATAAGTCTCCGTCTTTTGTTAGAGCATCACTCCAGCCGGTAATATCCTTTCTATGGGTGCGCAGACTGCTCTGTTCTAACGTCACATTACCGAGCTGTACTGCACCGTTACTACCTTGAGAGAAGATATGAATACTATCTAGATTGTGATCATATTGTTCTAAAACTTGGGAGATTTGGTCAATGCCATCACTTTGATCGTTGAGCATTACCACGTGGTCTGATTGAAAGCCTGTTAACAGAACATCGGTTTGAGCAAGACTTTTATCGACAAAAGCGATAGATAATGCTTCAGATTGTTCGGATGCGTTAAGATTCATCATGCTAAATTAGCGCTCGTTTTGATGAGCACCACAAATGTTGGATGGAGTAAGCTATAGAGGCAGCTGTTTTGTAAGAACTGGTAGGCGACAAGAATTTTCGCTGAATGCAGCCAAAGCTGTTGCCAGTTGTTCTTTAATATTTGGTAGACGCATCTAAAGATTGCGGTCTTGCTGGCAGGAGAAACTATGACGGAAAATGCCGTCAGTCAACATTGTTAAGGTTGAACATTGCCGCACAAAAAAATTCTCTTGTTGACAAGAGTTGTGAGGCTATATTAATGCCTTTGTGCAGCCAGATGGTCTAGCGTGCCTGGATTAGGCAAAAAGACTCTTATGTTAGGCGGTAAAGGCTCTTGGGAGCGATCCTCAAGACGTGAGTGTGACGCCTAAACGGTTTAGGATAAATAGCGTATTTCAAGTTGATTCAAACCTTGTTGATGCTGTGCTGATAAGTCTCTCTAACTCAACACATTTTGGAGGCGATCAGTAACGGTACTGGTGAGCTCCAAAACAGAAAGATAACAACGACAGACAAGAGTGTGCAATGCAGATGAGCAGCACTACGAGTGAAACACGTGTTCAGTATTACATATCTCTCTTCATGTTGAGTGAATGTTTTGTCAAGCTCAGGTAAAGTGGAACAACTTATCTCAAAAGTGTGTGCCATCTGAAGAAGTGTCATTCACAATCTATCTAAGAGGCTTTTTGGAAGATATTTTTCCTATCTAAAATATTTAGGTGTACGAATTTACGGTAGTTGGCTGGCTAGCTGGTGAAATGAATGGCAATCTGATCTAGTGCAGGTTCGAAGATTGTCATATGTGTGAGTAAAAAACTTTTTTGACTGTTGTTTTTGTCCGGATGATGAGCAGAAGAGGAAATCGCATTTTAATTTTGTTTTTATTGATACCTGCTCTCTTTGCGAAAAAACTTACTAAAAAACCACAACCCCTTTGATGAGAGGGCTGCGGTAGTATATCTAAACTTGTTGTTTGCGTAAGGGTGTTTGAGTATATAGAGAGAATTTTATACCTTGCGCACCGTATGACGTATTTTATACATAGATCAAAGCGTTACTGCGCCTAGAGGATAAGCCGTTGCTGACACCATCAGTTTTACTGGCCTACATTGCTAGTCTGCTGCCCGATGAAGTCACGGATGGTGTCCCAAATGGCAGCGGGACCAATGCCAAAGAAAAGTTGTAACCCTAGCAAAATTAGTGCGGCTAAAAATGCTGTTTTCAGGGTGGCTTTGACTACTTTGATCAACCAGGTGAAGACCAGGATTGAAATAGCGATCGCACCGATGACAACCACAATTTCCATGGGCCGTGCTTCCTCTTAATAGTTGGACCAATCTTAGCCTAAGGCCACAACCTGACGTTGGTTAAGGGCGTTACTAACGTTAATCACTTCCTGGCGTGCCCACTGGTCCGCGTCAAGGATGTCTGGGAGTGAGGGCGCTGCAGTTAGGTGGTCGCGGTTGCGATCGCACACCTTTTCAATCACCTTAGGAATATCCAAATAGTGAATCTTCTCATCTAAAAATAGAGCCACTGCCTGCTCATTGGCCGCATTCAGCACAGCTGTCATGGAGCCACCGGCCCGACCTGCCTCATAGGCCAGATTAATACAGGGATACTTAGCGTGGTCGGGTTCTTTAAAGGTCAACGTAGCCAGTTGAGCCAAATCTAAGGGTTTCCAGTCAGTAAAAATACGCTCCGGCCAGGAAATGGCATAGAGCAGCGGTAGCCGCATATCTGGCCAGCCCAACTGAGCTAGCATCGACGTATCTTGAGTCTCAATCAACGAATGAATAATGCTCTGGGGATGGATCAGCGTATCGATGTGGTCATAGTCCATGCCAAATAGATAGTGGGCTTCGATCACCTCTAGCCCTTTATTCATCATGGTGGCCGAGTCTACGGTAATCTTGCGCCCCATGGACCAGTTGGGATGCTTGATCGCATCTGAAACCGTTACAGTCTTGAGCTTCTCGACCGGCCAGTCGCGAAACGCACCGCCGGACGCAGTCAGAATAATGCGCCGCAGACCGCCCTCGGGCAGTCCTTGGAGACATTGAAAAATAGCGGAGTGCTCAGAGTCGGCGGGCAGCAGCTTTACCCCATGTTTTTCTACCAGGGGCAGCACCACCGGACCACCCGCAATCAAGGTTTCTTTATTCGCCAGGGCAATGTCTTTACCCGCTTCGATGGCCGCAATGGTGGGCAAGAGTCCAGCGCAGCCGACAATGCCAGTGACGACAGCCTCAGCGTCACCATAGCGGGCGACTTCTACAATGCCGTCTGCGCCAGCTAAAATTTGTGGCTGCGGGTCCAAATCCGCCAGTGCCTCTTTCAACTCCGTCAGTTTACTTTCATCACGAATGGCGACAATCTCGGGTTTAAACTGGTGCACCTGTTCGGCCAGCAGCGCCACATTGCGGCCAGCTGCGATGCCCACTAATCGAAATTTATCGGGATGATGTTCAACAATATCAAGGGTTTGGGTGCCGATGGAGCCAGTGGAACCAAGCAGAGTGATTGCCTTCACGGGAATTGCCTATTGCTAGAGGTCTACAGCTGACCCGGAACGCCCCTGGCCCGCCCTGATTCAACTATAGATTCTTAACGTCTTTTCACAAAATCTTAGGATTTTGCAATGAGTGGTAGAGAAAAGGAATCATGACCATAATTGATTTGAAGGAGACGCTAGCTAATCGTCCGAAATTATGGAAGCTTTTTCACCAATCTCGCCCAAGTGGACAGAGGCTGCTACCCACGCCCTAACGTTTTGCTGTCCGCGTTGTAATGAGCCTGCTGCAGCGGCAACCGCTGTCTGGATCAACCGTCGGGCACCGGTGTACACCCATAACCACAAGCGTAAGTGGCAAGAATTTTATCAGTGCGAGTGTGGTACAGCCTGGTGGGCATGGAGTAGCGATCGTCCGCCTAATCCTTGGCAGGTGGATGATGGGGCTGAGGATGCGCTGCCGTTGGATTCACTGTTAGATCCATTAACGGGATTGGAGGATAGTTGGGGTGGTTTTGAGCCTTAGGGATTCAGGCCCAAAAATTATTAACGGAAAGATTTTCCATTGAACGTCTGTACACCAAAGTTATTGCAAAGTTTGTACGTCCATGTCCGTCATTGTATTTGGCAGTCTCAATATGGATCTGGTGGCTCAGGTGTCGCGTTTGCCCCAGGTGGGAGAAACCTTGTTGGGCACTGAATTTACCACGGTCCCTGGTGGGAAGGGCGCAAATCAAGCAGTGGCGGCTGCGCGTCTGGGGGGACGCACCAGTATGGTTGGGCGAGTGGGGAACGATAGCTTTGGTATGTTGCTGTGCGATAGTCTTCGGACAGCCGGAGTGGCCACAGATGAAGTGCTAGTTGACCGAGGTCCCTCTGGGATAGCGCTAATTAGCGTAGACGAACTAGGCGATAACCAGATTGTGGTGGTCCCTGGGGCCAATGGCAACGTAGATATAACGGATGTGGAACGTCTGCCGTTAAAGGCCGAATCCTCAATTTTGCTCATGCAGTTTGAGATTCCGCTGGAGGCGGTATGGGCAGCGGCAGAATGGGCCAATGGTAAAGGTTTTTGCGTGATTGTCGATCCGGCTCCAGCTAGACTGAAGTTACCGCCGGAGTTTTACGGGTTAGTGAATATTTTGACACCCAATCAAACCGAGGCGTCTCAACTCACGGGACTAAAGGTGAGTAGTGTGGCCACGGCTATGGAGGCTGCTCAGATGTTGCGACAGCGGGGAACGTCGACGGTGATTGTAAAACTGGGCCACCAGGGGGCTGTGGTGGCGTCAAATTCAGAAGTTTTTCATGTGCCAGCTTTTCCCGTAGATGTGATCGATACGGTGGCGGCAGGCGATGCGTTTAATGGTGGCTTGGCCGTTGCTCTGGAGGAAGGAAAATCATTGCGTGAGGCGGTAGCGTGGGCCAGTGCCGTAGCGGCCCTATCGGTTATGAAAGCTGGGGCACAGCCGTCGATGCCCACACGGGAGCAGGTGGAGACATTTTTGCTCAGCCATCATTCAGGTAGTTTATCGTCTTGATACTCTAGACTGAGTTAATACTGCGTTATGTGCAGATGTTCGGGTCGGGGCTGGGTGATTAGGCTGAGCTGTGAATCCGAACTCTAGCCGTATCCGTAGTAGTAGATAGCGGCGTTGCTGTTTCATTCGTGTTTATGGCAGCAACGGCAAGATTGTCATTAAGCTCCCCTGCGCTTCAATGCCCTCAACTCAACCGGATGTCATTTTTTTGGTGCTCGATACTCAACGTGTGGATCGCCTGTCGTGTTATGGCTATGAAAAGCCGACTTCGCCGAATATCGATGCGTTTGCTGCGGGGGCGACACGGTTTAAGGTTGCGATCGCACCCGCCCAATGGACCATCCCTTCCCATGCCTCTATGTTTACCGGGCTGTATCCCTCCCAACACCAGATGCAGCAGTCCTATTCGGTCATGCCACCCCACCTCAAAACCCTGGCAGAACGCCTCCAGGACGGAGGCTACTACACCGCCGCATTTTGCAATAACCCGCTCGTAGGTGTGATCAACAATGGCCTGCGGCGCGGTTTTTACAGCTTTCTCAACTACAGTGGTCTGCTTAGCTCTAAGCCAAACCAGGCCGGTATCCCTTCCAGCTTTTTAGACAAATACCGCCAGTTCTTTAAACGCATTCTGGCCAATGCCTTAAATAAGGTGCAAGATGCCTTTGCCCGTTCCGACTGGCTGTTGTCGCTATCATTTACACCGCTGATGGTGCCCTTATGGCAAACTGCCCTCAGCTTCAAAGGCAATACTCGTAAGTCATTAGACGATGCCGCCAAGCTGTTGATTGAGCGCAAAGGTGTGAAGGTAGGCCAGCCTGTTTTCACATTTATTAATTTGATGGGTACCCACATGCCCTACCACCCCCCCCGTGAGTTCATTGAGAAGTTTGCTCCCAATGTGCTCAAAGACCGCGATGCTCAAACCTACCTGCGTCGCTTTAACAGCGATGTCTATGGCTGGCTAGCCCCCCTGATGGGAGCGCTGGGCGACCAGCAAAAAGACACCCTAGACGGTATGTACGATGCTGAGGTTGCGGCTCAGGATGTCCAGGTAGGCAAGTTCCTAGAGCAGCTCAAACAGTCAGGTCGTCTAGATAATACCTACGTTGTTGTCTGTGCTGACCATGGTGAGCATCTCGGCGAGAAACAGCTCATTGGCCATAGCCTTTCGATCTATAACGAGCTGGTGCAGGTGCCGCTGATTATTCACGATCCAAACGATACCATTGAGCGTCAAACTATTCGCAACGATGTGGTCTCTACCCGCTGTTTGTTCCACACGGTGCTGTCAGCGACAGGGCTTGCCACTCCAGAGGAAGCCGAACTGAGCTTGGAACACCAAGATGTAAGCGAGACTCTCGAATCGATAGATCCCGATCGATGTGTCTATGCTGAGGCCGTTCCGCCCCAGAATGTAATTAATCTGATCCAAAAACGTCAGCCCGAACTGGTCTCTCAGCATGCCTGTGACCAAACGAAACGGGCGGTGTGGGTTGGCAATCACAAACTGATTGAAACTGATCAAAATCCACCCGAACTCTATGATGTGCAAGACGATCCGAGCGAGAATCTAGACCTTAGTGAGATTTTTCCTGAAATGGTGGAATCCTTACAGGATTCTCTTTCTGCCTTTAGTCAAGATGCTGAAGAGCACCAGGCGCTTTATTCCCAGGCTCGAGCCACTGGATTTGACGATCCAGAGGTCCGTCGCCGTCTCAAAGACCTTGGATATTTAGAAGAATAACTGCCAAGAAAAACTATGTATCCTCCCGTAGATCCGACGATTGTAGAAATTGGTCCTTTTGCCCTGCGCTGGTATGGTCTGCTGATGGCCACTGCTGTCATTACGGGCTCCTGGTTTGCCACCAAAGAAATCGAACGCCGGGGTAAGAACCCTGAAGATTTTTGGGACATGCTGATCTGGGTGCTGATTCCCGCGTTTATCGGGGCACGTCTTTATTATGTGTTTGTCCAGTCCAGTGATACGGCCTTTTATCTCCAAAATCCGGGGCAAATTCTTCAGATTTGGGGAGGTGGTATTCACATTTTTGGTGCGTTTATCTTCGGTAGCATTGCCCTGTGGCTATTTACCAAGGTGCGTCGTTTGCCGACGCTGATGTACCTTGATGCGGCAGCGGTGGGACTGCCTATTGCCCAGGCTATTGGTCGGTGGGGCAATTTTATCAATCAAGAATTGTACGGTCCGCCCACCAACTGGCCCTTAGGTCTGCGGATTGATCCACGCCATCGGCTAGCCCCGTACAACGATTTGACCGCCTATCCTGACTCAACCCGGTTTCATGCCTTGTTCCTGTATGAGTCGGTGTGGAATTTCCTTGGTTTTTTAGTGTTGTACTGGGTGTCAAAGCGATTTGGCAGACAGCTGAAACCCGGTGATTTGTCGCTGTTGTATTTAGTTTGGTATCCGTTTGGTCGGTTCTTTATTGAGTTTTTGAGAACAGATTCTTGGTTCTTTCCTGGAACGCCGTTTAATGTGGTGCATATTCTGTCGCTGGTGACTGTTTTGGGTGCGATCGCAACCTTGGTTTTACGACGGCGGTTTAGTAAGACGGTGGTCAATTAGATGTCTCCTTCTCCCCGCTTAATCATCATTGGCTTAGATTGCATGGAGCCATCCCTTGTTTTTGAGCAATGGCGAGATGACCTGCCCAATCTCTCGCGACTGATGGCACAGGGCAGCTATGGTCGTTTAGAAAGTTCAATTCCAGCAATTACAGTGCCAGCCTGGAGCTGTATGATGACCGGACGCGATCCGGGAGAGTTAGGTATCTACGGGTTTCGTAATCGGGCAACGCGAGCGTATCAAAACATGACCATTGCCGATGGTCGAGCTGTCCGCTTTCCGCGCTTGTGGGATTACTTAGGCAAAGCAGGCTGGAAAGTGGCCGCGCTAAGTGTTCCAGGCACATCGCCCCCCTACGAAGTGAATGGCTCCATGGTGTCTTGTTTTCTCACACCGAGCCCCCAGGTTACGTTCACCCATCCACCAGAGCTGGGGGACCAAATCCGCAGCTGGATGCCTGATTTTATGATGGATGTACCTGAGTTTCGTTCAGAAGATAAAGCTGAGATTCTGTCGAATATTCATAAGCTTTGTGACCAGCGTTTTACTCTTGCAGAGAAGCTGATTGTTCAAGACCAACCCGACTTTCTCATGCTGGTGGACATGGGGGTAGATCGTATTCATCATGCCTTTTGGAAACCCATGGATCCGCGTCATCCCGACTATGTGCCCGATATGCCATTCTCCACGGCGATCCATGATTATTACTGTCATGTGGACCAGCGAGTGGGGCAGCTGTTGGCTCAGTGTGATGATGACACAGCGGTGCTAGTGGTATCGGACCATGGGGCACAGCCGCTGATGGGAGGGATCTGCATTAATGAATGGCTGATGGCAAAGGGGTATCTGACGCTAAAAGAGAAACCAACAAAACCCACTGCCCTAGATAAGGTGGAAGTAGACTGGGAGAAGACTAAGGTCTGGGGTGCGGGTGGCTACTATGCAAGAATCTTTTTGAATATCCAGGGAAGAGAACCCCAGGGAATAATTCCGCTGAAGGAGTTTAAGGCTTTCCGTGAACAGCTCATTAGTGAGTTGGAGTCGATTACGTATCCCGATGGTTCACCCATGGAGGTGAAAGCCTATGTGCCCCAAGAGACTTATCAGAAGGTACGGGGGATGGCTCCAGATTTATTGGTGTATTTCGACTGGTTAGCGTGGCGTTCCGTGGGTAGTGTGGGCACCAGTGAGCTATATGCCAAGGGCAATGATACCGGTCCGGATGATGCGAACCATGCCCAGTATGGGTTGATGATTTTCCACGATCCGCAGCAGCCAAAGGGGGGACGGGTTTTAGAGAATGCCCAGCTATATGACATTTTGCCGACGATGTTAAATCGTTATGGAGTAGATGATCCGGGGGATTTGCGAGGGAAGGTTTTGGCTGTATAGAGGGCAAATGCCGATCCTATACCCTCGGTAACCAATGTGCTAAAAAATCTGCTACGGCCTTGCTCGCATAGCTCGGTAACTCCTCGTTGCCAGGTAAGACTTTTACCACTGCGTTGGGTGCTGCCATAGTAAATGTTTGTGTTGAGTTCTGATTGGTTGTCTCGATGTCTTCACCTTGGAGCACAACCATAGGTATGGGTAATGTCGCTAATTGACTGCCAATAATTTCAGGCTCTAATTCATTGCGTCGTCGCTGAAATAGAAGCCGACAGGCTGCAGGGTGACGCTTTAATCTCTGTTGTAGATGATGATTTTGTAGCCAGGATGGTCTTTGCCCAGACGCTGACTTACGCGCAAAAGGTTTTGTCAGGGATAACCACAAACTGCCTAATGGACTCGCTAACCAGCGTTCTCGTCGCCAGCGTTGAGGCTCATAGACTAGACCTTCTGGTTCCAGGACACACAGTCCTGTTACCTGGTCTGGATATTGAATTGCGTAACGGGCCGCAACCCAAGCCCCCAGCGAATGGCCTACTAGGATGACAGGCCCCAAGCGCAGTGAAGCTAGCAGTTCTGCCAGGGTATTTACCTGCATGGCAATGGAGTAATTTGTCTGATCGCGTAGGCGAACGGACTCACCAAATCCAATCAGATCCGGAACTAGACAGTGATACTGTGGCCCCAACTGCGAGAGCACCTCGCTCCATTGATCGCCATCGTGCCAAGAGCCATGGAGAAAAACCACTACGTACCCACGGCCAACTTCTCGCCAAAACAGCTGTCCATGTTTGAGCTGACGGCGTAAATTTCGAATGGGAGTTTGGCCTGTGCTAGGCCAAAACAGTGGCTCCATTAAAGTAGTCCTGTAGCTGCTGATCGTGATCGTGGGCTAGGTTACCACGGGGAATGGTCTCCATCGTAAAGGCCTCAATTCTCATGACCTCGGCCTTATCGCGGATAAAAAATTTACCATCCGCATAGACTTCAAGTGCTATGCAGGCCGAATGAAAGCGCGGATCCCGTTCTGGGTGAGAATATACCCCCACAAGGCGACCCATATTGAGCACATCTAAACCCGTTTCTTCTAGCAGTTCCCGTTGAGCCGCCGTGGCAATATCCTCACCCCAGTCCACTAAGCCACCGGGTAATCCCCACAGACCGCTATCACGACGCTGGATTAGGACAATCCGGCCGTCGGGCAAAATGGGAATGACGCAGGTACCCACCAGCGGTCGCTTTAATAGCAACCCCAGGAGGGTACGCACCGGTCGCCAGAATTGTGGCATAGTCTAAAGCTCATCGAGTTCAGCAAGGAGTTCAACTGGATGTTTCTCCGCTTTTACCTTGCGATAGATCTTTTCCAGGGTACCGTCTGGACCGATTACAAAGGTACTGCGGCTAATACCCATATATTCCTTACCCATGAACTTCTTGAGTCCGTAACTCCCGTAGGCGGTGGCTACTTCCGCCCCGTCGTCTACCAGCAGTGGAAAGGGTAAATTGTGCTTATTGATAAATTTTTGGTGGGATTTAGCATCGTCCGCACTGACGCCAAGAACGACCACATCTTTGGCCTGGTAGGCCTCGTAGTTGTCTCGAAACGCACAGGCTTCTTTGGTGCATCCTGGGGTACTATCGCGAGGGTAGAAATATAGAACTACACGTTTGCCTTGCAGTTCTGCCAAGCTGACAGTATTTCCGTCTGCATCAGCCAAACTAAAATCAGGAGCCGGATCGCCAACTTGCAATGTCATTTGATCTTAAAAGCTTACTCACCAAGATTGCTCTTAAGATTGTATACCCTCTTACTGGTGGGAGATGGCTAGGGCAGATCGGTCTGACCCATCAGGTAGCGATCGCACTCCCGCGCTACACCACGACCTTCATTAAACGCCCATACCACTAAGCTTTGTCCCCGACGACAGTCACCCGCTGCAAACACTCCAGGAATGCTAGTTGTGTATTGCTCAAACTCTGCTTGGATATTGCTGCGGCCATCCTGCTCTAGACCCAGAGCATCAATCAGCGGCTGCTCTGGCCCTAAGAACCCCATGGCTAGCAGCACCAGCTGGGTAGGAATAACCCGCTCAGAGCCGGTAACTTTCTGCATTTGGAAGCGACCGTTTTCATCCTTTTCCCAGGCCACATCCACCACATGGACCGCTTTGACATGCCCTTTGTCATCGGCTTCAAACTTAGTTGCTGTTGATAGATATGCCCTAGGATCGCCGCCGAACTTAGCAGCAGCTTCTTCCTGACCGTAGTCCATACGATAAACCTTGGGCCATTCGGGCCATGGGTTATTCGGTGCCCGCTCCTCAGGAGGTTTGGGCATAATTTCCAGCTGGGTCAGACTGGTACAACCATGGCGAATGGAGGTCCCCACGCAGTCAGTGCCCGTATCGCCGCCGCCAATGATCACCACATCTTTGCCTGCAGCGGAAATGACCCGATCATTTTGTGTTGGATCGATCACCGCCTGAGTATTTTTGGTCAAAAACTCCATAGCAAAGTGAATGCCCTGAGACTCGCGCCCCTCAATTGGTAGATCCCGTGGTCGAGTTGCTCCTGTGCAGAGCACCACAGCATCATATTCTTTGACTAGAGTTTCTGCGGGTAAGTCTTTACCAATTTCCGTATTGCAAATAAAGCGTATGCCCTCCTGCTCCATCAGCTTCAGACGGCGCAGTACCACGGCTTCTTTTTCCAGTTTCATGTTGGGAATGCCGTACATTAGCAGCCCACCTGGACGGTCAGCCCGTTCGTATACGGTGACCAAATGACCTGCTTTATTTAGTTGAGCCGCCGCCGATAGTCCTGCTGGGCCAGAGCCAACAATCGCCACCGTTTTACCAGTACGTTTTGCCGGGGGCTCGGCCATTACCCAACCCTCTTCCCAGCCCTTGTCGATGATGGCATGCTCGATATTTTTAATTGTCACGGGTGGATTGTGAATCCCCAACACGCAAGCCCCTTCACAGGGGGCAGGACACACCCGTCCGGTAAACTCTGGAAAGTTGTTGGTCTTGTGCAGCCGATCTAACGCTTCTTTCCAAAGTCCCCGATACACCAAATCGTTCCACTCGGGAATCAGATTGTTGATGGGACAACCGCTGGCCATACGATTAATGGTATTCCCCGTATGACAAAAAGGAGTACCACAGTCCATACATCGAGCGGTTTGGTTGCGCAGTTTGACGTCAGGCAAAGATTTATGAAACTCTTGCCAGTGATGAATCCGAATTAGCGGTGAGACATCGGGCGCAATTTCGCGGGTGTATTCGAGGAAGCCTGTTGGTTTGCCCATGGGAGAAATTTCGAATGTTTTGAGTGATAAGTTTTGAATGATAAATGATGCATAGGTAGGCATTGCCCAACCAGTTGCTAATTGCCTGCGACTCGTGCCACATCCTTGATGTTGGCCTCAAATGCTGCTGAGAGAGCGTCATCGCCGCTCAGTCCATCTTGTAAAGCCTGCCGCAGCGATTGAATCACACGCTTGTAATCGCGGGGAATGACCTTTACAAATTGAGGTAAGAAACCTTCCCAATCATCTAGCACTGCTTTAGCCTTACGACTGCCGGTATACTCATGATGTTTGGTAAGCATTTCTCGCAGGTCGGAGATCTCTTCTGATTCCACAAGACTTTCTAAATCAACCATCTCTGTATTACAACGAGTGGCAAAATCTCCAGCCTCATCCAGCACATAGGCAATACCACCACTCATGCCTGCTGCAAAATTACGTCCGGTCATACCCAGAACAACAACTTTACCACCAGTCATATATTCACAGCCATGATCGCCCACGGCCTCTACCACAGTATTCACCCCTGAGTTACGCACCCCAAAGCGTTCCCCAGCCATGCCGCAGATATAGGCTTCACCTCCTGTTGCCCCATAAAAGGCTACATTCCCAATAATAATGTTGTCTTCAGGTACAAATGTCGATGCTTCTGGTGGGTAAACAATTAGCTTGCCACCGCTCAATCCTTTGCCTAAATAGTCATTACCATCTCCTTCTAATTTAAGGGTGACACCTGCTGGAACAAATGCACCAAAGCTTTGACCAGCGCTTCCCTGGAAGGTGATATTTACCGTATCCTCTGGTAGACCGTCCCAGTGCCGTTTAGTAATCTCATTGCCGAGAATGGTGCCCACCACCCGGTTGATATTACAAATGGGTAAAGTGGCGCTGACCTTTTCCATATTCTCAATGGCAGGCTTACATAGATCTAACAGGGTAGTGATATCTAAAGACTTATCCAGGCCATGGTCTTGGGGAATCTGGCAGTAACGACCTACAGAATCGTCCACCTGAGGCTGAGCCAAAATCTTGGAAAGATCTACACCCTTGGCCTTCCAGTGATTTACTGCTGACTGCACATTTAACCAGTCAGTATGGCCTACCAGCTCATCAAAAGTGCGTACCCCTAGCTGTGCCATAATCTCTCGGACATCCTGGGCAATGAACTGCATAAAGTTGACCACATGGTCTGGATCACCCACAAAGCTCTTCCGTAGAACCGGATCTTGAGTGGCAATGCCTGCTGGACAGGTGTTCTTTTGGCAAACACGCATCATGATGCAGCCTAGAGATACGAGAGGAGCCGTAGAAAACCCAAACTCTTCTGCTCCCAGTAGAGCCGCTATAACAACATCACGACCTGTTTTCATTTGACCGTCGGTTTCAACGACAATGCGACTACGCAGGTTGTTGAGCACCAGGGTTTGATGGGTTTCTGCTAGACCCAACTCCCAGGGTAGCCCTGCATGTTTGATGGAGGTTTGAGGCGATGCTCCCGTACCACCGTCAAATCCAGAGACTAAGACCACATCAGCATGGGCCTTAGCTACACCAGCGGCAATGGTACCAACACCAACCTCAGATACCAGCTTGACGTTAATCCGAGCACTGCGGTTAGCGTTCTTGAGATCATGAATCAGCTCAGCGAGATCCTCAATGGAGTAGATATCGTGGTGGGGCGGCGGCGAAATTAAGCCCACCCCAGGCGTGGAGTGGCGTACCTTGGCAATCCACGGGTAGACTTTTTTCCCTGGTAGCTGTCCTCCTTCACCCGGCTTTGCGCCTTGGGCCATTTTGATTTGGATCTCTTTAGCCTGCGATAAGTAGAGACTAGTCACTCCAAAGCGCCCCGAGGCTACCTGTTTGATGGCGCTATTTTTTGAGTCGCCCCGCTCGTTAGTCCAGGTAAAGCGCTCGGGATCTTCTCCACCTTCTCCAGTGTTAGATTTGCCTCCAATGCGATTCATGGCGATAGCCAGGGATTCGTGCGCTTCCTTTGAAATGGATCCATAGCTCATCGCCCCTGTTTTAAAGCGGCGGGTAATGGCCTCAATGGGTTCTACTTCGTCAATGGGAATTGGCTGACGCGCTTTGAAATCTAGCAGTCCTCGCAGGGTAAAGTGTTGTTTGCTCTGGTCGTTGACCAGGTTGGCGTAGTGCTGATAAGTCTTGTAGTCGCCCGAGCGCACGGCCTGCTGTAGCGTATGGATCGTATCTGGGTTGAACAGGTGTGCTTCGCCGTCCTTACGCCACTGGTAGTTACCACCAACGTCTAGGACCGGAATATCACCCCGTTCCGCAAAACCATGACCGTGGCGCATAATCGCTTCTTGGGCAATCACGTCTAACCCGATCCCTTCAATGCGTGAGGCGGTCCGAGTAAAGTACTGGTCGATTACACGTTGGTTAAGACCAATGGCTTCAAAGATTTGGGCTCCACGATAGCTTTGCAACGTTGAAATGCCTATCTTTGAGGCAATTTTGATAGTGCCTTTGGTAACGGCTTTGATGTAATTTTTATAAGCATCTTCGGGCAGAATGTCCACCAGCATGCCGTCAGCAATCATCTCTTTGAGGGTTTCAAAGGCAAGGTAGGGGTTGATGGCGCTGCAGCCATAGCCGAGCAGTACGGCAAAGTGGTGGACTTCTCTGGGTTCGCCTGACTCAAGAATGATACCGACACGGGTACGGGTGCCGGTTCGAATAAGATGGTGGTGTAATCCCGAGACCGCTAAAAGAGCTGGAATTGGAGCATGCGCAGCGTCTGTGCCGCGATCGGACAGAATAATCAGATTGGTACCGGTTGCGATCGCATCATCCACCTGCTCAAAGAGACCCTTCATCACCGATTCCAATCCCTCTACTCCCGCTTTGGGATCAAACAAGATTGGCAGCGTGAGCGATGCAAACCCCGGTTCATTGATGGCCTGCAGTTTAGCCAGTTCACCGTTGCTAAGCACCGGAGTCTTCAGCTGAATCAATCGGCAACTTTCCGGTTCAGGTGTGAGTAAATTACGCTCTGAGCCCAGCGTTGTTACCGCCGATGTGATAATCGCTTCACGAATAGAGTCAATGGGAGGATTGGTCACTTGGGCAAACAGCTGTTGAAAATAGTCGTACAGCAGCTTGGGTTTATCCGACAGCACCGCCAGCGGCGTATCGGTTCCCATGGAACCAATGGCCTCTACACCGTTCTGAGCCATCGGTGTCAGCAGCATCCGTAACTCTTCAAACGTATAACCAAAGGCCATCTGCTGCTGACGTAGCAGCGTACCACCACCCTGCAGAGAGGGCTTAACAGTACCAGCCGACAAAGACGCTAGCTTGAGCTGATACTGATCTAGCCACTGACGATAGGGATGCGCATGAATAATGTTCGACTTGACCTCTTCATCGCCAACGATGCGTCCAGCTGTCATATCCACTAGGAACATCCGCCCTGGCTGCAGACGGCCCTTTTCCAAAACTTGATCCGGCTCGACCGGTAAGACACCCGCCTCCGAGGCCATAATCACCCGATCATCTTTGGTTACATAGTAACGAGAAGGTCGCAGCCCGTTTCTGTCCAGTACCGCCCCGATCATCGAACCATCGGTAAATGCTACCGATGCCGGACCATCCCAGGGTTCCATCAAACAGGCATGGTACTCATAGAATGCCTTGCTGGCATCATCCATAGACTCATGGCCAGTCCAAGGTTCAGGCACCATCATCATCACTGCATGGGGCAACGATCTGCCTGCCAGGACCAGCAGCTCTAGCGCATTATCAAAAATGGTCGAATCACTACCATCAACATTGATCACCGGCTTGACCTTAGCCATATCGTCGCCAAATAGCTCCGATTCAAACATGGACTGCCGAGCCAGCATCCAATTAATGTTGCCGCGCAGGGTATTAATCTCACCATTGTGGGCGATGTAACGATACGGGTGAGACCGCTCCCAGCTGGGAAATGTATTGGTACTAAAGCGAGAGTGCACCAGAGCCAATGCGCTTTCAAAATCAGCGTCGCTCAAGTCTAGGAAAAAATCTCTCACCTGGGGCGGCGTTAGCATTCCCTTATAAACCATTGTGCGGCATGACAAACTCGCTGGATACCAGTAGGTATCATGACCGGGTTTAACAATGGCGTTATAGGCTAGCTTACGGATTACGTAGAGCTTCCGTTCAAATGCTAGATCATCTTCTAAATCCGCTGAGCGCCCAATGAATACCTGCTGCATAAACGGCTCGCTCGCCTGGGCTGTGGCTCCCAACGTACTATTGTCGGTCGGAACATCGCGCCATCCTAAGACCTTTTGACCCATTTGAGCCACTACCGACTCAAACCGACGACGACTTTCTGCCCGTATCTCTGCATCTGGCGAGGTAAAAATAAGTCCGGATCCATACTGTCCTGGCGCGGGTAAATCGAGGCCCTCTACTGCCGCTACCTTCCGTAAAAAACGATGGGGAAGCTGGATTAAAATCCCTGCACCATCACCTGTATTGACTTCGCTACCGCAAGCCCCCCGATGCTCTAGATTACAGAGAATCTGTAGCCCTTGTTCCACAATGTCATGGGACGCTAGCCCTTTCATTTGTACAACAAACCCTACTCCACAGGCATCGTGCTCAAATTGGGGATCGTAGAGACCTTGCTTGATAGGCAATGGATGACTAGTCATAGATTTGTTTTGGCAAAAAGCAGCGATTGTTGACAGTTTATCGAGGGCAGCCAGCGGAACTTAGCTTATGGAGAACATACGATGGTGGTACCAGCTGCTAATCACAATGCCCAAGACAACTAAAGATTAAAGACGAATTTTAATTCTCTAACGGTAAAAGCCGTTTGGCACAAATTCTTAACAAAACTGTCAAATTGTTATCCCTTAAAGGCAGCACTCGTGGTGCAACGCTATCAAATCTTGACAATATACACTCTACTGTTTTGTTTAAGACTGTTGCCGACTCTCCAGAAGCCTATTGTCAAAAGATTTAAGATTTGCTACAAAATGATCTAATCTATGTTTTTTTCTGTTGTAAGTCTATGTTTTTCTTGTGAACTGTAGACTTTGGCTCAAAATGGTATCGCTGATTGCAATTTCAGCTAAGTTCAGCAATCCTCATACAGACTCATATAAAGGAGTTTTATGGAAAAGCCTTCTCCCAAAACTATCTATGAGAACTTGAATGATTTAGAGAAAGTTGACGTGGCAACCAGTGCCCACTATCGACGTTTGGCCCAAGGAGTTTTAGCTGACCCTACTGTCAATGAGACCTTGCGTCAAAACATCGCAGAGCGTTTGCAGCAAGCAAATCAGCTTCTGGCCATCAAAAGTGTTGAAGGAGATGAGAGTTATTAGAAAAATAGACAACATGTAGGCACTGTAACACTGGTGCCTGCATATTGTTTTTTAAGGTGTCTGTTAGTCTGAGCTTTCGCCTAGAGACTCTTCTTGGGCCGTCTTCTCTATCTTTTCTTCTGCAAGTTCTGTCTCCATCGGCTCACTGGCTGCCAAGCCCAGCAGAGCATCAATCTGAAACTGTTGTGAGCTGCTAGACGTAGTCACGCTCAAGCTTCGAACAGTGCCAAAATAGCTACGAATGTCAACAGCCCATGGGTCAGTAGCTTGATTAAAGCCAAACAGATTATAGAAAAATGATAGGGTAGACCCCATATTTACGTAGAAGTACCCATTATTCGGGTTTGGGAAGCTAGTTGTCGCATTGCGAAACGTGCTGTGACCACTGAGGGGATTAAATCCGGCTGGCACCACCAATCGCTCCATCGCTCCCTTGCCACTGGTAAAGGCCAGAGTATCGTCTGTGATCCAGGTGTGGGTCAAGACACTATCCATCGTGCCGTCTAAATTAACGTCATATTGCCAGTTCACTACTGGGGCGTTGGCAATAGTCGCAGATACAGCAGCATCTTCACCAATTACATCATCTAAAGCCTCTAGGGCGGCTTCGGCTGCTGGTCGGTTGCTAGTTTCTAAAATTACTCCGGCCTCTAAACCAAGACCGGGGAAGAAAGAATTTAAGAAGCCTGACTGGCTAGGAAATAAGAAGAGGCTGTACTCTCCATCCATCCATCCCAGTATGTCGGTGTCTAGATCTAACCCCGTCGCTAAAGCCACGACAGAACGCGCTGTTTCAATCAGACCACCGCTAACATCATTTAAGGAGAATGCAGACGATACGTCATTCCAAAAGCCGCTGATATCGTAACCACTGCCCATGGCGTAGGTGGCCGCTGGAATCAGACTCAAAATAGAATGATCTGCATTGGGAGACGGAGGTAAATCTGGAAGCGCCCCTTCGGTATGTAGGTGAGCTTCCAAATGCATCCCTTGTGTTTGGGGATAAATGAGAACGTCAAAGGTAACATTGCTCAGCAGGTTGGACATGGCTGCCCGGTCGCTGAGGCTAGGTTGCGGGATCGGGGGGAGCCCAAATGTTTGGAACGGATTGCTAAATTCAAAGTTAAGCAGCTGGCCGATATTGCCATAGACGGTAGCCAAACTATTTTGAGATTCTGGGTGGCCTTGGGTTTTCTCAAAACTGGGATTGCTAGTCAGTTTGGGGCCACCCTGGGTCTGATACTCGATCCATTGCCGCAGGCTGTCGATGTTCTCGGCCATGACGATGTAGTTGCCCAGGTGGGCGACGGCATATCCTGGTAAGGTATAACCCTCTTCTGAGTAATTACCGTCAGGAATATAGATGTAGGGAAGATCGGGATCTCGACGATAGGTATTCAACCCACTGGGCGGTGGTACCTCTGGAAACTCCTGGAGCTCGATATCTTCTTCAGGAAAGTTATTCCAAGGATAGTCATAGGGCACAAACTCAGAGGGCCAGTGCCAAATGGGAAACCTGCGATAGGAGGTCTGCTCGGGTAGGGCAGTGCGCACCTCCGCTAACTTCGGTATAAAGTCGATAAAAGCAGCCGCATCGTTGATGGGGACGATGGTAATTGAACGTTCCACTGGGTTGATGGTACGAATGCTAGGTACTGGCAGTAGGGCAAATGCAACACTGTCGCCAATCCAAGGATCTATATCTTCGGCATAATCCATTCCCCAAGGTAGCAGCGGCAATGACTGAGGACTTGGAGGCACGCCAAAGGATTCACTCAGCTGAGCAAATAGCTCATACTGGTTCAGCACTTCCCAGGCATCTTGTCGGGTGTTGACAATCATGGCCGCAGGGGTATTTGCGGGCAGAATATTAGTGATCATAGGCGGCGGTGGTGCCGATGTCGGCAACGTTGCCGCTACAGTAGACCTCAGCTCAGTGACATCGATGGTAGGCTCTAGCGAAAAGTCTTCAAACGTCTCGTCAGAGTCAGGTTCTGCGGCACTATCGGTCGTTGTATTATCAGTTGTGGCCTCATCAGTCTCATCAGATGGGATGGCAGGCACTATATCTGGGGTATCCTCACGCGGCAGTGTAGGATTTTCCTCTCTTGGCTCTATATTTTCTAACGATGGCTCTTGGGCAGCCAGAGGTGATGCAAAAATCGCTAGTGCGAGTACTGCCGTTCCCCATCGATTAACCACTAATAAAGGCTCCTAAACATTAAATAACTATATCTAACTAAGGCGTAAATCCATTTCACCTATGGCGAAGGATAGACGCATCGATTTACCGATAATCGTAGACTTATCTACAACTATTTCCCTTCCCATTACGGTTTATCAGTAACTGTTCGGTTGGAGGTTCGGATTGCCATCCCTGTCCCGCTTTTGCTTTTCTCAGTACTATAAGCGTAATGGCGAAATCAAAGGGTTGAGATAGTATGAATCAGTTTAAAACTCTCGCGTTGCTCAGCATTCTTAGCGCGTTGCTCATTAGTATTAGTTATTACATCATTGGTGGTACAGGCGGTGTTGTGATTGGTGTTGCGATCGCAGCCATGACCAACCTGGGCTCATGGTTTTACTCCGATAAAATCGCCCTAGCCGCCCACCAGGCACAGCCAGTTAGCAAAGCAGACGCTCCTGAACTGTATGCAATGGTCGAAAAATTGGCAGAAAAAGCCGATATCCCCGTACCTGGGGTGTATCTCCTGCCTACCCAGTCAGCTAATGCCTTTGCCACCGGTCGTGACCCTGAGCATGCCGCTGTGGCAGTCACCCAAGGCATTATGCAAATGCTGAGTACTGATGAGTTAGAAGGGGTGATCGCCCACGAGCTGAGCCATATTATGAACCGCGATACCCTTACCCAGGCCGTCGCAGCGACCATTGCTGGTGCAATCTCATTTTTGGCGCAGATCCTGCAATACTCCATGTGGTTTGGAGGAATGGGCCGTTCTGGTGATGACGATGGTCCTAACCCGATTGCACTGATCGCCACACTGGTACTAGCACCCATGGCAGCTACCGTAATCCAGCTAGGCATCAGCCGCACCCGCGAATTTGCAGCCGATGCGGGTGCAGCAGAGCTAACCGGTAACCCCAGTGCCCTCGCTAGCGCCCTTCAGCGACTTGATGCCAGTGCCAGACAAATGCCCATGGACGGTAATCCAGCCTATGAGCCCCTGATGATCATGCATGCTGTACCGAAGCAAATGTTTAGCGGATTGTTTTCCACACATCCAGCAACAGAAAAGCGAGTGGAGCGGTTGTTAGAGATTGAAAAACAGCTGGCTGCTGCTTAAGAGATAGTAGACTCTCTTCATTGTCCTAAAAAGAGAAAATAGGCTATTGTGTGCTAATTGCTCCTGCATTGTCGGGAGCTTTTTTGTTGTACCATCTATCCACAGTCCATGATTGCAGCTGTGACCACACGACAGAATTTTCCCCAATCTCCTAAGCCTTTGCGCCTTCTCTGGCTTACCTTTGACTTTTCTAAATGTCTTGCCGATGCCACAGATAACATTACGCCGCAGCTGTTTATCACTCTGATGAGTCACCCGACCATTAACCAGATTAAACGCTTTACCAGTCAGGCCGAGAACCTAGGGCCTGATGACATTGCCCAGTGGGAACCGGGGATTTTCACAGTGCAAACCTATCGGTCTAGCTTACTGGATGTTTTAACCCAAGTGGCATCTAACTTAGCTAGCCATATTGTCGATTACGAGCAAACAACCATAACGATATATACGCAGCTTGGCGGACGCCATTATCCCATTACAGGCAGTCTCAACCCTAGCACCCTGCCAGATACGGCCACCGCGATCGAAGCCCTAGTACAACACTATGAAGACGGCATGATCAATGCTGTGCAACCATAACCTGACCCTTTAAAAAAGCCAGTAAAAACTAGCTAAGAACTCTTTATGCAGGCATGAGTTGTAAAACAAGTGCCCTTCGATCAAACGATTGGATCTTGCCAGCATCTTTTAGATCTTTAACAATCCGTTCTAGCAGCTCAAGAGCTCGATCGCGATGCTGATGTTCTCGTCCTCGTAGACGCACACGGAATTTTACAGAATCTCCCTTGCCCAACCACTGAGTTGCTTGATTGATGCGTAACTGGTAATCAGATTCACCAACATTTGGGCGAAACTTCACCTCTTTTACGGTGGTACGGGCGCTTTGTTTCTGACGTTTCTTTTGCTGATACTGGAACTTGCCATAGTCCAAGATCTTAGCGACAGGAGCCTGCTTACTCTCAGAGACCAAAACCAAGTCAAGCTGAGCCGCTTCAGCTAGCTTGAGTGCTTCCTGGGTATCGGTTAAGCCACGGTTATTGTTCTCGTGGTCAATAAGCAACACCTTCGGAGCCTTAATCTGACGATTTATCCGATGTTTCTGTACGATGAGTCTTTCCCTCCTGACTTCGAACGCGACAGGGGTAAATGGGCATATGCTGTGTGCTCAACCTATGGCTGAATCAAACTGGGACAAGTTAATAACAGCCGCCACAAGTTGAACGCTTAGGTCTAGCAACTTAATTATTTTTCTAATCGTAGCTTATCGTTTTAATAATGCAATAGATCCACAATAATGATTGTAATTCTGTAAAGAATAATCACTCTAACTTATACGGTGTATACAGTCAGCCCATTTTGGTTACATTCACTTTACAGCGCTATATAGCTCGTCAATAACACTGATTGTTTCCGGTTCAGCGGCAGCAGCGGTGGCCCAGGTTTGGATAGAGGGCAGCGCCTGTACTGCCGCCACAAAAGGCTGGGCTGCAGACATTAACTCAACTTGATAGGTGACAAATCTTAGGGCCACCGGGGCATAGACAACATCAGCAATGGAAAAGTCTCCAAAGAGCCAAGGGCCGCCATAGGTATCGTAGGCTTGAGCCCACATTTGCTCCACCCGTGCGATTTCTTGCTGGGTGGCCGATGTGAATCTGTTGCGGGCTACTGGAATTCGGGCCCGGATATTTTGGGGGAGCTGCTCTCGAATTCCTAGAAACCCGCTGTGCATTTCGGCTGCAATGGAGCGTGCTGTGGCCTGGGCCCGTTGATCGGTAGGCCAGCCGATGGCAGTGGGATGGTGCGATCGCACATAGCTATAGATAGCACTACTATCCCAAACCGCAATCTGCCCATCCAGTAGCACCGGCACCCGTTTTGCTGGCGTATACTGGCTAATCTGCTGCCAAGCCTCCGTAAACAGCGGCAATCGCACCTCTTGGAACGGTAAACCACTTTCCATTAAAAATAGCCAGGCTCGTAAAGACCAGGACGAATAGTTCTTATTACCAATTACGAGTTGAAATGCCATGGCAGCTCACTAAACAACACAACTCCAGCTTTAGTTCACAGAAACCTACCCCAACCATCTGTGGGAAAAATGCTACCATCCTTAAACCAGCATGACGTCAACGACGTTAACTATTGTGACTATGGCGCTCCAGGTTTACGGCATACCTAACTGCGGCACCTGTAAAAAGGCTTTGAAATGGTTAGATGCCAACGGTATCGATTATGACTTTATCAATACCAAAGAGCAGCCCCCTACCCGCGAGCAAATTACCGATTGGGTAATCACCCTCACTGCTAAACCCATGCGCAATACCTCAGGCATGTCCTACCGTGCCCTAGGGGAAGAAAAGAAAACCTGGAGCGATGAAGCATGGATTGATGCCTTTACAGAGGACGCCATGTTACTCAAACGGCCTTTATTCGTTAAAGGAGAGAAAGCTGTTTTAGTAGGCTTTCGAGCGAGTGAAGCAGAGCTACACGAGAAGCTGGCTAGTTAGGCCGATTTAATGAGAGCCTTTATTCATTCATATAAAACTGCTGAACCATAACCGCTGAATCGTACCCACTGAACTGGAGTCATCCCATGGGAGAAGCCAAACGCAGAAAGGAAAACGACCCCAACTATGGCAAGGTGCCCCAAAAGCAGCCAAAAACTCGTCGTCGTTTAAGATTTGATCCTAAACGCATTACACCAACAGAAATGCTAATCTGGGCTGTCCTTTTTGGAGGTACAGCTGCCGTTTTCTTAGGTACCTACTTTTGGAAGTCTTAGCAAGTAGAGTGGGACGTGTCGCATTTACAATACGTGCGACACGTCTCATCGCGCATGAAATTAAAGAGAAGGTGATGGCAATACTAGCGTCTTGGCCGTTCCTCACGGGGGCGAGCCTTGTTGACACGGATTTCGCGACCGAGCCACTCGGCACCATCCAGGGCTTCAATAGCGGCATCTTCTTCAGCATCTGCAGACATTTCTACAAATGCAAACCCTCGAGGGCGACCGGATTCGCGATCCATAGGAACTGTTACGCGCTTCACAGTACCGTAATCTGCGAACACTTCCTGAATATCTTCCTGCGAAACCGTGTAGGCGATGTTTCCTACATAAATGGACATGGACTTTCTCCAAACAATTGATGAAAAAAACTCTGGTGAGAGTAACTCCGAAGATGACTCAGCCTAGATACGTCTAGACAAGCTTTCTGGCGAAAATTGACTGCTCATCCAGGGCCAGATTAACACAGAAATTTGGGCTGTAATCGTTGTCTGGATGACTTGTGAGGAAGGCTTGATATAAATTTTTTCATACAGAACTGCAAACTTTTGTAGAGGATGCCTCAAAATCTGGATTGCAGAGCAAATAAGTTCATGCCAAAATTACGCCCAAATCACCACAGGGATTATCCTGCTTAAGATCTAGCATTAGAATTACTTGGTGAAGTTCGTTGTCGCTCCAGTGGGGGTGAGCCGTCTGCAGCGTCCGGTGGCTAAGCTTTTTCAAGGGCTTTTGAAGCCAGCTATCTTGAGTATTTGCGGTTTCTAGCTCTTTATTAATCATTGATACACCTCCTCTTTAGGGGGCCAGGTGGTTTTATGCTAGCGATTACTTCAGGTGTTGTCGGTGCGTTACCGTACGGTTTACCGCAATTTTGTAAGCGCTGCTTTAAAGGTTGTATGAAAAGTATCCAATATTCTAGCTAGTCTCCTTTTGGGCGAAATATCTGCGTTCTTGCGGCTAGGTATGCTGGGAGTTTTCTAAGCTGAGGGCCTTTACTTAAGGCAAGACTGGGTCATGATCGATATGGAGTTTATACAAGCGGGCGATAGTTGGCAAAACTGGGTGTTTACGCTCACTTACCTCAGCTTTTTACTGTTTGTGGTGTGGCGGGTGATCGTGTCATCAGTGCCGCCTTCTGATTAATCAGACGACTATTCAGGAGTCATCAACCATGGTGGAACGGTCTACAGATATGGCCCCAGTGCAAGCACGAGTCGACTGGCTGAGGCAGGCTACCTGTCTGCGGGTACTGCCTGATGATGTACTGGTTGAGATCGCAACCCACCTCACCCCTCTAACATTCCAGGCCAACCGCCGTTTAGTCTTAGAAGACACCCATCCTCCGGCTCTATATATCCTAAGGACTGGTCAGTTAGAACGCTATCGCACCCAGCGCACCTCCATGGCCCAGGCTGTAGAACTGCTGCCCGGTGTCGTATTACACCTGCAGGAAATTCTACTCGACCAGCCTACCGATTACACCATCATCACCCTCACAGACTCTGACCTGTGGCAGCTATCGGCGGCACACCTCAAACAGATCGCTGATGACTACCCCAGCCTGAACCAAGAACTCTCGGAAATACTTGCCGAAGAAGTTGACCAGCTATCGGCTCAGCTGCTGTATGAGCAAGAACGCCAGCAAGCGTTACGACCTTATCTGGTTCCCAGGGTCAGCCGAGGTGTTGTCGGAGCCAGTCGCTATGCCCAGCGGCTGCGACAGGCTGTGCGGACGGCTGCCAGTATTACTTTCAATGACCGAGGGCAGCGTGACCCCGTTCTAATTTTTGGTGAGCCTGGCTTAGAAAAAGATAATCTCGCGGCGTTGATTCACTTTGGTTCTAACTACAAACAAGAACCCATGCTCAAGGTTGACTGTAAAACGCTGCGAGCCGTGGACCTATTTGGTCGGGGAAACAGTCGTCCGGGACTGCTGGAGTGGTTGGACAGAGGAACGCTCCTATTGAACAACATTCAAGATCTCGATCCAGAATTGCGTCCGGAGATTCTTAGACTCATCAAAACAGGTCAATACCAGCCCAGTGCCCAACCTGGTCATGTGGCACCCGCTATCAAAGAAAGCCTGGCCTGGATCATGATGATTTCGGAAAAAAGCCTGACACCCTTTGCAAACTTGGCCAGGCAGACGATCAAAGTTCCTCCGCTGCGGGTGCGTAAGGCCGATATAGAAGCCCAGATTAACTACTACATTCAAATCTACTGTCGTAAGCGAGGTATCGACAAGCCCACCCTCACCCCTGAAGCCCTACGACGTTTACAAAGCTACGATTTTCCTAGTAATCTGCGGGAGTTAGACAGTCTGGTTCAGCGGGCAATTCAACAATCAGATTGCGCGACTCGATTAAATGAAGAAGTTTTCTGGTCCGCCAGTGGACAGGAACGGCGGTTCCGGTGGAACCTGTTAAATGCTTACCCAAATCTACGCCAGTTTTTGCGCAGTCCCTGGTGGCCTGATCGAATCAATTTTGGCTTTACCAGCTGGTTTTATGTCCTGGTGGTCGCTCTATTATTTTTAGGTCCCCAAACTCGTGATGCGAATATTGCCTTAAATTTCTTTTGGGCCTGGTGGTGGCCGCTAATTTTGTTGTTGTTTCCGTTTGTAGGTCGTCTATGGTGTGCCGTTTGCCCCTTTATGATCTACGGAGAGATTACCCAAAAGCTGTCACTGTGGCTGTGGCCCAGACAGCTAAGAGCATGGCCTAGACAATGGGCTGAGCGTTGGGGCGGCTGGATTTTGTATGCGGGCTTTGCTGCAATTTTAATCTGGGAAGAACTCTGGAATTTAGAAAATACTGCTTATCTGTCGGCTTGGTTGTTGTTAATTATTACCGCTGGTGCCATGGTTTGCTCTGCTTTATTTGAGCGCCGATTTTGGTGCCGCTATCTTTGCCCTATTGGCGGTATGAATGGTCTATTTGCCAAACTCTCTATGACCGAGCTGCGGGGTCAGCGGGGTGTTTGTTCAGCTAGCTGTAGTACGTATCAATGTTACAAAGGTGGCCCCGCTAAAGGAGAAGGTCAAGAGACCGAGGGGTGTCCGGTGTATTCTCACCCGGCGCAGCTGGTGGACAATCGTAACTGTGTGCTGTGTATGACCTGCTTGAAAGCCTGCCCTCACCGATCGGTAGAGTTTAATCTACGACCGCCAGGGATTGAGCTGTGGACCACCCATACACCAGTGGGGCATGAAGTGGCGTTGTTACTATTGCTGTGGGGGGCGGTGTTTGTGCATCGTTTGCCGGAGGTGGCCGCTTTGCTGGGAGTTTCAGAGATGGTTGATGGGTTTGGGGGACATGAGATCGCAACCCTCATCCTCCTCTTTGCCCCACTGCCGCTCGCCTGGGGTATCCATAAACTTACCCGGCTGATCCAGCCTCGCCTCAAAGCCCGTCCTTTTATCCAAGTGGCCTATGGTTGGCTACCCATCGTTTTATTGAGTAGTCTGGCCCATTATCTATCCATGGGCCTTACCGAAGCGGGCCGCATTATCCCAGTTTCCCTAGCTAGTTTTGGTCTTGCCAGCACGGGACCTATAATTGTGGCTCATCCGGCTGTTATCACCTTTCTACAAGGTGTCTGCTTGATCTCAGGTGCATTGTTGAGTGTACTGCTAACCCAGCGGATTGCTCGACAACCCTGGCTTAAGTTGCTGCCACTGCATGGGCTCACCCTAGGAATGACAGCCGTACTCTATCGTCTGATAGTATAATCGTTCATCAGCGTGAGCTACAATACTTTGCATCTGAATCGTGATGTGGGTGTAATACCCTTAGACTAGTGTCATTTTTTAGTCAGCCAGTAGATGGTATTCGGTCAGCTTTTTTGTCTGAAGAATCATTGGATCTGTTAAACCAGCTATATAGCTTTAGGCATATGTTTCGTCACGCTTATGGCACGGATATCCAGTTAAGACAGCTGAAACCTAATGTAGATATAGCCTTACAAGCTTATAAGTTAATTTTCCAGGACATCAGTCAGTTTTTAGAACAGCTAATTGAGTTGACAGACTAGTAGAGGGTAGCTAAAGCCTATTATGCAGCAGGGAGTATGACCTGCATTGCCAGGGTTGTAAGGATACCAAAGCCAATGCTCTACAGCTACTTTGACGACCAAGAGGGGGTATTCATCGCATTAGTGCAGCAACTGTTGCACTAATGCGATGGCATGGCATTGAGAAGGATATTGTGCCGTTGGAGTGCGATCGCATGGTCGACGGTCTAGTCAACCTCATGATGGTCAGCGGTCATTATCAGGTTGACATAAATTTGTATTAGCCGGGGTTCGACTTCGCTCATCCCTCAACATGTAGCTGGCTGGGCTGAGTCGTTCGCACAGCGTTTCCAAAGGAGATAGCCAGCAGAATCGAAGCCAGAAGAGCGGTATGGTGATGATTCCTTCAGCCATCTACCTCAATGCTAGAAAGCATCATCTGGATTCTCCTCACAGGCTTTTTCGCCGGACAACTCGCCCGACGTCTTAAAGCTCCAGCCCTCGTCGGCATGGTCCTTGCTGGCATTTTTCTTGGCCCCCAAGTTGCCAATGTGCTCAGCCTCGGGGTACTAGATGCCGCCGACTCTCTGCGCACCATCGCCGTCATGGTCATCCTGATGAAAGCTGGCTTGGGGCTGGATCGCGACAAACTCGCCCAGCAAGGCAGCGTTGCTCTACGACTTGGCTTTTTGCCAGCTACTTGTGAGGCCATCGCAGTTGCCATCGCCGCCATCTGGCTCTTCCAGTTTGACTTAGCTACCGGGCTCCTACTGGGCTGCATCCTCGGGGCAGAATCTCCTGCGGTGATTGTTCCCGGCATGCTGCGATTAAAGAGTTTAGGCTGGGGCGTCAAAAAAGGTATTCCCGACGCTATTTTGACCGGTAGTGCTCTTTCGGATGTACTACTACTGCTGGTCTTCAGCCTACTGCTGGCCTTTCTCACCCAGGGAACCGCCAAAGGCATTACGCTTGGCGGACTCAGCCTCAGTCCTGTGCAACTCCTGCCGCTGCAGGTCATCCTGCAGGTTAGTTTAGGAATCCTGCTAGGCTGGCTCACCGCCCGTTTACTTGTCGTACTGCTCACCCAACAAAACTGGACTCAGAATGCCGTTCAGGATGCCCTCGTTGCTGCTAGTACAGCACTGCTACTTGTTGTTGTTGCAGAACATATCCCGGTTTTCTCTGGCTATTTAGCTGTAATGGGCACCGGCTTCTTTCTGATTGAGTTTGATGCTCCCTTAGCGCGGCGGCTACGAGAAGGTTTTAACAGTCTGTGGGTTGTCGCTGAGATCTTTCTGTTTGTGTTGTTAGGAGCCAGCATTCAGCTCCATGTTTTAGGAGACACTTTCCTGGTTGGTCTGCTGATATTGGCCATTGGCACCTTAGTGGGACGCTCCTTGGGATGGTATCTCGCCACCCTAGGCAGCAACTGGACCCGTCAAGAGCGATTGTTTTTGCTCCCAGGTAATTCTGCCAAAGCTACGGTGCAAGCAGCGATTGGAGCTATTCCATTAGCGCAAGGCGTAACCGGCGGAGAGACTATCCTAGCCCTTGCTGCTCTCTCAATTTTAGTCACAGCTCCTCTAGGGGCTTGGGCGATTCCCACCTTCGCCCCTAAGCTGTTAGAGCGGGGTGAGGTAGACCCAACCAAGGTTTCTGTTGACCGTCGCATTGTTCTTCTCGCCGCAGTCGATGCTTCTCTACTAGCTGAGCAGGTTCTCACAAAAGCAGCTGATCTGGCTCGTCGATGTGATGGTCATGTGGTGGTTTTACACGTGCAACAAGCTGACCATCCTCAAACTATTCAAAAACTAAAACAACTCATCCAGCAACATTTGACTGACATCCGTCATCAATTCATCACCACATCTGGAGCTATTCCTACAGTAATTCTACGTACTGCCCAAGACTATGGAGCAGCCGAAATCGTTATGGGTAAACGGGGACATCGTCATCTAAAGGATTTATTCGTGGGTTCTGTTTCACGAGCAGTTATCGAAACTAGTCCTTTACCAGTCATCGTCGTAGAAGCAAGGTCACAGTAAGATTAGCGAGCAGGTGATGCTGAAACAGTGCGATCACAATTTTCCAAAGTCAGTCGCCCTGATTAAAGGTTTTGGTTTAGCTGAGGTTATCAGGTGGATACAGGGTAATTTGCATTGAGTTGCGTGCGCGATTACTTGTAATTTCAAGGTTTTGATAAGTAGCTTTGATCGCGGGGACTGAGTTGTTAGGTTCTGGCTTTCCTTGTTGTTTCTCTGGAGAACCAGAACCATGTTTCAAGATCCAACTCAGGGCGCAGCTGCGTTCACTCATCAACCTGCTCCGCTGCCAGAATCCTCCTATGAAACGGGACGGCATTTACTGCTGGGCAGTTTGAATTTTGTGCAAACCACCATCAAGCAGCTGCATAAGCTCAACTACACTGAGCCCAACGACTGGAGCCGTCCGCTACCCACCGGGCGACCCAATGAAGTCATGGCCATTTTGACTAAACGGGTGACGATTAAGCCATAGCTTTCGCAGAAAGAGGCAGTGGGCCATACCCGTCTACGGAAGCACTGGTTTTGCTCCGTAGACGGGGCAGGTAAATTCTGTCGGACTCGAGAATACTTGTCAGCTCTCCGAAATCGTGACCAACCTATTTTAGACGCGTTGTTACGAGCCTATGTGACTAACTATCCCCATGCTTTAAGTCCATGAAATAGTCTTGCCAACGTTGGTGTTCTCGCCCTGCGGCGGCCAAAAAATCGCTTGGATTATCCGCCTTACCAGCTCGAATGCCTTCATAAATTCCGGCAATCACAGGACCTAGGAATTCACCTAATTCAGCAATCTGCTCTTTCCGATAGTCGTCTACGGTCATAGTGCGATAGACCAGGTGAGTACCAAAGGCTAAATTCAAATACTCGGCCAGTTCACTTTGAGTAATGGCTTCACCGTGTAAATTATAGGTTTTGCCATTATGGTTATCTTCCGTCAACATCCGAGCATAGGCATAGGCTAGCTCTGGTCGAGTTGTGTAACCACATTTACCTTCACCGGCACAGTTGGCAATCTCACCGACTTGTTTATAGGTTTCGATGTAATCTACATCAGGCTCAATGTAAATGCCGTTACGGCCAATTGCCCATTGCAAACCACTGCTGCGAATATCGTCTTCGGTTTGACGATTGCTTTGAATAATTGGGCTAAAGGTTGTTCCTTCATCAGCACCCTGAACACTGGTGTAAACAATTTTGGTGACACCTGCTGCTTTTGATGCTGCAATCACATTGCGATGTTGGCCAATGCGTTTATCTGGAGTATCCATACCAGATACTAGCAGGACTGTGTCTATACCCTGCAGTGAGGCTTCTAACTCTTCTCGATTGTTATAGTCACCTTTGCGGATGTCTACCCCAAGCTGGGTAGCTTTTGCCGGTGTTCGTGCCAGACCGATAACGTTCTCTTTCTTAGTTATCAAGGACGTAGCTTTAACAATCGCACTACCTAGTTTTCCACTGGCTGCTGTGATGGCAATTTTCATCATTCAGTCCTCTAGGAATATCTTTTATGAATGAAAGTAAGTTAGTAACTGCCGAGGGTAATGCCCCCGGCACTAGTGTTATTGCCCACCATTTTAATTTACTGGCCATTAAAAGCACGAGATACCGCAAAGCTATCTTCGAACCAGTTCCAGCTTTTGACTTCGCCGTCAACTACCTGAACGCGAACTGCCCAACTCATGGGGCCTGTACTCTCACCCGTATTCGTGGCCTCGGCAGTCATCGTTCCCATAAATACAGCCTGATCGTCCTTTGCAAAGCTGTAATCGGTTGTCCAACTTGTTACTGTAAGTCCTGTACCAAACGCTGGCAAGAACTGGTTTAATACGGTCTCCTTACCTTCCCATGTGCCAATCCAGGGAACGCTGGTGTCGCCCTCATTGTGCCATATAAAATCGTCAGCCATCAGCTCACTTAGAGTATCCATATCGCCGGAGCCCGCCGCTGTCAGAAATGCCTCTGCAATTTGGAGTGTTTGCTGCGTTTGATCCATCTGTATTTCCGGTATCTCCTGTATCTCTGAGGTTCCAAGAGGAATCTCCGCATTGGCTGGTGTGTTAAAACCAACAAGGAACAATCCAGCCAGCATTAGGGGTAACGTTGTTCTTTTCATTTCTCTTCTCCTTAAATGTGTGAAAGCTATTAAAACATGCCATTGCCAGCGTTTTTTGCTTTAAGATTCACCATAGTCATGGTCTGGGTGGTTGCTGGCCCCAGATTTCCAATATCCCCGCGTTACCAGATGTTTTTTACTGATTTTCTGTTGTTGTAGCAGCTGAGATCGCATTCGCCGCATGGCACTGGCTTCACAGGCAACCCACCAAAAGGCACCGTCTTTTACCTGGGCCAGCACCTCAGGCAGATAATTTTCCAGGAGTTTGCCGGGACTCGCGCCTTGTTCCTGGCGAAATAGCCAGGTGGGTTCTACCTCAATCTTGGCACTGAGCGATCGCAACTCCTGAGCATCTTCCACTTCACAAATAATAATGGGAGTACAGCCTGCTGGCAGTGCTTCTAACACCATACCGGCAGCAGGCATGGCAGACTCATCCACTAGCATCACCATGGTTTGCAGCGTATTTGGAATATCCATGCCACCGCCAGGACCTGCCAATGTTAATGGATCGCCCACTTGAGCCTGTGCCGCCCAGGTGGAGGCTAGGCCAGCACCATGGAGCACAAATTCCACCGTTAGCTCGTTGGTATCGGGGTTGAAGGCGCGGGGGGTGTAGGTACGCATGTGCGATCGCATTTCCTGCGGATCAGCACTAAATAACAGCTTAATATGCGCCCCTGGACGGGGAACGGGAAACCCTGCCAGGGCTTCGCCGCCAAAGACAATCCGCCGTACCCGAGGGGTAACCTGTTCAACAGTTTGGACGGTTACCTGTCGCATGGGACGACGCCTGAGCTTAGAAAGCATAGTTTCAGTTTATAAATTAGTAGTTTTAAGCAGTCGTCACGTTCCCGATGTGCCATTTAGGAAGACTGTCAGATGTTTCTGTAGTCAGAGCGAACTCATCAGCCATAGTTTCTTTTGTTATTGAACTACTGTTGGAATTAATCGATCTTCATTTCCAGCATTGAAACCGTAGAAGAAAGCAAGAAACTTTCTCTAGGCTTTGGCGATTCTATGCAAATCTACTAATTGCTAAACCTTGGCTAGTTTGAACTCAACTTAGTAGCCATCATAAACAAGCCAACGGATGTAATAAATGGTCAAAATTGACAATATTTAGGGTTGAAAATAGACATGCGACTCCTTGTTACTCTGAAATAACCACCTGTGGTTAATAGTTGGCCACAGGTGGTTAACTATTATTTCCAACAAGGTCCGTTGCCCAAATCTAGGATCAAGTGGGCCGCATCGTGCTCGATATCTCCAAGCCGCCGCTACGAATGCGTAAATCCCTCTGTGGATAAGGAATTTCAATGTCATGGTCCGCAAAAGCTTGCCAAACGCCACAAATCAGTTCACTGGTCACCCCCTTAAAAATCAGCGGATCAGCGATACAAAATTTCAACTCGTAATCAATACTAGAGTCGCCAAAATTAAGTGCAAATGCTGACGGTGAGGGAGTCTCTAGAACCTGGGGATGGTCATGGGCAACGGATAATAGCACCTCAATCACCTTGGGTGGGCTACAGTCGTAATCAGCCCCCACCACCAACGACAGAAACACCAGATTGTTGCTGCCGGTTAAGGTGGAAACATTTTCAGTAAAAAAGATTTGATTAGGGATGATTTCTTCAGAGTTATCCTTAACCACTTGCACCGTCGTGGCCCGGACACCCAGGCGAATCACCTTGCTAATATCGCCATTAATTTTGATAATGTCTCCTGGTTTTAGGGCTCCTTCAAATAACAACCAGATGCCACTAACAAAATTACTAATCACCTCTTTTAGGCCAAAGCCCAAGCCCACGGAGAGTCCTCCAGAGATAGCGGCTACTGCCGTTGGACTGACACCAACATAGCCAAAAATCAATACTGTCCCCAGGGCAATCAGAAAATATCGCAGCAGCAATGACACAACCTGCCTAATTCTAGAATTCTGAAATCCTTGATTTTGGAAAATCTTTAACAGCAGATCTTCAAACAAAAATACCCCAATATTCCAGAAATACAGACCTAAAATACTGATAAATAAGGCCTTTAAAAGAACAGGTTCTCCAAAAAGAGTTAGCAGATTAACATTGGCAATCTGTCGTAAATTAAAGAACCAGCTGAGGCTGTGACAGAGCACATAAACGCAAAAGAGCGGTCCTAAAAATAAAAGACGGAGACGTTTAACAAAGGCAATGGGCAAAAAAGTAAATAGGGATCCCACCAATAGGCGATAGAGCCAAAAGCTACCGATAACATTGACACTATCGGTTAAATAGTCCGCAAACCAGCCCCATTGTTTAAACAACAGAGTGACCATACTAACGGCTCCTAAAATCAGTGTTGGGGTCGTTAGATAATGGATCAGAGCAAGACTGTATTGTTTCCACTCCAGACGCTGATTACAGTCTTCATCCACACGAAGCTGGGGATAGCGCTGCCTGAGTTGAAACCAAATCCATCGAGAGAATGCCCAGGCCAGCAATGTGGTAACCACAACGGCAAAAAACTGCCGTTGGACGACGGGACGCTGGAAAAAAATGCTGACCTTGAGCAGCTCATTCCAAAGATAATCGAGGGAGAGGGATGGGGAGTCAACCATGGTTTCTACTTACTTCTCCTCACCAAACTCTTGTTGAACAGTTGCTTTAATGTCAGCTTCCGCCTGATTGGGGCTAATCGCTCCAGCCAGGACTTGTTGATATAGGACATTACCACGTTCTACCAGCGCCTTAGCCTGTTCCATTTCATCCAATGAAATTGCCAGGGCCTGTTTAGATTGCGCTTGTAATGTCGCTCGAATAGGAAATAATTGCGGGTTAATCGTAACCAGTTTGTTGCTAGGAATAAATGGAATAGCCGCTTCGATTCTCTTTTGCTGTTGGGGATTGGTGAGAAACTGGGCTAACGTCAGGGCTAATTGGTATTGTTTGTCGCTGGAGGCTTGGTTAAAGGCGAGAATGCCCGTCTCCATAATGGGACTAGCGGGTTGGTTAGGCTGCCCTGGAAGTAGCGCAACACCGAGGGTTTCTTTATCGAGAATTTGACTAAAGTCTGAGAGCCAATCTGAACGGCATCCGAGATAGGCTAATTGACCCTCTAAAAAAGCTTGCCGCAGCGTCGAGATATTGTCACTCAGGATAAAATTGGGTTCATTTTGGGCCTCTTGCAGCCACCGCAACCATTGGGACCAGGCTCGCCATTGCTGGTTGTTAAATTTATTCTGGCCCTCCCCCGGTGTTCCACCAAAGCTACCGATGCCCCAGTAGGTTTCAAGAAAGCCAGACATTAGACCCACGGAGTAACCCTGCCGTGCCTGTTGAATTAAATCTTCTAAAGTATTGGGAAGAGTCTTAATTTTAGTTTTGTTATAGCAGAGAACTTGGGTCGTCAGAAACAGAGGTAAACTATAGACTTTGTCTTGATAGCGAATATTTTTAAGGGCTTCAGAACGAAACTGAGAAAGGTTAATCTCCGTTTCGTTCACCGTTCTCAGCAGCCCAGATTCAATGATGTCAACCAGCCCAGGATTAGCCCGTGTACTTAAGAGGTCAGGACCAGCACCTCGCTGAATTTGGGCCTGGAGCGGAGTCTGGATCTGGCGATATGGGAAGGTTTCAACAAATACCTTAACGTTGGGGTATAACTTTTTAAAGTCTTCAAGGTTGGAGCGAACCACCTGTTGAATACTGCTCTCCTGACTGTCTGCCCTTGCCGATGGTAATTCCACCCACAGCAAAATTTGACCTTGTAGGGATTCCTTTTGGTCGGTTCCAGGTTGAATTGGGAGCTGAGCTGAACAGGCAGTGATAAAAAACAGACTAACCGACAGCAGAGCGATGCAGGCTATGCGCAGGAGGGATGGGGGATTATTTTTTTGTAGTTGCTGATGCTCAAGATACTGTATCTGGAAGAAGTGATTCTAGTGTGCCATTGCTAGAGCGATCTATCCCCAAATCAGCAACGGCGATCTTGTTAAGGAGCATCGTCAATCTTCGAATGGCTAATAGCGGCTAGTTTGGACCCAGTGCCAGCCACCAGTATAAAGAGGCCAACTGGTATAATAGATGGTCAAAAATCACACTATTTAGGGTCAAAAATGGACAAGCGATCCCTGGCCGATGTGGAATGGTCGTCTGCGGTTAACAGGCGATTTGAAGTAGTACGGCTGGGGGCATTACATCAGCGAGAACTACCGGATGATCATAATCCTTGGCAGCCACACCGCTTGCTCTTTCATGCTTTAATTTTGTTTACCCAGGGTCAGGGTACCCACGGCGTTGACTTTATTGAGTACCCTGTCAAGGCCGGTACGTTAGTTCATGTATGTGCCAATCAGACACATCATTTTGGCCATACTCAGGAATTAGATGCGTTCATGGTTGTGTTTTTGCCCACTGCCCTACCCACTAATCTGTTAGGGCTATCCACCAGCATTTCCAGCCCTCTATCCTGGTCTACAATCCAATATATTTGGCCATCGATTACGTCACTTGCTCCAGACCAAGCTCAAATGCTCCAGCAGCATATTCAACTATTGGAGCAATACCAGAGTACTAACGCCAAGCAGCAGGCGGCCGCACAATATCTGTTGTGGTCTGTTGTAGCCTTTGCATCTCAGGTGGCGGTAGAGTCTGGGAAATATCATCAGAGCAGAGCGGTAGAGCTAAGATTTCTAGAATTTGTTGAATTGTTGGAACAATCGTTCGAGTCTTGTCGAAATGTGAAATGGTATGCCGAACAACTAAATTGTTCAGCGAAAACACTTTATCGTATCTGTATGGCAGCGGTCGGTAAATCGCCGAAGGTGATTACGAATGAGCGAGTAGCGGTTGAAGCCCAACGTCGTTTGCTTTTTAGTAAGATAACTGTGAAAGAAGTCGGATATTCTTTAGGGTTTGAGGAAACTACTAACTTTGTTAAGTTTTTTAGGCGGCTTGTTGGTCAGAATCCTGATGAATTTCGGATGGGAGCCAAGTTTTAGAAATTGGTTCTTAACAGTGGGTATCCATGGGACTGATTAGGTTCCAGACAAAATAAAATCAACTTGGCCTTGAGCATGAAAAAAATAAATCTCAAACTTTTTCCCACAACTTAAAATGCAAGCGACACAACGATATGTGACATAATGGTTTGACTGAGGGGCTGTTAATAGCTTTTGTACACTGATAGCTTCTTTACAGTCTGCTCCAATCCGATTGTTATGCAGCGCTCACTCACTCAATCAAACAATCAACTCTATATTCTGCAAGTTCTCCAACGAAAGTGGATTGTGTAACACATGTTCATCTAAGCCAAAGCTTGATGCTTGTTGCAGGGCAAACAAAACTTCTATAATCCGAACACAACGCATAAATGGAATCAGTAGGACAAAAGCTCCCTTGTCACAAAGGAGACGAATGACTTGGTTCCACTCCCCATCAGGTAGCGTCTGTACATTTTGAATACTTCCAATTGGGTAGCGGTCCTCAAGTAATTGGCAAAGCTTTGGAGAAATCATGCTTCCTGTTTTGGTTGAGAAAAATGCTTCAAATATCTTTTGGTTGCTGCTAGATTACCAGAATCGACTTGACCGAGAATCTAGCGGCATAACGTTCCCGCTCACTGGACTCAAATAACCTTGGCATCTCAACGATAATTTGAGTTCGTTCCGGTGCAGCGGCGTTGTTATCTGGCTGGCTATTTTACGACTTTACAAATTACTACTTCCTAAAAATTCCTAAATGGGGCGGTCATCTCAAACTTGTACCTCAATAGATCTGTCATAACAAACCTGCTAGCCGGTTGGCGACCTATTCTATACAAGTGGACAGCGCCCGAACCGACAGACGGAACCGATGCATAAGACGTGGGCTGTTGGCAGGCATGGCGCTACGACCGTGCAAAACGCGCTGATTATCCATGATGACAACCTCGCCAGCCTTCATTGCAAAACGAACTGAGCGATTGGACAGTTCTAAGTAGCGCTCCAATTCATCAAGCGCTCCCTGCAGGTCGTCCGACAACGTATACTGCTCGCCCAGCGCAGAGTTGATTTGTTGCCGGTAATAGCGAATCCGTAAATCGTCGCCTCGACCCTGGAGAATCGGGTAATGTTTCTTGCCGGTAAACGGAAATATGGGTTGACGCAGGAGGCCGACTAGGTCTTCGGGCAGTTCGTGAACCAGATCCGACGCTGACAACATTATGCTCTCACCGCCGCCTTGTGGGTCTGGCCGTTCCATTGCAAACGCCACCAGATTGGGCGGGACGGCTTTGTTACTGCAGTCTGTATGCAGAGGCAGGGCGTCCGCAGTGCGGCTGTAGCGGGTCACATTGCCGCTGCGAGCTGACTGTTTCGAATCAACTCGGATCTTTGTCTTCGAAATGCGTGGCAGTTCACTGTCTGTCGTCGCGTTATGCTGGCCCATGGCCGTCAAAACGTTTAGGACTCCGTTGAGGTCAATCGGATTCTGTTCTGTGACCAAGACCAGCCAATGCGGCGATGCCCTCAGCAAAGCGACCAGCTCGGTGGCGATTTCGCGGGTTGCCTCGCTCAAAAGTTGTCCGTTCGGCCCGGCAAATTGGGCAAGGTTTAATCGGGTCATCGGCTTTTTGGTACATGGGTTAAGCATACTGACGTCAAAAACCCAGGAGAGTCGCAGTTATTTTGCCCGATGTGACGGCAGCGCGATCGCTGTCACTGGGAGAGCGCGGATGGGGTCTATGGTAGCGTTCTTGAGATCGCACGCCGCTCTACCATGGCGGCAAAAGCCTCCGAGACCCTTTCTAAATGGGGGCGTGTGTAAGGAAAGTTTTCTGCGTGGTCAAAGTTGTGGCGCATAGCGGCATTTGCCTCGAACACGATCACGTTACCCTCTGAGTCGAGGGTGAAGTCAATGCCGAAGAAATCCAGCTCGATGGTATCACGGATAGCATGAAGCGCATCGAACGCTTTTTGGCCCAGGTAAGCGGCAGGATCTTGCAAGAAGCGCTGCTCGTCCGCCTGAGTTGAGAGCGTGGACGACATGATGCGGTAGCGATCGCCAGAATGAATCTGCCAGCTATCGCTGGACAAGCTGGCAACGGGAAACAGTTCGCCGTCAATGAAGAACACGCGTGACTTGTGGTAATAACCGTCCTGCCAGCGGCAATCGATAAAAGCGATGACATAGGCCTCGGTGCCTGGTGGCTGGGCCGATATCCATTCGACCAGGGCCTGACGGTTGCCGATCTTTTCCACCGTCTTGCCGGTCTGTGTACCCCGATGGCGCACAATTACCGGATAGCGGAGGCCAGTCGCGTCCACCTGAGCAGCGATCGCCGACGCCGGTCCTTCCAAGAGGAACAGCTCGGTCTGCGGCAGGATGACGTGAGGTAGAACGCCAAGTCGGCGGGCGTTTTCGGCGCGGGTAGTGCGGCGCACCTTGCAAGGCGGGTTGATGACTGGCATCTCCGGGAAGTTTTCCAGGAAGGCTTCTACGTTGTTCAGCCCCACGGGATCTAAGTCAGGGCAGCTGACGCCATTCACGACAAGGTCAACGTCTGGCAGCGCATCCGGCCCAATTGGGCTGTCACCGAATATAGTCGCGGCGTAGATGTTGAAGCGGTCCCGATTCATTAGATTTTTGGTGGAAAAATGACCACCTTTCAGCCAGCAGTACCGAAAGCCCGTTTTTTGGTTAGTTTTGATGCCAAAGTAGCTTTTTTCCACTGAGCGCAGACGCAGGATGTTGGGTCGGTGCGGATGGAGATGACTGGGGCCAGAGATCGCGTCGAGCTCTACCACTGCTGCGATGCAGCGACGCGCATTTTCGGTCTCACCCGCCCGGTGGTACAGCGCTGCTAGTATTTTGAGCGCTTTGACCCCCAAAGGCCCGGCTTGCGAAGCCTGGATGAGCACGCGACGCGCTGCTGAGAACCGACTCAGCTGAAACAGAACGATGCCGAGTGATTCTAAGTGCTGCCAGTCTGGCGTCGCGTGCTTGGCAGCAATCTTGGCATATTGTCTCGCAGCATCAAAATCTCGTTGTTCGGCGTGGGCGATTGCCAGCTTCAACTGCGCATCGGCGATCGTCGGTGAGCTATCCTGCTGATAGGCTTCGTCGTTTAAGTTGAACTCAGTCGATTCAGGAATCACAATTCTAGTCTTCCGGTCGTTCGGAAATGTATGCGGAGTCCGTTCCCAGGGAATGCCCAGCTGATATCGACTATCAACGCGGGCAAATATCTTCTTCGAAGATCTTCAAGGAGGTTTCATACGAAGATTAGCTATATGGGAAGGGCGTCGCTGGTAGGTGCTGTGTAATCAATCTGGTAGGTGCTGTGTAATCAATATGGGTCTTTGTGTTGATGAACCGCGTGATTTTATATTGAAGTATTGTAGTCAAATTAGTCAGATAACGTTATGGTTGAGCGGCAGTAGCTCAACTGTACGTTTGCTAATCGTTCTCATCAGTCCGCTCCAACCGAGCTGTTAGCTCATTAGCGTAGAACTTTTATCACTGAAGAACTTTAGAATAGCGCGATTAACCTCTTGTGGTTTTGCAATAGGTAAATCATGTCCTGCATTTTTTATTACCTCGATCTCAACATTAGGAGCTAAATGGTTTAATCTGTTTATCACTCTCTCTACGGAATAAATTATCTCATTATTACCAGTCAAGAATAAAGTTGGCACTTTCAGGTTGTAAAGCTCCTCGTCCGTAAGGACTTTAGCAAAAACAATTGGTTGTGACTTATGGCTTTTCATGCCTAAATATATGAAATCAAACCATTTATTGAATTCAGCTTCATTTTCACTTGATTTTAGGAAATCAATAAACATCCAACGAGTAAGTTTCTTAAATAAGAACTTAATCCGGAATTGAAATAAACTTAGGAAAATAGCAAAGAATATAAACCTTAGAGGAAAGCGAGTAAATCCAGCGGGTGCAATAAGAACCATCTTATTGAGTTTTTGGTGAAATCTTAATGAATACTGACTAGCTAACCATCCTCCATAAGATAGACCAACAAGATTAATACTAGAATTTAGACCTAACCCATCAAATACTTCGTCAAGCCACTTAGTAAAATCATCAGCACTTTTCATCATTTTTGTGTAAACACTGCGACCAGGATCGGAAACGATGTCAATCGCATAGGTTCGATAAGATTGTGATAGCTCCTTTATATTGGGCAACCAGTTTAATGAATTTTCGCTATGACCATGCAGTAAAGCCATTGGTGAGCCATTTTCTGGTCCGCTTATTCTGATAAACGTTTGACCATATGAGGTTTTTACAACTGTTGTTTCTGATGGTACTGGCCACTGTTCAGACCGAGAATCATAAGCCGAGAGAAATTGTCGCTTAGCATGAAGATTTCGAAAGGGGTGGTAGTTATCGCTTTCCATTGAAACTAGAGCCTCAAGGTCGACAATTGAATTTTAAGACAGAAGTACAGGTAGCTAATGATGGAGTTGAACCGCACTTCCACCTAAACGGTGTCAGGCGGTTAACGGAAGTGTCGGTTCCAACGAAGTGTTGTTGGGACCCGTTGTATTATAGGCTTCCCAAGCGATAACATTTATATCGGGTCACTACAACTATACGTTATCCAGAAAGCTTCTGGATAAATACCTCTCAGTCGGAGTTATCTAGAAAGTTTCTGGATAATCACCCTATAAGCGGATACCCTAGAAAGTCTCTGGATAATACCCCCAGGCTCAGAGTTATCCAGAAAGCTTGATCGTCTCTTTACTGGTAAACCATTGAGCCCTATCTACCAACGGGCATGATGGTTTAGTGAGTCGCTAAGAATGACTTTGCTCATTGGGGTCAATATCTGCCGTTTTTGATAGTTAAACCAGTGAGATGAGCATTTTTCAGGTTAGAAGAGTTCGCTAATCGCTTTGATAACAGAGTAATGCGGCTCATAACAGCCCGCTTGACGAAAGCCTGGCTACCGGTCTACAGTTACTCAATGCTGCAAGTGCAGCTGTTCTACTGGAACCTAATAATTCGGCACCATCGGCAGGTGTGGCGACACCTAACCGATGGCTGACCCGTGGATTAACATGCAATCCTTGGGATGGGCTTATTATGCCTCAACCCCTGCGATTTGCCATACATCGCGGGGGCTGAGGCGTTAGGTTCTGGCTTTCCTTGTCGTATCTCTGGAGAACCAGAACCATGTTTCAAGACCGAACTCAGGGCGCAGCTGCGTTCACTCATCAACCTGCTCCGCTGCCAGAATCCTCCTACGAAACCGGACGGCATTTGCTGTTGGGCAGTCTGACCTTTGTGCAGACTACCATCAAGCAGCTGCATAAGCTCAACTACACCGAGCCCAATGACTGGAGCCGTCCGCTACCCACCGGGCGACCCAATGAGGTCATGGCGATTTTGACCAAAAAGGTGAAGATTAGCTAGGGCTATACGATCGCACTGTCTGCGGAGGGTGCGATCGCAAACCGTCTGGGATAGCCCTGTAACGCTAGTATATGGATGGCTATCCACTGGCAATAGAGGGTTCAAGGCATGCGATCGCTAACCAAATGGTCTGTTGCAGATTACCAGCACATGCGAGATCTGGGTATTCTCGATCATCGCCGCTGCGAACTCATCAATGGAGAAATTTGGAATATGGCTCCAGAAGGAGAATTTCATAGATTCATCAATCATCGAGGAGTCAACTACTTACGCGAGTTAATGAAAGGTAAGGCAGAGATTTTTGAAGCCCATCCCATCACCCTTGCGGCGTCTGAACCAGAACCAGATATCGCCATTGTTCGCCTACCCGATACCCGTTATCTAAAGCATCATCCTTATCCAGAAGATATCTATTGGTTAGTTGAGGTAGCTGATACCACCTTAGCCTACGACTTGGAAACGAAACGAAAGATTTACGCCACAGCGGGCATCCAAGAGTACTGGGTAATTGATGTCACAGGGAGGCAACTGACCCTGTTTAGAGACTTACACAATGGCGGCTTTTCAACTCAAACCGTTGTCAGCAATGGCGTTATCCATCCAGTTGCTTTTCCCGATATAGCCATCGAGATTCACAAATTAGTCAGCATTCCAGAATAGCGTGTGGGCAGCTAAACTTTACCTCGCCAATCATCAGGCTGGAGCGACTGAAGAAAAGCCACTATTGATAGATAAATACTCGCTTCGCCGCGCGTGTAAATGCTACGTAGCACAGCTGGTTTCTCTCAATTACCTTTGAATTGCGCATCAAATCTGGCAGATCAATAAACACATCCTGAAAAGTAGAGCCCTGACTTTTATGAACCGTCAAGCTATAGGCATAGTTAACGTCATGAAACTGTTGCCGAAACTCCCAAAAGATCTCCCATTGTTTATTTGTGGCATAGTCTCGTGATCGTCTTTCATAGTCAGGTATGCTGACTTCTTGCAACACATTTAGATCCTGAAATTTTCCCTCTTCTGTATAAACAACCAGCTGCCATACAGGCATACCTTCGATCTTGCCAGGCTTGACCTCTAACACTTCACATTCTTCTGAAGTTTGTAGAATAATGCTACCTTCTTCAAGACAAGGGTTGTTGGCAATCAGCCGCTCTCCTGGTACAAACTGTTCTAAGTCATCACCATAGATAGCTTGACGGATTGTTCGATTCAAGGTTTTGACGCGCTGATTTGTATAGGCGAGGACCCTCACGTAGTTGGAGTCGGCCTTGTACTTGTCGCAGGTGAAAGCACGGATCAGAACATCACGCCAGGGATATTTGGGCAGAACAAAAAAACCTTCGGTGCGATCGCAATTCACATCACTTTCATACCTGGGCAGTTGCGATCGCTCAATATTCCGGCGAATGTCATCGGCCACCACACCGATCGCACCGCCATAGCGGATCACCTGGGACAGCGACGACTGGTGCATAATCTGACTAAAGCAGCAGGACTCAGTTTCATTGACGGGTGGTAGCTGCGCCGGATCTCCCACAAACAGCATTTGAGTCGGAATATCTAACCGCGAGATCGCCTCCACCAGCAATTTCCACATCTCCTGGTTAATCATGGAGCACTCGTCCACAATCACCAATCGATAGTCTGGTACCTGATTATGCTGGTCGCTTACCGACTTAAAAACCTGCTCACCGCTGCCCGTATCGATTACAGGCTTTAGGCCCAGTAACCGACAGCAGGTAACCGATTCCACGTCCTTGATCTCCCACTGGGCTGACATGGTTTTAAGCACCTTGGTCGCCTTATTGCTAAAGGCCGTCAGGACAATGGGCCAGTCGCAGCCTTGATCTCGCAGATAAGTGACCAAAGCCTGCAACAGGGTGGTTTTGCCCGTGCCCGCATAGCCCGTCAGTAAATATAGTTTTGATGGACTTTGTAAAAACTCCTCGACTGCCTGGAGTGCTGTCCACTGCTCCTCGCTAAGCTGAATCCCTGGCAGTATTTCGGGAATCGTGTCTGGAATCGTGGCAGCGCTATCCATCCGAATAAGGCATCAGGGTACGCTCCCATAATAACCGAGGACTAAATAAATACAAATGCACTAATTTAGTGTCTACTCATCAGCATATTTTCTACAAAGACTGTGTAAAGGCCGATGCTTTTATAAAGGAAAGTTGATTATATTGGCGGAGACAAGGGGCTGTGAATCAAAATCTAGATGCAGAGTAGCTTTCGAGATGCATTTATCTCATATGGACGGGCTGACAGCAAAGCATTTGCACTTAAGCTTTATGAGCGCCTAACTGACCACGGTCTAGGTGTATGGTTTGATTTTGAGAATATTCCCCTAGGTGTCGACTTTCAAAACCAAATTGACGATGGCATTGAGAAAGCAGATAACTTTTTGTTTGTCATCGCGCCCCACTCTGTCAGTTCTCCTTACTGCCTGAAAGAAATCCAGCTGGCCCTAAAACGTAACAAGCGGATTATTCCTCTCCTGCATGTAGAACAGATTGACCGAGATATCTGGCAACAGCGTAACCCTCAAGGAACAGATGCTGACTGGGAGGCTTATCAGGAGAAGGGCCTACATTCCAGTTTTACCCACATGCATCCGGCGATTGGCAAAATCAACTGGGTCTACTTTCGTGAAGGTGTTGATGACTTTGAGCAGTCTCTCACGGGGCTGTTAGAGCTGTTAGCGCGCCATAAAGACTATGTCCATCAGCAGACGCGTTTGCTAGCCCAGGCCCTAGAATGGCAGCAATATCAGCAGCAGTCTGCCTATTTGTTGACTGGTAAACAATGTCAACAGGCCAAAGACTGGTTACAGGTGAGATTTAAAGATGAACAGCCACCCTGCACCCCTACAGACTTGCACTGTGAATACATTAGTGAAAGTCTGAAATATGCCGACAACCTGATGACTCAGGTATTCTTGGCCTATGCCCATGAGGATCGTATTGTCATGGGCAAAATTCGTAATAGTCTTAGACAAGAGGGATATACAGTTTGGACCAATACCAGTGATATTCAAACAGGAGAAGCGTTTGAGAAGGCGATTCGACGCGGGATCGAGCAAGCTGACAATGTGCTTTATTTGCTCTCGCCTGATGCCCTTTGCTCTGATTATTGTCAGCAGGAAATCCACTATGCTCAGACGCTTAATAAACGGATTATCCCCGTTTTAGTGGCAGATACACCATCGGAGCATATACCGTCGAGTCTGCGTAGTTTGCAGTACATCGATCTAACAGACAATGTCAAAGATGAAGATTATCGTCTAGATGAAAGTCAGCTGATTAAAATTTTGTCACATGAGGCAGCCTACTACCGACAACATAAAGCGTTGCTGGTCAAGGCGCTAAAGTGGCAGCAACAACAAAACAATCTGAGTATTTTACTACGAGGATATCCGCTACACCAGGCAGAAAACTGGTTGCAAACTGCTAAAAAACATTCCCAGCATGCCGCCACCTCGATTCAGATAGAGTTCATTGAGGCTGGCTCACAGCAACCACCAGAGCGCTCCGTAGATGTATTTATCGCCTACGATCCGTCAGATGCGGGCTTGGCCTATCGGCTCAACGATGTGCTCCAGACTCAAGGGAAAACGACGTGGTTTGAGCAGGATACGATTCCAAGCACGGTGGATAGTCAGCAGGCCATCAACCAGGGAATTGAAGTTTCTGACAACATTTTGTTTTTGTTGTCGCCTGATTTTTCTGAACTAACAGGTTTGCAGGCGCTTGTTGACCATGCGGCTGCCCTCAATAAACGAGTTGTGATGGTGCAGCAACGGTCAGTAGATCTCGCTGAGATCCATCCGGCGTTGGCAGATGCTGAGGCATTGACCATTGATCCATCTGATTTTGGCGGTTCTTTTAGTCAGCTGATTCGGTTACTGAATACAGATCGCGACCATGTGCACGACCATACCATTTGGTCCCAGCGCGCTCTAGAGTGGCAACAAAAAAATAAAAGTGCTGATTTGTTACTGCGGGGTAATGAGTTTGCTGTTGCCCAAGCCTGGCTGACAGAGGCGAAGGAACAGCATAAACGCCCAGCGGCCACTGACCTGCAGCAGGAGTACATTACTAAAAGTCAGGCGGCCATTGCAGCCCATGTGAAACGAGAAAAACGGCGGGTATTAATTTTAAAATCTTTGCTAGTGATGGTTTCGGGAGCCTGTGTGGCGGCGGTGGGAGCCAGTGTCTATGCATTTAACCAATCGCAACATGCTGAGAAGGCAAAGCTGTTGGCCCTAAGTGGCAAATCGGAGGCCTTATATTCGTCAGATCAGATGTTTGAGGCGCTCTTAGAGAGTGTTGGCGCAGCGGGGAGACTACAGACTAAACGTCTGCTCAAAGGAGACTCAACCCTGCGAGCAAAGATTGCCACATCTTTGCTCAATGCATTTTTCTGGGGGCAGGAAAAGAATCAGTTAGAGGGGCATCAGGGCGGTATTCGCAACGTGAGTTTTAGCGCTGATGGTCAGCTGATTGCCACGGCGAGCAACGATGGTACCCTCAAGCTATGGGATGCGGATGGGAGCCTACGTTTCACGTTGGATGGCCATCGCGATCAGGTGAGAGATGTGGCCTTTAGTCCTGATGGTAATCTGTTGGCCTCGGCCAGTGCTGATAATACAGTCAAACTGTGGCGCAAAGATGGGGTGGTGCTCCATACCCTAAAAGAGCATGACGATACGATTTATAGCTTGAGTTTTAGCCCCGATAGTACCCTGATTGTTACAGGTAGTGGCGATCGGACCATTAAGCTGTGGGATGCCAGTACTGGGGCATTAGTGGATACATTCCTCGGTCATCAAGATCGGGTGAGGGATGTGGCCTTTAGTCCCAAGGGGGATTTGATTGCGTCCACCAGTAGCGATCGCACCATCAAACTTTGGACCCGTAATGGTATAGAAGTCGCCAGTTTTTCAGGCCATACCGCTGATATGGAGGCCATTGCCTGGAGCCCAACAGGGGACCGGTTATTATCGGCCAGTGAAGACCGCACCATGAAGCTGTGGACGTTAACTGGCACTGAAGTGACGACATTTTCAGGCCATACCGGTGGAGTGGAAGATGTGGCCTTTAACCCCACCAGTGCTTTGATTGCCTCGGCTGGTGATGACAACACCGTCAGGCTATGGGACCTGGACGGACGTTTGCTGGACACCCTCGAAGGTCATGAGACAACTGTGACCTCAGTTGTCTGGAGCCCCGATGGTGCAATCCTTGCCAGCGGTAGTTGGGATCACAGTGTCAAGCTATGGGCGTTGAATGATTCCAGGGTTCGCACCCTGGAGCGGCACAGCTCCCTAGTCGAGGCGGTGGAGTTTAGCCCAGATAGTCAACGGTTGGCCTCCGTTAGCGCCGATCTCAGCATCAAAATTTGGACGCCCCAAGGGACGCTAGTCAAGACGTTTGACCAGGCCCACCCCAGTAGCATTTTGGACCTCAGCTTTAGTCCTGATAGCCATATGCTGGCCACGGTAAGTCGCGATCGCACCATCAAATTGTGGGATCTCAAGCAAAATACTCACCAGCGCACCATTACCGCTCACCGTGCAGCTATCCATAGCGTTAGTTTTAGTCCCGATGGCAATACTCTCGCCACTGGCAGCGCTGACAAAAACGTTAAACTTTGGCATCGTCAGGATGGCACCTTGAAAGAAACCTTTGCAGGTCATACAGATGTCGTTTACGACGTAGCTTGGAGTCCCAAGGGAGACATTTTAGCCAGTGCCAGTGCCGATAAAACCATCAAACTTTGGCAGGCTGATGGTCTGGCCTTACCCCCTTTACGCAGCCATCAAGGTGCTGTCCATGGTGTGGCCTGGAACTCCGATGGCACGCTGTTGGCTAGCGCCAGTGCTGACAAAACCGTAAAAATCTGGAATCAGTATGGGATTTTACAACATACCCTTGTCGGTCACACTGAGAAAGTGTTAGACGTGCGCTTTGCCCCCGATGATAAAACCCTCGTGTCAGCCAGTGCGGACGATACGATTAAAGTCTGGCGACTGGATGGTACGGAAATTGTTACCCTAAAAGGCCACACTGATCAGGTGCATAGCCTCAATTTTCAGCCCAATGGTCAGCTGTTAGCCTCTGCTGATTATGATCATCGCATTATCCTTTGGAACTGGCAGCTGTTAGAGGCTCCCTTATTGGATAACCTGCTAACCCAAAGCTGCCATTGGATTCAAGACTATCTCCAAAAACAGCCCCAGCCTGTATCAGATTCTCCCTACGTTACAACATCATGTCAGTACCTTTAATAACCTTGCCCCGTAGACATCAGCGGTCATTAACGATGATGTTGCTATGTCTCTTTATTGTCAGTGTCATGTTGGGTGGGGGCGTCATGGCCCGTACGCTCAATCAGAATGTACGTACTCAATACACGGTCCATGAAGCAGAAATCCTACTCGGTATGATGGACTCGGTACGAGACTATACTGGTGACCAAATCAGACCGATCCTCTCCCATCAGTCAGAAGACCGATTTTGGCCGGAGAGTGTGCCTGCCTATGCCACCCAGCAGGTATTTGAACGGATGCGTCAGCAGCCCGAGTATAGCCGCTATTCCTATAAAGAAGCTGTACTGAATCCGACTAGTTTGCGTGATAAAGCCGATGAATTTGAACAGAATGTCATTCAACAATTTCGTGATGGTCAGATTCCTGTAGACTCACGGGTCAGCGGTCGAAAAATCACACCTCAAGGAGAACGTTTTTATGCAGCTAAGGCCATCTCCGTTTCTAAGGCCAGCTGTTTGCAGTGCCACAGTACGCCAGATGTTGCCCCTGCGGATATGGTTGAGCATTATGGTACTGAAAATGGCTTTGGCTGGCAGCTCAATGAAATTGTTGGAGCCCAAATGATTTACGTGCCTATGGATGATTTTGATAAAATCAATCGTCAATTGTTAAGCCAAGTGATGGCGGTATTTATCGCTGTTCTAGCCGTTGTTCTTATTTTTCTTAGAGTGTGATTGAGAACAGTTTAGGGAAATGCCTACTGCTCTTATTTTTCTGAGTTATGGAATATGTCTGCCAATCTTGGCTCAGCCAGGTTGAATTGGATGCAGCTGTAATATTACAGCTGCGCACTGATGGTTGGTCCATCGGTGGGCTCACCCCAGAGATAACCCTGCATATACTCACACCCCAAAGTCTCAAGAGTAGCCAACTGCATTGAATTTTCGACACCTTCAGCGGTTACGGTCATGCCTAACTCGTGGGCCAGATTCACAATTGCCTTAATCACTTTAAGGCCTTTAGCGGTGGTGTTCATTTGGTGAACAAAGGACCGATCAATCTTTAAGTTCTCAATTTTTAAGCTATACAGATAGTGGAGCGATGAGTAGCCCGTCCCAAAATCATCAATGCTGACCATGATTTGGTATCGTTGGAGCTGGTCTAGGGTAGACAAAACTACGTCGGTTTGTTGCATCAGACCGTACTCGGTAATCTCAAAAGCCAGATTTTGATGATCAATCTGAGTTTCTGCCAATATGTTATCCAGGTAGTCGATGAAATCTCGCTGGGCTAGCTGCTGCGCTGATAAATTGACATGTAATCTAAAAGAAGGGTGCAATAAATTATGATTTTGCCACTCCTTGAGCTGATGACACGCCTGATTTAGCACATAGCGGTCTAGCTTGAGGATGAGTTCAGTCTCTTCTGCTATGGGAATAAACTCCGCAGCGGTGAGATGACCTTTCTGGGGATGGTTCCAACGGACAAGCGTTTCTAGGCCATTTAAAGAATTGTCTACTAAAGCAATAATCGGATGATAAACAAGGGTGAGCTCATGATTGTGTAAGGCCCTATAAAGCTCATTTTGCACTTCAAAGAACGAGAGGGTCCGCTGATGCATCTCAGCTTTAAATATCTTAATTTTCCCCATTCTATCAGCAGTAGCTTGGGATAGGGCCGTGCTAGCATCCCTGAGTATATGGATCGATTGTTTATACTGTTGGGCAGACGCTAAGACAATACCAATATCAATTTGTCCATAGATAGAGTTGTTGTTAAGGTAAAAGGGATAGCCAAGTTCTTTCTGGAGTTTTTCTGCAAATTGAACAGCTTTTTCTTGGTTGTTACTAGTCTCACTCAAAATTGCGAAGGTGTCTTCTCCAAAATTAGCAAGCAGAGAACCCTGTTCTATCAATGCTTCTAGCCGCCGGGTCATGGCTACTATCAGCTGGTCAACGGCATGGTGGCCTAGGGAATTTTTTACAAGCTGCAGCTTATTACACTTGATCAGTAGTAAAGCTAGTCCCTGGCTCGACTGTGAGGATGCCTGGTTGAGAACTTGCTGTAAACGTTGGGCTAGTAGAACCCTGTTGGGCAGATTGGTCAGGCTGTTGTGGGTGGCCATGTGAACAATTTTTTCTTGCATCAGCAGACGTTCACTAATTTCTTGTTCTAGTTGAGAGGTACGCTGGATGACCCGTTGTTCTAGTTCGGCATTGAGCTTTTGAACTTCGGATTGAGCAGCTTGTAGCTTGAGGTGATTGCCGATGCGGGCGAGTAGCTCTTCTGCTTGAAAGGGTTTAGGGATATAGTCTACGCCTCCCAGACCAAATGCTTTGACCTTGTCACCAGCTTGGTCTAATGCACTTAAAAAGATGACTGGAATTGCTTGAGTTAAAGGATTTGCTTTGAGTATACGGCAAACTTCATAGCCATCCATGCCGGGCATTTTGATATCTAGAAGAATAAGATCTGGCTGTGCTGCTTGAGCAATTTTGATCGCAACTTGACCGTTGATGGCACTGCGCACTTTATAGCCCTCTTGGGTCAAGACTGTGGATAAGAAGTCAAGATTTGGAGGAACATCGTCCACAATCAAGATATCTGCGAAGAGAGCGGAATTGATGGCTGTATCTAATGATGTGGTCATGATACGTAGAACTAGCGAAAGGGGCGTTGGGCAGATGGTCTGTGCCGGGGAGATGAATCTCGTACTGCTGGACAGTGGCTGCTGGACAGTGGATATATACGGGATATTTTTACATCATAAGTCTAGGATTTCTGTTGTTGTATGGAGGAGGCAGAGAATTCTGCAATCAGGTCACAGCGAAATCCTTGAACTAACTGGGTGAGGGATGTGGCTAACTGGGTGTGGGTAGGTGGAAGCTCATCAATCAGCTGCGAGACTGATTCTGCATCGGCTAGACTGGATGCAGACTGTAGTCGGTGCAGCCAGTCTGGTTGTTGTTGGGTTAGCTGCTCTACCGTTAGTTGGTGCTGGTGGTCAACTGCGAGGACGGAGGAATTGGGCTGCTGATTGTCATAGATATAGTGGACTCCGAGATGCTGTTGTAGTTTTTTAAAGATCGTACTTTCTTGGAAGGGTTTGCAGATAAAATCATTGCAGCCTACCGATAGAATCATCTTCTTTTCACTTTCTAAAGCGCTAGCGGTGAGAGCGATTATCGCTGTTTCCTGGCCGTGTGTGCTATTACGAATATGCCGGGTTGCTGCGTAGCCATCCATTACCGGCATGCGCATGTCCATCCAAATGAGGTGGGGATGCCATGTTTGCCAAATGTCTATGGCGGCTTCACCATTGGCGGCTGCTCGCACGTCAAAGCCAGCCGTTTCTAGCAAGTTAACGAGTAGTGTACGACTGGCCCATTTATCTTCGACAACCAAAATACGATAGCTGGGCTGCTGGGGGGCGAGACGAATCACGGTAGGGTATGTATCATTATTCTGATTGTCCAGTGTCTCGATGGGGGTGACGGGCAGCGTAAAGCGAAAATGGCTGCCCTGGTTTGGGCTGCTATGGACCGATAGAATTCCCCCCAGCAGTTCAACATAGGTTTTGCTGATGGCGAGTCCTAGCCCTGTGCCTGCTTGCTCTTGTCCGGACTCGGTTTGGTAAAAGGCATCGAAGAGGCGAGCTAAGTGGTGAGGAGCGATGCCTTGACCGGTGTCTTCTACTTCAATGTGGAGTTGTTGTTGACCCTTAACTCTGAGGTGAATTTGACCATGGTGAGTGAATTTGACAGCATTTCCCAGTAGATTGATCAAGATTTGACGTAGTTTGGCGGCATCGGTTATCACATATTGAGGAACCTCGGGAGCATAGTCATACTTGAGTAAAAGACCTTTTTCTTGAGCTTTGGGTTGGAACATAGCTTCCACGGACTGTAGCAACTGGTGGAGATTGAAGGGCTGAAGATTGAGACTCATCTGTCCTGCTTCGATCTTTGCCATATCCAGCACGTCGTTAATCAGGGTGAGTAGATGGTCGCCGCTGGTTTGAATGACTTGTAGGTGTTTTGCAGAGTCTTGCTGAAAACGGTCGGGATTGTATTTTAGGGAGCGCTGCATCAGCTGAGCAAAGCCAAGAATGGCGTTAAGGGGGGTGCGTAGCTCGTGACTCATGTTGGTCAGAAACTCACCTTTGACCCGACTGGCTTGTTCTGCAGCTTGTATCGCAGTTTCTAGGGCAATATTCTGGTGGGCCAATTCCTCTTCAGTTGTCTTGCGTTTCGTAATGTTTAGTGTAGTGCTGATGATTCGGTAAGGGCGTCCTTGATGATCGTTTAGGGGGGTTAAGGTGGTCAGCCACCAGTTCGATTGCTTGTTGATCAGGTGTTCTTCTTCAAATGTTGAGGGTTTGCCTTGATCGATACAGCGCTGATATTTGTCGATCAGGTCAACGGCAGTATCGGGGGAGAAGAGTTCTTCGGGAGTGGCATTGACCAGGTCCGTAGGACAGATGTCTGTCATGCGCTTAATGGCAGCATTGGAGTCAATGTAGCGAAATCGTCGATATCCAAGGACGTCGATCACAAAAATTCCTGCTTCTACGCCATTGTAAATGCTCCGTAGAAATTGCTCTTGTCTTTGAATGATGGCTTCGTTACGTTTGCGATCGCTAATATCCGTATGGGAGCCAACCATGCGAATGGGATTGCCATCGGCATCCCACAGTGCCTGACCGCGATCCAATACCCACTTATATTGACCATCCTTACAGCGCAGCCGATATTCTTCTATAAAGAAAGGCGTATGCTGGTCTAGATGGGCTTGGGTTGCTTGTAAAACACGGTCTCGATCTTCTGGATGGAGACGACTTTCCCACTCACTTTTGTGATGCTTAATTTCACTGTCATCATAGCCCAGCATATTTTTCCAGCGAACCGAATAAAAAATTTGATCAGCGGCAATATTCCAGTCCCAAATTCCATCATTATTGCCCTGTAGCGCCAATTGCCAGCGTTCTTCACTCTGACGTAATTTTTCCTGTTCAGCAATGCGATCGCCAATATCATTGGCAATCATAAGAACACAGGCTTGTTTTTGAAAGTGAATAATGTCAGCCGATAGTAGGACTGTTTTAACCTCTCCTGCCGAGTTTTGGACGGTCCATTCCTGATTGCGTAATTGGCCCTGTTCTACTTCTCTTTTAAAGACAGCACGAGTGTTTGGTTCTATCCAAATGTTTAACTCTGTGCTGGTATATCCAATAATGTTTTCTCTAGGGATACCCAGCAGTTCAACAAACCGATCGTTGACCTTGATGTAGCGACCTTCATCTAGCGTACTTAAGGTAATTGCGTTGGGACTGGCTTGAAACGCTTTGGCAAAGGTCTCTTCTGATTGGCGTAGGGCTTGGGTTCGCTGCTCGACGAGGTCTTCTAGGTGTTGGGAATAGAGTTTGAGTTGCGATCTCGACTCGCTCAAATCCCCTCCCATCTGATTAAAACTCTTGATCAGTAGGTCCAGCTCTTGCACAAAAGACGGCAAAATACATTGGGATGTATCACCTTTGACTAACGCTTGAGTCGCTACTCCCAGCTGTTGTATGGGGCGATTAATCCACCGAGCTATCATCAAACTGAGCCCGCTGGAAATTCCCATCGCCAAAAGACACAGCAGGAGAGTATTTTGACTATTGGTCCGAAGTTGTTCCGTAAAACTCGCTTCCGGTAGGAGGGAGACCCCCAACCACCTCAGGCCATAGTCATCACCAAACGGCGTGATTTGTACCCAATAAGTAACGTTTTGAATACGCAGTCTAAAATGATCAGCATTTTGCAGTGGTTTATTATGTCCGTCTGTTTGGAGTATGTGGTCAACGATTGTCTGAACTAGGGACTGTTGCTGTTGCTGTTGGGCTGATGGCGAAGATGTCTGCTTTCGAAATGATGACTGTCCTGCGGAGCTTGCCAGGATTTTGCCATCGGTATCCATAAGAAATATGGTACTAGTGTGGCTGGTTTGAACATGTTCTATAAATTGTTCTATGGCCTCAAGGGTAAAATCTGCTCCCAAGACTCCTTGGAATTGATTGTCAGCATCAATATAGGACCGTACAAAGCTCAATCCCAATGTGGGTGAGGGATCTTCAAAGTCATATACATGTGTCCATTGTGCCTGGTTATTCTTTTGTGCCACTTTATACCAAGGGCGTTGGCGTGGGTTATACGGTGTCTTTGGGGTTACGGCAGACTGTAGACTGCCATCGCTATCGACTGAGAAAATCCGAACCTCTTCGCTTTTGGTCCCGTCTTTGAGGGCAAACTTTAAATTCCCATGGGGGAGTCGTCGGAGTTCTACATATCGACCGTCGGTATGACCGTAGTAGATATAAGTGACATCTGGAAATCGTTGAATTTGACGGAATAAGTGAGGCAGCCAACTTTTGAGATCGCGCAGATCTAATTGCTGTAGTTCTAAGCTATCCAGATTCGCCTGGGTAATTAAGGGCGGGATGGCTGTGTAGGTTTCTAGTTTGTGCTCAAAATGTTCTCCAGTTTCAGTCAGTAGCTGATAGGCTAGCTCTTCGATGGCGGCTTGATCGTTGCGATGGGTTAGCCATCCCGTGATCGCTGTGATAACAACGACCTGCGCAATGAGAGGAATAGCAATCAGCGACCGTAGCGATAGTTTCACTAGAGAGCAACTATAGAGCAACTGTGTACTTAAGCTCTAAGGATAGCGATTCATCCTGATAAAATCATCTGATTGCAGGCATACTTGCTCAGGTATGTTGAAAATCGTTTACTGAGACATAAAGATTCAACTGAATTCTATACTTTGGGCTCATAGACGTTCCATGGAAAGTCTATGCAGATACAATTTTTGGGGCGTTCATAAATAAGGGATGAAATATACTAGAAGGGCCGTCTGATAGGAGAGGTCATATGCAGTGTCCCGAATGCCACTCTGACCACATTCGTAAGAATGGCCAGAGACGTGGCCAACAAAACCATGTCTGCATCGAGTGTGGCCGTCAGTTTGTCGAGAATCCTCAAACTCACTTGGGCAATCGTGATGAGTTCCGAGAGCTGTGTCTGAAGATGGTGGTCAATGGCACTGGATTCAGGGCGCATTGAGCGGATGATCGGAGTGCATCACACCGCCGTCATTCACTGGGGGAAGCAGGTGGGTGAGTTGCTCCCCGATGCCGATGCTCCTGAGGAGATCCTGAACGTTGCTGAACTCGATGAACTGCAAACCTTTGTGGGCTCAAAAAGCGGTGCGACCCCGCTGAGGTTTCCTCAGCAAGGGAACGCGCACCAAGACAAACAAAGTCTGGATCTGGACCGTCGTAGAACACTTTAGACCGGGCATTCTAAGATGCGTAGTCGGTGATCATAGCGCTGAGACCTTTTCACCGTTGTGGGAGGTGGCCCGTTTTTGGCAGTGCTTCTTCTACGTGACAGACGGCTTCAAAGTCTATCCTCCTCAAACAAGATGGCGTAATTGCCCCAGAAGTTCCTAATGCCTGGGTAACTGTGGTGATGGATGCCTTAATCTGGGCTGCTTGGTCTGCGGTTAACAGTGGTGACCTTGCCCGTAATGATGCGGCAATCCTGACCTATCGCACTTTGTTGAAAGGACTTAGCTAAAGCGTTCATAGAGTCTATTGTCATGGCACTTAAAAATATTAAATGGCCGAATTCTTCTGGTGATGCTAATAATCATGCACCCCCACGGATGTGGAAAAGATAAAATGGCGTACCATTATCGGGTTACTGATTGTCTATGCGGCTACTGTCCTCAATTGGCAGTGGATTTGGGGCGTTTTTTCGCTGTACTGGATTATCCCTGATTTCTTGACCGGAGCAACCTATTTTACCGAAACCATTTATCGCAAAAACAACCCTATTCTGTATTGGTTGATCTTAATTACTTGGGTTGCGTTCAGCTTAGTGATGTTCTTTCCTAGCGTTTCCGGTACCAATTAAAGAGTCAGATCTGGCGTTTTCAAAGAGAGGAAAAACCAATGACAATAATGGCTAACCAAATGCCTGTACTACCCGTTGAAGCTTACACATCTCAATCATGGTTTGATCGAGAAATGGAAGCTATCTTTAGTCGCACCTGGCAGATGGCAGGCTTTGTTGAAGATCTCATTGATCCGGGTGACTATATTACTATTCAAGCTGGGCTCAACAATATTTTAGTGCCCCATCTCCATTCTGAAACGCTATACATGTATGCCCATCGACAACAAAAAACGGGATTTGCAGGTCATCATTTTCACTTTTTTGAGCCACTCTCAGCTGACTATCTAGATGGGATTGAAAACAATTCGCCCTTGCCCCTGATTGACCATATTCCCAAAGATAAAATCGGAGCCTATGTGCCGATGCTATTTCCTAATTTGGGGCTAAGCGAGACTGAATCAAGCTGGAGCACCTTTTATGTGATTCCAGTGGCTCCCGAAAAGTCTATTGTAGAGCTGCGCACCAAAGTGATGCCGGTTTCAGACTGGCAATTTATGGCTCAGGAGTGGAAGTCATGGAATTTTTTCAAGAACTTTAAAGGTGACAAGTACAGGACAGGCAATCCAGATGATCCACTGGCCTCAGGTGACTTTATGGCGGAAGATATTTACGTCTGCGAACAACAGCAGCGATCGTTTAAGTCTCCCTACTTTTCGGTGGGAGCGATTGCAAAAGATTTAGAGCAATCTGTTTATCAGTATCAACGCAATGTGCAAGCCTTTGTGGAAGATAATTCGCAATAAACTTCTTCAACCCTATTAAGGGAGTTGATTGGAAAACGGCAGATCACTCTAATTGTGAAAGCTCACTGAGGGTAACGGCGTCAGCGAGATGATGAATTTGCTGCAAATAGTCGGCATATTCAGGGGATTTTTTTTGAGAATAGTTGAGGTTCTTACACAGTCCGGTCAGGTGAGTAAAATAATCTCGGGCGGCTGGCTTATCTTCAAAATGATAGTGCCTGGTCACCAGGTCGTTGACTAGATCAAAGCTCTCTTTTTGCCGTGCTAGCGACGTGCTGGAATCAACCGCATCAAAGGCATCCTGCTGTAGATACACCATATCTAAGAATAAGGATTTTTGGTACGCCACATAGTCATCTAGGGTAATTCCATCTTCCCCCGTGACCTGCATCATCTGATAAATACCATCCCCTTGTTTTAAGAGACTATTCATGGCCTGGACCCGGTCAACCCAGTCAGGGGCAATCTCTTTTTTGAGCCATGACGTCAGCTGAGGCAGATAGCGCGACCAGGAAATTAACGGATCGATGGCGGGATAAAACCGCTTGTATGCCCGATCATAGCTAAGACCTAAAAAGGTTTTAACGGTGCTCATGGTGGATTGGGTGACCGGTTCTTCGAAGTTGCCGCCCGCTGGAGAAACAGTGCCCACCATGGTCAGGCTGCCAACGCTGCCATCGTTGGTGCGTATTACACCGGAGCGCTCGTATACGCCCTTAATGGACGAGTCTAAATAGGCTGGAAAGGCTTCCTCACCGGGGATTTCTTCCATTCTCCCTGAGGTTTCTCGCATAGCCTGAGCCCAGCGAGAGGTGGAATCGGCCAGTAGGAGAACATCGTATCCCATCTGACGGTAGTATTCGCCTAGGGTAATACCGGTATAGATGGACGCCTCTCGGGAGGCCACTGGCATGGATGATGTGTTGCAAATAATGATGGTGCGCTCCATCAGCGAAGACCCCGTCTTGGGATCTTTTAGTTTCGGAAATTCGGTAATGGTTTCGACCACCTCACCGGCTCGTTCACCACAGGCTACCACCAGCACAATATCAACATCAGCATATCGAGACAGGGTGTGCTGCAGGACAGTTTTACCCGCTCCAAACGGCCCTGGAATACAGGCGGTTCCGCCACGGGCAATGGGGAAAAACGTATCGATAATCCGCTGGGTTGTCATCAACGGTTCGTCGGGGTAAAGCCTTTCTGAGCATCGTTTCGTCAGCAGTCGCTGCGGCAGGGCGCGCCGTACGGGCCATTGTTGAGTCATGTCCAGGGTATGCTCTCGACCGCTGGCCTCTCGGATGCGGGCGATCGGCGTGTTCACGGTGAAACTTCCCTGTTGAATCCAGATTAAGTCTACCTCCCCTGGCTGATTGAAGGGGACCATAATTTTATGGCGAAATCGACCTTCTTGAACCGTGCCCAGCGTATCTCCAGCCTTTAGTCGAGTGCCTAATTGTACGGTGGGCACAAATGACCATTTTTTGTTTTCATCCAGGGCCTTAACATCGACACCCCGAGGGAGAAACGTACCGTAGGACACCGCCAACAGGTCGAGGGGATTTTGGAGACCGTCATAGACCTGGCCGAGTAACCCCGGCCCTAAGCTCACCGAGAGTAGCTGCCCCGTTTGCACCACAGGATCTCCAATCCCTACGCCTCGTGTACTTTCAAAAACCTGGGCATCTGCCTCATATCCCCGTACCCGCAGCACTTCTGCTTTGAGCTGCTCAGTGCGACCTGCACTCTGTCGCTGGGGGGAAATGTAGACCACTTCATTCTTGGTCAAGGGTCGCCCGTCCGTGGGGACCATTTTAATGGTGACAATATCTTCTTGAACGGCAACAACCCTGGCTGGCTCATACATTTCAGACATTGAACTCTCCTCGTGCAAATAGCTGATCAAACTCGCCCATCCCAGCGTCCACCAGTTGCTTAAATCGCTCTACAGCCGACGGGCCATCGTATCGAACCCAGCGGTCAATCAGGTCCCACCGCAGGACATAAATCACCACGGCTTCAAAATCGAAGTAGTGATCGGCTCCTAGCTGGCCTAATCGATTCCAAACATAGCTAAATAACAAACGTTCCAACGCCACTGATTCATCGTCATGTAAGAGCTGTTGGGCCTCTAGCAGCCAGGGAAAACTTCCCTGCAGTCGAAAGGCGGGTTCTGTCCAGTGGCGTTCGATGTGCTGGACCCAGCGACCATATCCCCAGGGCTTTCCTGGCGCAGATTTCTCGCCTCGTTGACGACGGCGGAGGGCGGCGACTATTGTATGTAGCTCCAGGCGAAACGCGACAATTTCTCGCAGGATGGGGTTTTTGACCTGCTGAAAGAACTGCTCAGCGGCCGCTATAATTTCGGCATCTGTGCGGGATATGGGCAGATGGTTCCAACGAATTAAGGACTGTATTTGTTGCAAGCGTGCGGTGTCTTCCTCGCTCAGCATCTTCAGACGGGCTTCTAGTTTAAATCGCGACAGCGGTGTCTGCTGCGCTTCAAAAAGCTCACCAAGATGGGGCAGACTTGCCATCAGGGTAACGTACTGATTGGCTTTGAACATGGTGATATCTATTTAACAATGCCTTCTAGCAGTGCGCGAAAACGGGGTTGGAGATACTGGAGCAGTACGTCAGCAATGGCGCGATCGCTAATGTCTAGAACAACTTCTTGATCCACCAGCCGGATTCTCAGCCCCCCTTGATTATCGCTGGCCACCCCAAAGGTGATGCCTTCTCGCAGGGGGTCTTGATTAATTAAACGGATAAAGTGGGTCAGGATGCCCTGTTCTAGTTCCTCAGGATTACGGCTGAGTTCCTCAAACCCGGTTACATTCCGAGGCAACAGGATCTCCACGGATTTAGCACCGTCAATCTCTTCTTTGGCCCGACCCGCTATTTCTAGGATGAGTCGCTGCAGGAGTTCTGGTTTTTGTACTTCGATACCCACTAAGCGACGCACTTCTCCGGTAAATCGCTGGCTCAGCTCCAGTTTGAGGGAGAGCATGGCATCGCGGGCAGCGACTTCTAGCGCTTGCTGGCCTGCTTTTTCTAGACTCTCGGCCTCTTGCCTGGCCTCAGTCAGCATCTCGTTGGCTTTGTCATGGGCCTGTTTGATAATCAGCTCGGCTCGGAGTTGGGCATCTTTGACAATTTGCTCACCCTGGGCTCGACCATCGGCGACGCCTTCATCCCGCAGCCGGGCAACGAGGGCGTCAACCCCGTGGGCAGCTGGCAGATCGGCTCGATGCAGTTTATTGTTGCGCACGGTTACATTTCCCCCTTTTGTGTGATTTTCACCTATGGCAGGCTACCCGCCGCCACCAGCGCGAAGACAAAGGCAAACACGGCGAAACCCTCAATGATGGCAGCAGGTGCCAGGGAAAGCCCAAAGATTTCAGGTTTGGCTTTGGCCCCTGCGATCGCAGATGCACAGGCCTGACCTTGATAAACCGCCGATAGCAAAAACGCCAGTCCAGAACCCACACCAATGCTAAATAACCCGGCGGCATTGTCTATGGTCACCAGACGGTTCAATGAAAACAGCACAACGATGCCATAAATTGACATGGAAGACGGCAAGGCTGAGAGGCCGACAAAGCGACCATATCCCCCCTTGACCTCCAGCATGGCCCCAATGGCCGCCTGACCAGCAATTTTACAGCCCAGGGCGCTGCCAATCGCCCCCAGTGAAACGGGAGCGTAGATGCCTATCCACCCCAGGAGACTGAGAAATTCGTTCACGGATTACTCTCCTTTTTTGCAAATGCCTGAAAGGGGTATCCTTCATCGGTGATACCCCAATTAAAGAACTCAATAAAATTCAACCGCAAACCATGGACAAAGCCGCTGATGATACCCAGGGCCAAATTAATGCCATGGCCCAGTAACAGAATGAGAATGCTGAGCAACAACCCTAACCCCGGCACTGACTGATAGACCTGGTGGGCCAGCTGGTTAAAGGTTAACGCCAAGGAAGCACTGGCTAATCCTAACGCGAATAGTCGTAGATAGCTCATAATATCGCCAAACAGTTTGGAGATTTGGCTCATTGAGCCCAGACCGGCCACTAGCCGTAAGAGCAAATTCTTCTGACGGCTACCAAAAAAGCCCCCTAAAAAGATAACTAAGAAACCGCCCACCAGTAAGCCAACGCCCAGGTTATGCCTAGCTGCCCCTCCCAGCCCCAGCGCTAGACCGCCACCAATGACAACAATCCAACCCAATGGTTTTGCCTTGCCAGCAAACCCACCGGCACCGATAGCAGCAACGATGTTAGCAAAGGTAATATGCAGACAGCCGACTGCGATCGCAAGCTGCATCATGGCATCGTAATTGTTGATATTGAGTACCTGCAGCCGGGTGAGCAATGACCCGATGCGAGGGACCTGTTCGGGACCGGCCCCAAAATAGCTACCCACCAAGACACCATAGACAATGGCCGCAACTAATCCCATCACCGATAGGATCCGGAAATGTTGACCGCCATCACTGCTCCCCATCGGCTGCCAATAACAAGCCACAATCACCGCTAGCACCAAAGCATAGCCAGCATCCGAGAGAATCATCGCAAAGAAAACGGCAAACGAGAAGAAAACCGCAATCGACGGATCCCAGCTACGGTAGCCAGGTGTTTGGTAAAAACTAACCAAATCTTGCCCACCGCTCAAACCAGGCGGATTATCCATCAGCGTGGGCGGAGCATCGTCAGGGCGGGCCGGTTCAACCAGGAGTGCCAGTTCCTGTTGTTGTGCAAACGTCTCCAAAGATTCCAAATCTTGAACCGGCAGCCAGCCTTGGACCATAAAGATGCCAACTTCCTGACGGGTTTGAGTACCCGCATACTGAATCGCAGCCTGATCGTCAGCCCGCGCCAGGTTTTTAGAGAATAAATGAATCCAGCGGCTCAGGGCCTCATGTTCAGCATCCAAGTCTTCTAGCCGGATCTCGACCCGCTGGAGCTCATGCTTTAAATCTGTTAGCGGCACAGCCCCTGTGTAAGTGCGTGCAACCGGCAAAGCATCAGCAGGGGGCTCCTGTTTAGAAATGACCACAACATAAGCAAATCGATGATCGGTTGCGACCTGTTGCCAGGGCCATTCCAGCTCCTGGAGAGATTTCATCTTGGAGTAGGGCACCCGATAAAACCAGAGTCGGTAGCCCCCCAGCTGTTCAATATCGGGTAGGGTAAAGTCTCCCCAGGGCTCTAAATTCCGGATCCGATTTGCTAAAAAATATCGCCTGTCCTCCGCCTCTCGACGGTTTTGTTTATTGGCTAGAGCCACCGCTAACACCTGGTCAAAGTCAAAATCCACATTATCCAAAACCTGGTGTCGTCTACGCCGTACATCCATTAGATGTAGCAAGGCTTCATGGGCATCTTCATCCCGTACAAATAGAGCTGTTTCCGATTCTTGAGGGGGTGACTGTAGCGGGATTAGATGTAGGCATCCCAGCTGCTGCAGACCTTCAAGCACCGTCTCTTGATCGTCACTTAACCCACACAGGGTAACTTTGCTCAAAGGCACAATACTCATGCAGCTGCCCCCTTCTTCCGCTTGGCAATTTTTGAATTTACCACCGCTGCCCGTTCCGCATCCGACAGATAGATCTGGATTTTCTTGATATTTGCCTGGGCTCTTGGGATCAGCACTTTATCAAACAGGTTGACCCGCTGGGTGATCTTTTGAGCCGCCTGGTTGAGCAATGTTTGTCGTTGCTCAGCCACCTGTAGCTGCAGACGTAACTCCACCGCTGTTTTTAGGACATCCACCACCCGCTCAACCCAGTGAGGTCTGCCCAACAACGCATAGTTGCGCACTTCAATATCAAACGTGTCCAGCTTAGGCAGACGAGTGCCCATGACATTTTCGTCTACTATATGAACCCCAACAACCCTGAAAATATCAGCCAGATCCACTTCCTGATTGGCTAACATCAATAGATCGCTAGCAATCATAGGTTCTAACCCTTCTAGCTGCTGACGAATTACCATCAGTCTCCGTTTAGCCTTGGCCTGTTCAGCCAGGAGCTGACGTCGTTTCAGGTCGAGCGATGGCAAGACATCTTTATAGGTTTTAAGCTGTCGCTGAAGTTTGGTGAGAGACGCCTTATTTAATGCCAGCCTCGCCATTATCGCCTCCTATGGCTGAAGCTCTTTTGGGAAGTACTTATCAATCAGTGCCTGTTTCATCAACAGTTCTTGGGACTCAAAGCACTCGGCTAACGTTTTCCAACCCAGATCAAGTGCCTGCTCAAGGGGAATAGACACATTAATATCCATAAAGCGCTGCTTAAACAGCTCACCAAATTTCAACAGCTTATGGTCAAAATCAGACAGCTCAAACGCCATCGCTTGCTTTTGCTCTGCATCTTTGGCACTTGAATAAAAACGAACCATCGTATTCATAATCTGACTATGATCTTCCCGAGTCACCTTACCGATGACATGCTGCTTGAGCCGTGACAACGACCCAAACGGATCAATCACCCCATCGTGGAGATAAAACTGCCCCTCAGTAATGTAGCCAGTATTGTCTGGAACGGGATGGGTGACATCATCCCCAGGCATTGTTGTCACCGTGAGAATTGTCACTGAACCGCCCTGGGCATAGTCACAGGCTTTCTCATAGCGACGAGCTAGCTGGGAGTATAGATCGCCCATATAGCCGCGATTTGACGGTACCTGATCCATGGCAATACCGATCTCCTTAAGGGCATCGGCATAGGCGGTCATATCCGTTAGCAACACCAGGACGCGTTTGCCCTGTTCCACCGCAAACCGCTCCGCTACCGCCAGGGCCATATCGGGGATCAGGGTGCGTTCCACAATTGGGTCGGAGGCCAGGTTAACAAACATCACCGTGCGAGAGAACACACCGGCATTCTCAAATGTGGTACGAAAAAAGTGATAATCATCAAAAATGAGGCCGAGTCCGCCAAAGACCACAATGTCTGCATCTGCCTGAATACCAATGCGCGCTAGGAACGGGTTAAACGGTTCGCCAGCAACGGAAAAAATAGGAATCTTTTGACTTTCCACCAGACAATTGAACACATCAATCATCGGTACATCGGTGCGGATCATCTTAGATGCCAGCACCCGTCGCATGGGATTCACCGACGGGCCACCAATGGGCACCTTAGCATCCTGCGATAGATCGGGTCTGCCATCAATGGGTTCTCCTGTCCCACGAAATACCCGACCTAGAATATTGTCGGAATAGGTAGCCTCCATCGGATGACCTAAAAATCGAACAGATGAGTTTGTTGCCACACCTTTTGTGCCACCAAACACCTGGAGAGCAACCGTATCATATTTGATGTTGATAACCTGGGCTAAGGAAAGGCTATCTTCACCGCTGGTTTCAACCACGGCTAAATCGCCATGGCGCGGTCCAGTATCTTTTAGATAAGCACTCTCAGGTACTTGAACCCGCATGATGTCGCCAACGATCTCAATCACTTTAGAATAACGAACGAGAGTTTGTGGCATAGGGCAATACTCTGAATGAAAAGACAACCACTGGGCTCTACAGAAATGGTATTTTTTATTATTCGAGGTGAAACAGAAACCTCAAAAAACTTAGTAATACTTAAGCCTAACTAGAGAACAACCTTGTACAGAGCCTCTATCCGCTCTTAAAACCAAGAGTTCAGTTCATTGAGTCACATATAAACTAAATAACAAGGTCGTTACATCAGCCCTAGCTCACATCTTGCACTTGGTGGAGAAGCGCCAGCCCGCCTAGGGTTTTGAACCCAGCGCGGGTCTCAGTGACACAGCCAATCTTAGTGCAAGATATGAGCTAAAGGGGTTGAAGATCGCTGAAAGCTCCAGATATAGAGAGTCATAGCCAAACTGTCCCTTTAGTGGACAGCCCTCAATTAGCGTTGGGTTTTGAACCCGACGTGGGTTGATGCCTTATGACCAACACAGATGCAAGAGCTGAGCTAGCATACTTGCTGAAAGTGCAACAAATCGTTAGCAAAGATTCAAGCTTATCTGAGATTAATGCTCCATAGGTAACAAATTATCATTCTAGTCACTCTGAACTAGAACAACATGCAAACGTAGCCATAAATAAGCAAAACGAATGCACTTAGTCGAGTAAATAAACTAATCTCAATGACTCCATGCCATAATATGGCCTGATCCCCAATGGAATTTTAGGAGTCTTTTATTTTGAGATGCGACTGATAGGCTACATCGCTAAATCGTTGATAGTGGAGATAAAATTGTTAACCCATTGGGAATGCAAGTAAATTCAATCGGATTGGCTTCCAAGATTTCACCATCTACCACAAGTGTCTGAGACGGGTCGGTGGTTAGGGTAAGGCGGTTGGTCCGCAGACAGACTAGATTATTTCCTTCAATTTGAGATTTTGACAAAGCAGAAACCAACAGGTTTGCCGATGTATTAATGTCCTCAAGTAAGGTATTAGAAATGGGAATCGTAACGTCTAGCAAACCATCATTGGGAATGACTGCACCAAAACCCTGGGCCATGATCGATGTGGGTGGGGCGGCATTAGCCACGGTTACGGCTCCCGTCTTAAACTCTAAAACCTGATCATTCAGCTCAATTTTGACATTGAAATCCTCCTGAGTAAAAAACTGTTGTGCGGCGGAGAAAATATAGGCAAGGGTGCCAAAGTTATTTTTAAATTCTCGATTGGCATTACTCACCATCCCAGCTTCAAACCCCACACCAGCCAACAACACCATGGGAATATCGTTGCAATAGGCGGCGTCCACCATGCGTGTATTCCCAGCGACAATGGTTTCACACGCTTGTTTGAGATCGGTCGGTAAGCCCAAGGCCACGGCAAAGGCGTTGGCGGTTCCTCGGGGAATGATGCCTAAGGGAATGCCGGTTTCTATGGTGACCCCTGCGATCGCAGATACCGTACCATCTCCTCCTGAGGCAATAATACAGCCGGGTTCGTCGTCATTTTGGAGAGCAGCAACAGCCTCTTTGGCCTGCTCAACAGGATCAATATCAGGCTGAGTAAAAATGGTGTGGAGATTGACCTGAGGTTCCAGGATTTGACGAATCATGGCTAAATCGCGATCGGGGTTGCCCTGACCCGCCACTGGATTAAAGATCAAGTAGGCTTCTCGTCGCTTGGCGACACCCTGAATAGATAGTTCAGCAGTAGCAACATTAGTGGCGAGGGGAACATCGTAAAGGTTACAAACCCTTAGCAAAGCCTGATCATCCGGGTCATGGGGTTGGGAGCTGAGGGAATCCATCAGGAAGATAACACCCGCAACTTCACCGGAAACAACCCGAGCGGCAATTTGCAGTTCACCCCCTTGAGCACCAGAGGCCAGCCGTTCAATCGTTAGGCCAGTGGCTGATTCAATCCATTGTCCGGTGTCGTCGGTAGCGATCAGGTGATAGCGAGCGAGGATAGAACGATATTTTTGGGCGAGGGCAACGATATCGTCTTTTTTGCTGTCATGGGCGATCAGAGCCACGCATATAGACATAGTTGTTTACCTTTGTTTGATATTGCAGATTTTAAGCCCACTGCAACTGAAAATCCTGTAACTTAACGGGTGCATTGATTGGAATCTTGCCGAACAATTCACCACCGCATCGACTTAAGAGGTGATCAGCTTCCTTGCGAACATTGCTGTTCATGGTGTTGTAAAGCTCACGTGCACGTCCGAAAAGCGGTCGTGAACCAAAGAAGTGTGGGAAACGTCATATAAAGGGATGCTATCTACCCGAAACCAATGGATTGCCCCTATTGCGACCATTCTAAGACTCACAAGCACGGTAAAACCAGCAAAGGAACTCAACGCTACAAATGTGC